>JBEKFD010000026.1:0-36516 GCA_050013495.1 Occallatibacter sp. | reverse complement strand
GTCGCGCTGGTGGTGATGGTGATCTTCCTCTTCCTGCGCAACCTTGCCGCGACGGTGATTCCTTCGGTCGCCGTGCCGCTCTCCATCGTGGGCACGTTCGGCGTAATGTACCTGCTGGGTTACTCGCTCAACAACCTGACACTCATGGCGCTCACCATCTCGACCGGCTTCGTTGTGGACGACGCCATCGTCATGATCGAGAACATCTCGCGCCACATCGAAGAAGGCCTCAGCCCCATGCGCGCCGCGCTCAAGGGCTCGGAGCAGATCGGCTTCACAATCATGTCGTTGACGGTTTCGCTCATCGCAGTGCTGATTCCGCTTCTGTTCATGAGCGATGTGGTCGGCCGGCTCTTCCGCGAATTCGCCATCACGCTTGCTGTCACGATTCTTGTGTCTGCATTCGTTTCGCTCACGCTGACGCCCATGATGTGCTCGCGCATCTTGCAAGACAAGGCAACAGCCCGCCAGACGCGCTTCTACCATTGGTCCGAGCGCATCTTCAATTCCATCATCGCGGCGTATGGACGTTCTATTCAAGTCGTCCTGCGCTATCGATTCACCACGCTCCTGGTCACCATCGCCACACTGGTGGCCACCATTCTGCTGTTTCTCGTCGTCCCCAAGGGCTTTTTCCCGGTGCAGGATACAGGCGTGATTCTCGGCATCTCTGAAGCTCCGCAGACGGTAAGCTTTTTGAGCATGGCCCAGCGCCAGCAGAAACTCGTCGACGTGCTGCTCGAAGACCCGGCCGTCGACAATATCTCCTCGTTCATCGGCGTCGACGGAACCAACACCACGCTCAACTCCGGCCGCATTCAGATCAACCTCAAACCGCTCGAAGACCGCAAGATCTCCGCTACAGAAGTGATTCGCCGCATGGAACCGCACCTTGCCGGCGTCGAAGGCATTCAGCTCTTCCTGCAGCCGCTGCAGGACCTGACCGTCGAAGACCGCGTCAGCCGGACGGAATTTCAATATTCGCTCGAAGACCCCAACCAGGAAGAGCTTGCCGTCTACACGCGCAAGATGGTGGATGAGCTAAGCCGCGAGAAAATGGTGACCGATGTAGCCAGCGACCTGCAGGACCAGGGCCTCGGCGCTAAGCTGGTGATCGATCGCGACACTGCGGCCCGTCTCGGCATCGCCATGGCCGATGTGGACAACACGCTCTACGACGCTTTTGGCCAGCGCCAGGTCTCCACAATCTTCACCCAGCTCAACCAATACCATGTGGTTATGGAAGTTGGTCAGAACTTCCAGACAGACCCCGGCGTGCTCAATAACCTCTACGTAAAATCCGGCAATGGCACGCAGGTCCCGCTCAGCATGATTGCCCACTGGGAGCAATCGCGCACGCAGCTGGCCATCGGCCACCAGGGACAGTTTCCGTCAACAGTGATCAGTTTCAACCTCGCGCCCGGCAAGGCTCTCGGCGATGCCGTGAACGCTGTGAATGCGATTGAAAAGCGAATCCAGATGCCGGCGGCGATCAACGCCAGTTTCCAGGGCACTGCGGCTGCATTTCAGACGTCCCTGGCCAACGAGCCAATCCTTATCCTCGCCGCGCTGGTCACGGTCTACATCGTGCTCGGCGTGCTTTACGAGAGCTACATCCACCCCATTACCATCATCTCCTCGCTGCCGTCGGCCGGAGTCGGCGCATTACTCGCATTGCTCATCACCCGCACAGAATTCTCCGTGATCGCGCTCATCGGGATCATCTTGCTCATCGGCATCGTGCAGAAAAACGCCATCATGATGATCGACTTCGCGCTGCAAGCCGAGCGCACCGAAGGCAAATCCGCTGAGGAAGCAATTTTCCAGGCCTGCCTTCTCCGCTTCCGCCCCATCATCATGACCACCATGGCCGCGCTACTCGGCGGCCTGCCCTTGGCGCTCGGCGGAGGCGTCGGCGCGGAACTCCGAAAGCCTTTGGGCATCACCATCGTCGGCGGCCTGATCTTTTCGCAGTTGCTCACGCTCTACACAATCCCTGTGGTCTACCTCTACTTCGACAAGCTGGCCATGAAGATGAAGCCGAAAGGTGCTCAACAAAGGCTCGAACAGGAAACCGCCGTCAGCCATTAGCTCTCAGCTTTCAGCTCTCAGCTAAAAGCTGAAGGCTGAGAGCTGAAAGCTCAACATCAGGAACCCGAACGATGCACATTTCGGCACTGTTCATCAAGCGTCCGGTAGCCACTTCGCTGCTCTCGCTGGCCCTGCTGATGGCCGGCTCGGGAGCGTATTCCATTCTGCCGGTTGCCTCGCTGCCCAACGTCGATTTCCCCGTCATCGGCATCAACGCAGCGCTACCCGGCGCCAGTCCCGAGACCATGGCCTCCTCCGTCGCTACTCCGCTGGAGCGCCAGTTCGGCCGCATCGCCGGCGTCAACCAGATGACCTCGTCCAGCTCCCTGGGCGCGTCCTCGGTCACGCTGCAATTCGACATCGACCGCAACATCGACGCTGCCGCGCGCGACGTGCAGGCGGCCATCAACGCGGCCCGGAATCAGTTGCCCAGCAACCTGCCGCAGAATCCCGGCTACCGAAAAGCCAATCCAGCCGAAGCGCCAATCCTCATCCTCACGCTCACCTCCGACGTGGTGCCCAAGCCGCAGATGTACGACATGGCCGACTCCATCCTGGCGCAGAAAATCTCGCAGATTCAGGGCGTGGGCCAGGTTTTCGTCTTCGGCAGCGCCAGCCCGTCGGTGCGCGTGGAGTTGAACCCGATGCAGCTTGGCTCAAACGGCGTGGGCCTTGAAGCAGTGCGCACGGCCCTCGCCAACGCCAACGCCAACCGGCCCAAGGGAGCCTTTCAGGATCCCGCCCAGCGCTGGCAGATCGGCGACAACGACCAGATATTCAAGGCCTCTGACTACGCGCCCATCATTGCCGGATACAACCAGCAGACCGGCGCACCGGTGCGCATGTCCGACCTGGGCACAATTGTCGACAGCGTCGCCGACATCCACACCGCCGGCGTCTCCGGCATCAACCGGGCCGACGGCGTGCCGGGCCGCATCAAAGACGGCATCTCGCTCGTCGTCTTCAAGATTCCGGGCGCCAACGTCATCTCCACTGTGGACGCAGTGATGGTCGAGCTGCCGCGACTTCAAGCGGCCATCCCGCCCACCATCAAGCTTGACGTGGCCGTCGACCGCACCACCACCATCCGCTCCAGCGTGCACGATGTCGAAATCTCACTCATCGTCAGCGTCTGTCTGGTGGTGCTGGTGGTGTTTCTCTTTCTGCGCGAAGTGTGGGCCACCATCATTCCCTCCATCGCCGTGCCGCTTTCGCTGGTGGGCACTTTCGGCATCATGTACCTGATTGGCTATACGATCGATAACCTCTCGCTGATGGCCCTCACCATCTCCACCGGCTTCGTTGTCGACGACGCGATCGTGGTCATCGAAAACATCACCCGCTACATCGAGATGGGCATGACGCCCTTCGACGCAGCCATGAAAGGCTCGCGCGAAATCAGCTTCACGGTGCTTTCCATGAGCACGTCCCTGATCGCCGTTTTTATTCCCATCCTGCTGATGGGCGGGTTGGTCGGAAAGCTCTTCCGCGAATTTGCCGTTACGCTTTCGGTGGCCATCGCCGTTTCGCTGCTGGTTTCCCTCACCACCACGCCCATGTTGTGCGCCCGCTTCCTGCAGCAGCGCGACGAGAGCCGACACGGCCGTCTCTACCGCTTCACGGAGAGCCTCTTCTATCGGCTGCATCACGAGTACAACGGTGCGCTGCGCTGGGTGCTCCGTCACCAGGGGTTGATGCTGGGCGTGGTGTTTGCCACCATGGCTCTCAATGTCTACCTTTTCAAGATCGTGCCCAAAGGCTTCTTCCCGCAGCAGGACACGGGGCGCCTCAATGGCCGCACCCTGGCCGCGCAGGACATCAGCTTTCCCGCCATGCGCGACAAGAACCGCCAACTGGCGGAGATGGTGCTCCAGGATCCGGCCGTCTACTCTGCAACTGCGGCCGTTGGCGGCGCAGGACCGGGAGGCGGCAGCACCAACATCGGCAATCTGTGGGTGGCGCTCAAACCGCTCAACCAGCGCCCCGGCCGCGTCACCGCCGACGAGGTCGTCAATCGCCTGCGCGGCAAGCTCACCAGCGTTCCCGGCGCAACCATGTTTCTCCAGGTTCAGCAGGATCTCCAGATCGGCGGCCGCGGCAGTGCTGCGCAATACCAATTCACGCTGAGCGACGAGAATCTGAATGAGCTCAATACCTGGGCGCCGCAGCTCGAGAACCGCCTTCGCACCATGCCCGAGCTGCGCGACGTTTCTACCGACCAGCAGAATCAGGGCCTGGCCGCCAACCTGGTGATCGATCGCGACTCCGCCGCGCGCCTCGGCATCTCCGCCGCAGCCATTGACAACGTGCTCTACGACGCTTTTGGCCAGCGCGAAGTGTCTACCATGTATACGCCGCTGAACCAGTACTACGTGGTTATGGAAGTGGACCCCAGCTACCAGCTCAGCCCTGACTCGCTCAACGGCATTTACATCAAGGCCAGCAAAGCCCCCGGTGCGCCCACGGCCATTCCATCGACGGCGTCCTCAGCCGCCTCGGCCCCAGGCGGCGCGATGGTTCCGCTCTCCGCAATCGCACATTACGATGCCCAGCGCACCGCCCTGCAGGTAAACCACCAGGGCCAGTATCCTGCCGTCACGCTCACCTTCAACCTGGCCCCCAACGTGGCTCTCGGAGACGCCGTAACCGCGCTTGAAAAAGTCCAGCGCGATATGGGCATGCCCTCGTCCGTCCACGGAACCTTCCAAGGCTCCGCGCAGGCTTTTCAAGATTCGCTGCGCAATGAGCCGTATCTCATCCTCGCCGCGCTGGTGGCCGTCTACATCGTGCTCGGCATCCTCTACGAGAGCCTGATTCACCCGCTCACCATTCTCTCCACGCTTCCCCCGGCGGGCGTGGGCGCGATCCTGGCGCTTTTGTTGACGGGGACCGATCTGAGCATCATCGCGCTCATCGGCATTATTCTCTTGATCGGCATCGTGAAAAAAAACGCCATCATGATGATCGACTTTGCTCTGCAGGCGGAGCGCGACCAGGGGCTGCCGCCTGTCGAAGCCATTTATCAGGCGTGCCTGCTCCGTTTCCGCCCTATCATGATGACCACCATGGCGGCACTCTTCGGCGGACTGCCGCTGGCCATCGGCATGGGCGTCGGCTCGGAATTGCGCAAGCCGCTGGGCATCACCATCGTGGGCGGGCTGATCGTTTCGCAGATGCTCACGCTGTTCACAACGCCGGTTGTCTATCTCTTCTTCGATCGGCTGCAATGGCGGGTGATGAAGCTGCACCGGCTCGGCTCCGAACTCGAAGAATCACCTGGCGATTAGCCTCAACGGGGATTCGTGAGCGTTTTGTGTCAGGGCACGACTTCAGTCGTGCCGAAAAAGCCGTGACAAGAATGTTGGGCTTCAGCCCCTGCGGTATGCTTCTCTTGCATTCATTTCGCTGGAAGGAAGTCAATTCCATGTCCAAAAAAGAGGCCGTCCTCCTCGTCAGTCGCGCACTGGCAATGATTCAGATAATCACCGCATTCATTGAGGCCGCCACCCTGCCCGACCGGCTCGTGTCTCTCCATCACTACACCGACCGGATCAGCCGTTCGGCTGCCACGTCCCAGGACTTCTACTTCCAAAGCTATGACCGGGTAGGTATCGCCCTCCTGTTCGCCCGCGTTGCCGGGTTGATGCTCTTCGCGCTTCTCTTCTGGAACTGCGGCCCCTTGGTCGAACGTATCCTTTTACCGAAATCGCCGGCTGGTGAGAATCAAACCGAGCTATCATCCTGAGCCGAGATTCTGGCGATTCGATCGTTCCCTATATCTCGACCACGCGTGACCAAACGCTTTCCGGGTGCTCTAAACGCGGCCCCTGCGTTCCGGCCCCACGCGGAATTCGCTTGATACAGGCAATGAATGCGAGGTATCCTTGCCGCCATGTCTGAAGCAAACAAACAACTCGCGCGGCAATGGTTCGAGCAAGTCTGGAACCAGAAGAGTGAAGAAGCCATCGACCGGATGTTTTACCCGCATGGAAAGGCATACGGATTTGTTGGTCCGGACGGTGTCCTCGAAGGTCCCGAAGCTTTCAAAGAGGCTCACCGCACTTTCTGCGCTGCGTTCCCTGACATTCACATCGACGTTGAGCAGGTTATCGCTGAAGGCGACGTGGTCGCCATTCGATGGAAGGCCACGATGACGCATCTCGGCGATCAGCTTGGATTCCCTGCAAGCGGAAAAAAAGGAGTGTTGACCGGCTCGTCCTTCCTCGTCGTCAACGGAGACCAGATCATGGAAGGATGGAACCAGATGGATCTGCAGGCGCTTTTCCTGGAGCTCAAAGCTCCGTAGAAACTCAGTCCGCGTCCTTCACCATCTTCACCACCGGCAGCGCCTCGCCATTGGGGAGTAGAACCTCGATGCGCTCCACCCCGATATAGCCCTTCAAACGATAGAGCGGCACTCCGGTCAGCGTTGACCCCATCTCATAGCGCCGGAACCCGGCTGCCCGAGCCTCAGCCTCCACCCGCGCCAAAATAAGCGTTCCCAATCCCCGGCGCGCAAAATCCGGATGCACAAAAATCGCGCGCACCTTGGCGGCATCGTTCGCCGGGTCCAGCAGTTCCGGCTCCCGGCCCGGCCCGCGATCGGCTCCAAAGAGCGTCTTCCGCTTGGACCACCCGCCGCAACCCGCGAGCGTTGGGCGGTAGGTCAGGGCTTCAGCCCAGACATTCGGTTCAGCAGAAGGAAGCGGGGCTTCAGCCCCTGAGGTATGTTTCTCTTCTCCCCCCACCGCCTCGGCCACAAAATACGTCCCATCGCGGATCAACTGCGTATCCAGGCCTAGCACCGTTCCCAGCGCGCCTTCAATCTGCGCCTGCGTATAATCGCCTGCCTGCAACCCGCGAACCGACGCTTCAATCAGCTCGTCGAGCGCCGGAATGTCTTCCTCCGTCGCCAGCCGCAGCGTAAAGCCGATTCCAGCCTCCATGCCCCTCTCAGCCTACCTGCCGTTCAAGATTCCCGCCGCGCGACCATACGAGCCGAGGTTGAACGAGTTCGTATAGCCCAGCGCTTTCAGCTTCCGCCGCGCCTCGCCGCTGCGCGTGCCGCTCATGCAATGCAGCAGCAGTACCTGGTTCTTGTCTTTCACCTTGCGCGCAATCACCGTTTCAATCTCACTCAAGGGGATGTTCACCGCCTTCGCCAAATGCCCGGCCGTAAACTCCCCCGCGCTGCGCACATCGATGACCACCGCTCCGGTGCGCAAATAATCCCGGGCGTCTCTTGTCGAAATCTGTCCGCCGCTCTTCAACAGCAGGAGGATCGCCAGCAAAGCGACGACAATCAAAACAGATGTCCAAGTCATATTCTTGAGGTACCTTTCCCGGTCGAGCCCGCAGGGCGTCAGGGGACGAAAGCAAGAATTTGCGCCGCGCAGCACAACCGCACTCCAGCCGACGGCACATTCTACGCGCAGGAACAATCGTTTGTATTGCTTATTTTGCGGTGCGAAAATCGAAGGCCATTTACACCCGACCCGGCGCCCAAGGCCAATTTCAAATCGACGCCGGATCATGCCAACGGACCTCAACGAGCTAAAAGCGAACCCCTGGTCCCTAACCCCTAACCCCTAATCCCTAATCCCTGCCTTCTCCACTTCCACCAGAGTCGAATAGAACGTAGCTCCCGCCCCGATATCCGTCAGCCGCTCGCTGGTGAGCGCGTTCACATTCTCCCCATCGGCGCTCAGCTTGGCCCAATCCAGCTTGCCGGCTACCACGCCTGCGGGCAGGCTCGCGTTGAACATCGCCGTCAGCTTAAGCGTTCCGCGATCGTTCCAAACCCGCACGGCCTCCCCATCCCCGATTCCGCGTGCTGCCGCGTCGGTGGGATGCATCTCCAGCCGCTGGCTGGTGCGCGCTTCCATTTTGCGGTGCCCGTCCAGGTTGGCGAAGGTCGAGTTCATGTAGTTGTCTGCCTTGCGGCTCAAAAACTCCAGTGGGAACTGCTCCGCAGCCTTACCCCAACGTGACTCCACAGGCGGAATAAAGGCAGGGAGCCCATCCAGCCCCTGCGCCGCCAGCTTTTCCGAATAAAACTCGATCTTCCCCGTCGGCGTCGGCACCGGCCCGGAGAGGTAGGGCTGAAAGGGCAGTGCCTCCGGCTGGCGATGAAAGGCGAGCGGGATGTGCCCCTGCTCGCGCAGGTCCGCGAGCGTAATGTGCTCCATGTCCGGCCGGGTGGAGTGCCCGTCCACTCCGATCCCCAGCGCCTGCCCAATCAAATCCATCTCCGAATCGCGGAAGCACTCCTCCTCGAAGCCCATCCTGCGCGCCAGCTCGGCAAACAGCCACACGTTGGGTCGCGCCTCCCCTGGCGGCTCAATGGCCTGCTGCGAGAGCTGCAGAAAGTAGTGCCCGTATGCTCCCTGCACGTCGGTATGCTCCAGAAATGTCGTCGCCGGCAAAATGTAGTCCGCATAATCGGTCGTATCGGTAAAGAACAGCTCATGCACTACCGTAAACAGGTCCGCCCGCGCCATCCCACGCCTCACCGCATTCTGATTCGGCGCAACTGCTCCGGGGTTCGAGTTGTAGACAAACAGCGCCTTCACCGGGGAGACTCCGTTAGTCCCTAGTCCCTCAGTCCCTAGTCCCTCGGTCCCTAGTCCCTCATCCGTCAGGGCGCTGCCGAGTTCACACATGTTCACCACGCGCGCCAAACGCTTCAGCGGCGAAGCCAGCGCCAGATCCGGCCGCTCGAGCGCCTCTTTATCCCACTGGAACGCGCCCGAAGTGGAGAGCACTCCGCCCCCGCCGCGATACTTCCAGGCCCCTGTCAGCGCAGGCAGCATGGCAATGGCCCGCACCGCCGTCCCGCCGTTTTCAGTGCGCTGCACTCCGTAGTTCAGCCGCAGCGCAGAAGGACGGGTGGTCGCGTACTCCCGCGCCAGGCGCTCAATCTCCGCCGCCGTCATTCCTGTCCACGCCGCCACGCGCTCCGGCGGATACTCGCGCGCCCGCTCCGCCAGGAGGTCAAAGCCATGCGTCATCGCGTCGATATACGCGCGGTCTTCCAGACCTTCGTTCAGAATCACGTGCATCAGCCCCAGCGCCAGCGCCCCATCCGTACCGGGCCGGATGGCAATATGCCAGTCCGCCAGCGCCGCCGTCCGGGTGCGATAGGGGTCGATCACGATCAGCCGCGCGCCATTTCTCCGCGCCTGCTCCACCATCGGCCAAAGATGCACATTGTTCCCATGGATATTCGCGCCCCACGCCAGCACCAGCTTGGCCAGCCGGAAATCCTCCGTCGGCGTCCCCAGCTTTTTCCCATACACCAGCTTCCAGGCCTCGCCGCCGGCCTCAGAGCAGATGGTCCGGTCCAACTGGCTCGCGCCCAGCCGGTGAAAGAATCGCCGGTCCATTGACCCATAGCCCAGCACGCCAATTGTTCCCGCATAGCTGTAAGGCAGAATTGACTCCGGGCCAAACTCCTCCGCCACGCTTTTGAGCCGCGCCGCAATCGCCTCCAACGCTTCATCCCAGCTCACCCGCTCAAAGGCCTCGTGCTCGCGGCCGCGCTCCAGCGGCCCCTTGGCCACACCAGGCTTCCGCTTTAGCGGATACAAGATCCTTGACGGCGCATACACCCGGTCAAGGTACTTGGCCACCTTCCCGCACAGAAACCCCTGCGTTACCGGATGCGCCGGATCACCCGCCACCTTGATCGCGCGGCCCTCGCTGTTCACTGTAACCAGCACGCCGCAGGAATCGGGGCAGTCATGCGAGCAGACCGTATGAACCACACGAAAGGGAGAAGGGGCAGCGGCGGCTGTCATGCTGTCATTGTAAGCTGAACCCGAAAGCATTTCGCGCCGCCGGCAGGGCGATGGGGCGCGGCTTGGGGAGTGGTCTTTACGCTAGTCAGCCGCCGCAGTCATCATTCCCTGAACGCCTTCCTCCCACCCCAGGGCCTGCCTTGCGAGTTCGGCGGCTTCCATGGAATGCCTGCACGCCCTGGTTGCAAACTCATGGGCTATCTCGTTCTCTCCCTCCTTCTTCAGGTAGTTGGCAGCCGAATGTTCGTACGCCGCATGGTTATGGAGTTCGGCTATCCGGGCGTGCACGGTATCATGCTCTCGGTCATGATTCATATCAAAACTAGCCATTCGAATCTCCTTTTGGTACTCTTGCCGGTTGAGCGGCATGTGCTTCCGTAGTGACCCTTCGTTCAGGAAAGAGCCGTTTGTTGACTACGATTCTGGCCGATGATTCCTTGAGTGCTATGAGCAGTTTGGATCACTCTTGATGGAACCTTGAGATACTGGTCTCCATTTGGACCCCGGCCCAAATTGGAAAAAACGAATTGATTCACACGGAGGTGAACCGATGAGAAGAATATTTCTCTGCCTTTTACTGATCCTTGCGGGAGTAGCTGTCGAGGGCCAGTCCCCCAGCAGCCAAGCCGATCAAAAGGCGATCGAGGCCGCCATCGCCGCCCAGGCCGACGCCTGGAATCGCGCCGACATTCCCTCCTTCATGCAGACCTACGAGAACTCGCCCGAAACTACCTTCATCGGCGCCAAGCTGCGCAAGGGCTACGGCCCCATCCTGGAGCGCTACAAGCAGTCCTACACTACCGCCGAACAGATGGGAAAGCTCACCTTCGCCGACCTCGACATCCGCCTGCTTCCCAACTCCAGCGGCCTGGTTGAATACGCCGTTGTCACCGGCTCCTTTCACCTGCAGCGCGCCACGCACGGCGAAGCCAAAAAAGACGACGGCATCTTCTCGCTGGTCTGGCGCAAAGGCCCGCAGGGCTGGAAGATCATTCTCGACCACACCAGTTGAGGGTTCAGGCCTGCGCAAAAACAACAAACCCGTTGGCGGGAATGGTGATAGCAGCCGAAGCAGGGAAGCCATGCATCGGCGGCCCGGAGGCATCGATACCGCCGCCATTGCCGGCTACGATCGGGTTTACCCAGTTGTCGTAGACATCGCTGTTGAACACCTCGTTCCATTGGCCTCCGTAGGGAAAGCCAATCGCATAGTTGTACCAGGTAGCCTCGGCCAGCGTGGCCACCACAATCACATCCTGCCCGGCGCCTTCCAGCCAGCGCTGGAACGCGATCACGCGATTTGAGTCGTGAATGTGAAATGCGTTCACGTTGTCGCCGCGCAGGGCCGGCTGGTTCCAGCGCAGGCGGATCAGGTCCTGCGTAAAGCGCAGGTGATTCACCATGGCCGCATCGGCGCCGGCAGCGAGGCCGCCCCACCAGATGAGGTCAGCCCCGCTGGGAACCTCATTCCACTGCTTGTCTTCAAGAAACTCCTGCCCCATGAATAGCTGCGGAATGCCCGGCGCGGTGAGCAGCATTCCCGTGGCAAAACGCGAGCGGCTGCGCGCGTACCAGGAGCGATGATTCGATGAATCGGAGAGCGCGGGAATGCGCGGATCGCGGCCAACATAAACCCTGTCGTGGTTTTCAACGCAGGTCACGGCCTGCCAGCCATGGCTGAAGCCGGAAGGATACAACCCCGCGGCCAGCCTTTCCATGCTTACCGCGGCCTGTTGCCCGGCTGCGGCTGACTGCAGAACTCCTCGCACAGCGGCGCGCAGCGCATCGTGCTGGACAACATCGAAGCCGGCTCCGCCGCTTGCAACCGGGGTGACAATCGAGGTCCACGGCTGGGGATAATCGCCGAATTCGCCCGGCCAGTACTCCGCATTTTGCAGCAGGCGCGGGTGGATGTAGCGCAGCGTATCCGTCAAGTTGCAGCAGAACGTCCAGCCCGAATCCTTGTTCATCGAAAGCAGAGAGCTGATCTCGTCGTAGCGGAATCCATCGGCATGAAGTTCATTCAGGTAATAGGCCGCATTGTCGATGAGGAACTGGCTCACGCCATTGTTCCACAACGCAAACGACAGGCCGCCGGTGCCGCGATCCTGGTCGGTAAAATACAGGCTGTCGTTGTTATTGTTGACATCGGGCATGCGATCGAAGTAATAAATGCAATTGTCATCGAGCACGTTGTCGATGCTGAATTCGCCGGCGTGGTTATATACCACGTCAAACGTCACGGCGATTCCATAAACGTGGCACAGGTCGACCAGGCACTGCAACTGCGCGTGGCCCGATTGGATGTCGGCGGCGGCGATGGGCGCCTGGCCTTTGTCCTGAAGCAGGCCGTTGATCGCAGTCACGTATCCGGCAAGCGCTGTTGGATCGGTGACCACGTAGGGAAAATCCGGCGAGAACAAATCCGCGCCGCTGTAGCCCATGTTCGGGTTGTCTTCCATCTCGTCGACGGGCAGCGGTTGAAGCACGTTGATTCCCAGGCTCACGAGGTAAGGAATCTTTCCAATCACATCCAGAAACGTTGCAGCCACACCCGGCGTACTGATGGCATACGTGCCAATATGGATCTGGTAGACGATCATGTTGCTGAAGTCGGGGGTGACAAAGCTCGCGTCGTGCCATGGGTACGCATTGGCGTTGCGCAGAATGCTGCTGCTCGCGGGGAACGGCGCGTCCATCGCAAGCTCGCGCGCGTAGGGGTCGCGCTTGTTGCCGGAGGAGCCGGTGCCGGTGACGTAGATCTGGTAGAGGTCACCCTCCTGTGCGCCGGCCTGGAATCCAGTCCAGTAGCCGGTGCCGTTATTGACCAGCAGGCGGTCGGGCGTCTGGGTGTTGAAGCGCTGGCCGCCAAACGTACCATTCAGGTAGACCGCCGTAGCGCGCGGAGCCCAGACGCGAAAGGTTGCGCCGCCGGCAACCAACGCGCCGCCCATGGGTGTGTTGGCGGATATGTTGTCTTGCGTGATCATGCTTGTCCTCCTGAGACGGGGTTGGGGAGATCCCTTTGACCTGAGGATGGAACGGAAGCGAAGGTCAGAATGCGTGCGCGCTTGGCAAGGTGTTTGCCGAGTTTTTGTAACTGGGTTGTGGGGAAAGTGACTGCAGGTGGATTCAGTTCAGCATAATCTTTCTTCCGGGTCAAATTAATTTAGAACACACCGGCGCATTTTCACACTCGCTGTGAGCCGGCGCCGGTGCGCTTCCAGTTTTAGTAGTCGCTCCTCACGAGCACCAATCGCGCTTCGTCTTGGGCGGGCTCGTTCTCAATCACAAGCGCGGCCTTGTCCGCGCCGATCAGTCTGAAGCGGAAAGCGACCGGAGCATCGTTCAAGCTCTTCGGCGGATGGGCACGGCGATGGCTTACCTGGAACGTCAGTGTCGTGCCGTTGAACTTCGGATTGAAGAGAGGCTCCGCTAATCCTGGCGACGCGGTCCATGGCTGGTCAACCGAATCGCGATGGTGGAAGTAGAACAGCACCGCGCCGGACAAACTTCCGGGTTCGCCCGTGAGGGTTAGCTCGATGGAGGGCAATCCTCCCTGGTCCGCGCGCCACACGCCTTCAAGCGGCGAATTGACGGTTGTCGCGTTTGTCACCTTCGTCTGCGCCAGAACGGCCGTTGCAAACATGGCCATCAACGCACACACTACGATTCTGCTTCTCATCTCTCCCTCCTTCTGCGCCCTAAGCGCCGTGCTGTTTCCCAATTGCGGCCGTCGCCAGCGTTCCACCCAGGCCCATCGTCTCCACAGCCGACGACGGCACAATCACCATTGAGCCTCTTTCCTTGATCGCCTCGTAGAGCATGTTCATGGCGCGCAGATGCAGCGCGCCGGGGTTGTCGTTGTAGACCCGCGAGGCTTCGGCAAACTGCTCTGACACCTGCACCTCGGCGTGGCCCAGGATCACGCGGGCCTGGCGCTCGCGCTCGGCCTGCGCCTGTTGCGACATGGCATCTTCAAGACTCTGCGGAATGCGCACGTCGCGAATCTCCACCGACTGCACGGTGATGCCCCAAGGGTTGGTCTTCTCATCCAGGATTTGCTGCAACTGCCGGCCCATCACCTCGCGCTCGGTAATCATCTGTGCCAGTTCATGGCGTCCAATCGACTCGCGCAGCGCCGTCTGCGCGCTCAGGTTGACGGCCTCGGTAAAGTTTTCCACTTCAAGAATTGCCTTCTCCGCGTTCCACACCATCCAGAACACGATCGCGTCCACGTTCACGGGAACCGTGTCACGGGTCAGCGTCGACTCCGCCGTGACGCTGTGCACGCGCACCCGCTGATCGATGTAGTGGCTGACGGTCTCGATGACGGGAACCACGTGAAACCATCCCGGCCCGCGCAACCCCACGTAGCGTCCCAGGCGCAGCAGCGCCACCTTTTCCCATTGCTGCACCACCTTGATGGCGAACAGCAGGTAAAGGCCCAGCAGGATGCCCGCAAACAGCGGCAACGGGTTCTTGATCCACGCGGCAAGCAGGAATCCTGTGAGGAAGCACACCAGAAACGCCGTCACCGCCACGCGATTCAACGGAACCATTTCCATTTTCGTTCTCATCGTTCATCTCCTTCGCGCCGGCTCCGAAGCCAGGCCGCGCAACTCTTCGATCAGTTCATCCACCGTGAAGCCTGCCGCTCCCGCGCGCGAAACGCAATCGGCAACAATCTGCGCCAACTGCTTTTCGCGCTGCGCATCGGCCCGCTTCATCTTCTGTGCGCTGATAAACGTGCCCGTGCCCTGGTGGGTCTCCAGCAATCCGCCGAATTCCAGCTCGCGATAGGCCCGCACCACGGTATTCGGATTGATTTCCAGATCCACTGCCAACTGGCGCACGGTGGGCAGTTGATACCCGGCAGCCAGCGCGCCGGAGGCAATGCCCCCGCGCACCTGGTCCATGATCTGGCGGTACACGGGCATGCCGCTGTGCAGGTCAAGCAGGAAGCGGAAGCCATTCGCTTTTGGGACTGTACTCATCGCGTAATCAATGTACTATAAGACTAGTACATTATGTCAAGAAGAAAATTCACCATTCGGCAAACCAGCTGGATAATTCACCATTGACCCCGCGAGCGCAGACCCGCATACTGGTTCCATTCCCCGGAGAAAGGAATCCATCATGCCGCATCCCGTTGTTCACTTTGAAATCGGCTGCCAGGACAAGGAAAAGACCAGCAACTTCTACCGCAGCGTCTTCGGCTGGTCCATCGATGCCGGCCCCATGGGCCTGATCGAAACCGGCTCCGCGTCGGGCATCCCTGGCCACATTGCCTCCCTGGGTCACGAGCCGCACCAGTTCACCCACGTCTACATCGAAACCGACGACGTGGCCGGGTCGCTCCAAAAAGTCGAGGCGGAGGGCGGAAAGACGATTGTCCCGCCGGTGCAGATTCCCGCGGGAACCTTTGCCTGGTTCGCTGACATTGAAGGCAATGTCGTGGGCCTGTGGAAGCCGACACCCAGCGCCTGAGCCGCACCGCTACCTGTTAGCAAGCTGTACACTGGGTTCGCTATGAGCTGCCTGTTTTGCAAAATTGCCGAAGGCACAATTCCGTCCACGCCTGTCTACCAGGATGAACTGAGCTACGCCTTCGCCGACATCCATCCCAAGGCTCCGGTTCACATCCTCATCATTCCCCGCCAGCACATTTCGTCCATGATCGATGCGAATGAAATCCAGCGCCCCCTGCTTGGCCATCTGCTCTGGGCGGCTGCGGAGATCGCTCGGAACAAGGGCCTGGCCAAGGGTTACCGCATCGTTGTGAATTCGGGTGAAGACGGCGGCCAGACCGTCGACCATCTCCACCTGCATCTGCTCGGCGGAAGGGAAATGACCTGGCCGCCCGGCTAGGACTTAGTGCGGCTGGGTCGGCGTTGCGCCGGCCGGAGGCTGGCCTTGCGGCGGGCGCGGGCCGTCGTGATCGTCGGGCGGGATGACGAACGGCTCCGGCCCCAGGTGTCCGCGATGGCAGGTGCCGCAGGTGACGGGCTCATCGGAATTCGGAACCTTGGAAACGTAATCCACGTTGATGGCCTCGGTCATGGTGTACATCAGCCGCGCTGTCTGCTTCTCTTCTTTTGAGTCGTCGGCGAAATTGAGCCGTGGGCGTCCGTTGGGCCCGATGTTCTTGGGGTCCGCTGTGTGGCAGGTGCTGCAATGTGCCCCCAGCGAGCCTTCCCACTTTTCCATGATGTCGCGTACTTGCTGCCCGGTCAGGTTCTTGGGCAGCACCTTGAGGTTGGTGGGCTCTGGATAGACGCGCGGCGGCGGTCCGCCGGCCGGGGACTGTTGCGCCGGGGCGGACGGCGGAGCCTGCGCAATGGTGGAAACGGTAAAAACCGCGGCGGCTACTAAGGCAACCGCAGCGGCAGGCAGCGTAAGGGAAGAGGTTTTCAAGCCGGAAGTCTCCTGGGGCGATTGAGATTTTGTTCTGATGGACGCTAGATTCCTTGAGTCAGTTTAAATTCTTGCTGAAGGCGTGGCTGAAGTTTTCAGTCTAGCGAGCCTCTGAACAAGTCGATGTTTTGAAAGGGAACGCCTTCACAGGCTGCGGAAAAACCCTCGCTGACGAAGATTTTTGGGAGTTTTGTATCAGGGCATGACTTCAGTCGTGCCGCAAATGCAACCGAATCGACGTCGGGCTTTAGCCCCTGCGGTGTGCTCTGAATGCGTCGACTCTTCCAAGAGCCTTTTTCCGCAGCCTGTTCAGCCGTGCCGCAAGTGCAGCAAAATAGGCCAGGGCTTTAGCCCCTGAGGGAAGGCTGGCGCGGCATTCGAACTTAATCGGAGCTTTCCAACCGAAGCATACCCGCCAGGCGGCGGAACTGCCTCACCTCAAAGGATGAGACGGGAGATGTTCGCGGAGGTTTCCTGATCTCTCGCGAATGCCTCTCCCCGCGCCAAATACTATCTCATGCTCTTTGGGCCGGAGACACAGGCGTGGCCGGGAAGTGAGAAGCGCAGCGGCAAGTCGACGGCATGGCGAATGCCGATGCGGGCGGTGATCAGGGGGTCGATTGCGGGGCAGCCGTCGTCGCGGATCTGGAGCGGCGAGTCGGAATCGAGCAGATCGAGGCCATTGTGGGCCAGCCGGGTCAATCCGAGAGCCTGGCAAAGGCGGCTCGGTCCGGAAGTCAACAGCCTGTCCGGCGCACCGGGTTGCAGGCCGCGATTCCTGGCCATTT
The DNA here is from genome assembly GCA_050013495.1 of Occallatibacter sp. Classification (GTDB taxonomy): domain Bacteria; phylum Acidobacteriota; class Terriglobia; order Terriglobales; family Acidobacteriaceae; genus Telmatobacter. The sequence goes on along the minus strand of JBEKFD010000026.1, from coordinate 19,421 downwards.
GGGCGGCGCCTGAAACCGGCTCCAAGGCGCGGAAGAGCACGCCGCCGCCCCGGCCTTCGACCTCGCAGGAGACGTTGGCGCAGAAATAGCGGCCATAAATGCTGTAGACATAGGAGAATCCGGCGGGGCCGAAAAGAACCTGATTGCGCGCTGTTGGCCCTCGATGGGAGTGGGCTGCCGGATCGGGCGGGTCGTTGTGCGGGCCGAGATACGCTTCAACCTCGACGATGCGGCCAGCGAGGAACTTCGTACCGTTCTCATCTTCGATCCGATGAACGAGCAGTTTGCCAAGCAGCCGCGGTGCCACGAACTCCGGCGGGGCCTCAAAGAAGGCACGGGGGATCGGGTGGCCGGGAATGCGCTTGGGGCTGGTCAAGGTTTGCTCCGCATCAATGGCATTGTGGTTGGGGTTCGTGGTTTCCCGCCCATTCGCCGAAAAGAAGGCGCGACCCAAAGGATACCCCGATGGGGCACGGGCTTTTTGTGGAAGCTCCGCCTGGAAGCTCCGTGCCCCATCCTTCGAGCGTTGTCGCCGCGGCGACCTCGAAGGGTGGGATCCCCGCGCTGCCTACTTGTGCGCTTTTTTCCATTCCTTGATCAGCGCCAGCACCTCTTCGGCGTGGCCTTCGGGCGTGACTTTCGGGAAAACGTGCAGAAGCGTCTGGTCGGGGCCAATCACAAATGTGGTCCGATCAATGCCCCACACTTTCTTGCCATACATGTTCTTTTCCTTCATCACGCCAAACTGATTGCAAACTTTCTCGTCTACATCAGCAAGGAGTGTGTACGGCAGGTCGTATTTGGCGCGGAACTTGGCCTGGGCCTTGGGCGTGTCGCGAGAGATGCCCAGAACCACGGCGCCGGCTGCCTGCAGCTTCTTGAAGGTATCCCGGAAGCCGCAAGCCTCAATGGTGCAGCCAGGAGTGTCCGCTCTGGGGTAAAAGAAGAGTATGACGGGTTTGCCGGCATAGCCTGAAAGGCTGGCCGTCTTGTCCTCGTCGGTCTGCAGGGTAAAGTCGGCGACTTTCTGGTTGAGTTCCATGGAGATCCCTCGCATCTTAAAGGTATGGCCCCGACGGGCCGTCAGGTTCGATTATTCCCGAGGTGGGCGGCAGATGTCATTGTGCAAGACAGATAGGTTGTTGATGGGACGAATGGTTGTGGGCGCGGCAGCCTTGCTGGCCGTTCTTCCGGCGGCTGCGCAATATGTAGGCACGGTGGCCAAACCGGACAAGAGCGCCCCCGAGTTGCGCTCCATCGCGGTGCTGGAGTGGACCGGTGACCTGTCCAGTCCCAAGGCCAGCCGCCTGGTTCCCGTCTCCGTACTGGACGGCGGCGCGTTGCAGGACGGCGGCATCTATCTGGCCCGTCCCGAACCGCTGGCCGTCGCTCCCGAGGTGGAGTACCAGTTGGAGGAGGACGGCAAGCCGACGGGCCTGTTCGACATCAAGAACGCCGGTCAGCAGTTTGGTTCGTGGGTAGGCCTGGGATCGTGGAAGCCAATGCCCTCCGCGCCGCGCAAGCCGACCGCGAAGGAACTGGCGAAAACCCGCCTGGATGACGATGACACCGGGAGCGAGACTCCAGTTCTGCACCGCAAGCATCATGCCGACGACGCGGCTTCGCCAAGTTCAGGCAGCAGCAAATCGGGAAGCGGATCGGATGCGGGCGCGGAGACGGCGCCTAGCGACCCCGACCGTCCGGTGCTGCACAAGAAGAGCACCAGCGATAACAAGGACTCAAGCGACAGCGCGGGCAACACCAATCCTGCGACAGTCGATACAGCGTCCAATTCCTCTTCGGATCCCGACCGCCCGACGCTGCACAGGAGCAAGAAAGCGGAGACTGCCGACGTGCCTGCAATCGATTCCGTGCCCGGCGACACCGATCCTGACCGGTCGCGGCTCAAGCGTGGCAAGTCCAGCGCCGACGCCGTCGAGGTTGCGCCCACACTGGTTGGTTTCCCGCCGGATCTGCAACAGGCCGTGGCCGTCTCGGACGCCAAGACCCATCCGGCGCACCCGTGGGACTTCTCCTGGTCCAGCGCCGACGATGAGGCGAAGATGAAGGCGCAGATGGAAGATAAGGCCCGCGACGCGCTGGGCCTGAATCCCCCTCCAGCCGCCCCAGCACCGAAGCGGGCATCCACCACCAGGAAGACGGCTAAGCCTGCGTTGCCGGCGCCACCGGCAACGCTCGAAGGCGAAGAGTTTCGCGTGTTCGAGCTGTCCTACGGTTCCGGCGCCACGCTGGTGTTGAGCGCTCATACCGAAGGCCCGCCTGCGCAGCAAAAGTATGTCACGCTGATTGCGCAGCCCGACCTCTACGGCAACCTGCTGGTGCTCAAGAAAAACGTGACCGATGGTGCGCACCTGGACGATAAGCCGCGCATGCGCCTGGTGGATGCGGTCGACGCGCTGGCCGACAATCGCGGCGAGCTTCTCTTCGAACTGCGCGGCAACACGCAGCGGCAGTTTGCCCTTTACCGCGTGCTGCGCGGCCAGGCGGAGCAGTTGTTCGTCACCGGAGGCGGCCAATTTGGAGCGTCGAGCAGCGAATAGAAATCAGCTATTCAGGCTTCGAAGATTCTCCCTTGCGTGAGGATGGAAAAGAGAGCTGCGCTTCGCAATCTCGACAAAAAGTGACCAATATTGGACACTTTTTGTCGGAATAAACACCGCTCGATGAATAACACCCTCGTGCAATGGCGGCCTTATGTACTAAGTCCTATACAATGGGATTAGAGTGGGCATGTCGCCACTCTCTGAGGATGTCCCATCGAATGGCTTCTGTGTTAACCGCCCCCGCCGCGCCCGCCGTCACAACTGAAGGAATCACCCTGCCAATTCCCGCATCTCCTGAGGCCCCCCCCGCTCCGGCTCAAGTTCATGCGGCTCCCGCAAGGTCGGAAATCAAGATGGGCCGCGCTGTGTTCATCGGCGAGGGAATTAATTGGTTGACGCTCTCCGTGGTCGCAGCCTTTCATGTGGGCGCGGTTGCAGCGCTCTTCTTCTTCACTTGGCCGCGTCTCCTGGTGATGCTCGCTCTCTATGTAGTCGCCATCAATGTGGGTATCGGCATGTGCTATCACCGTTTGCTCACCCACCGCGGCTACCAGGTTCCCAAATGGCTTGAGTACGTGATGGCCATTTGCGCCACGCTGGCGCTTGAGGGCGGTCCCATGTTCTGGGTGTCGACTCACCGTGTGCACCACCAAAACAGCGACCATGACGGCGACCCGCACACCCCCCGCGAGGGCGGATGGTGGGCACACACAGGCTGGCTTCTCTTCGGCAATTCGCTGCATGCGCAATCGGACTTTCTCAACCGCTATTCTCCCGACCTGGGCCGCGACCGCTTCCACGTCTGGCTGAGCAAGTATCATTGGATTCCGCTGGTAGCGAGCGGCGTGGTCTTGTTTGCGGTGGGATGGCTCGTGGGAGGGTGGACAGGCGCCATTGGCTGGCTATTGTGGGGGGCTTTCCTGCGTGTAACGCTCGGCCTTCACGCCACTTGGCTGGTGAACTCGGCCACACACATGTGGGGCAGCCGGCGTTTTGAAACCAAAGACGACTCGCGCAACAACTGGTGGGTCGCCCTGGTCAGTGGCGGCGAGGGCTGGCACAACAACCACCACGCGCATCCTGTTTCCGCCAAGCACGGCCAGACCTGGTACGAGGTTGATCCAAACTATTACGGCATCTGGCTGCTCTCCAAGCTCGGCCTCGCCACAAAGGTCAAGCTAGCCAAGTACGACCGCAAGAACCCCAAACCAGCCGGAGCATCTCAGCCCTATTGATGCATGTGTTTCCCATCCTTCACGTATCTGTGAAGGATGGGATCGCGCGGCTGCTCCTGTCATGAGAATATCGAGCATGGAAACTGATCGCGTTCTTCGTCTCGAAAATTGGATCGGAGCGGCCCTGATTTTGAGCTGGGGCGCCTGGGCACTGTTTCATTGGCACATGCCGCCAAACAGAGTAACCGACCTTTTTGTGGTGCTTGCCGCGATCGGAGCCGTTTTGATACTGCGAGTTCAATTCAAATTCCTAAGACAACATTCAAACTGACCCGCTGCCTTCTCCAACCAGCGTTTGACTCTCGCGATCAATGAGAATAACCTTAAGTCAGGGTTGAGTTACATATCTCCCCTTTCAGGTTCTCTGAACTAAGGCAGTTTCTCTGAAGTAACTTATCTCTTAGCCCTTGATTTCCGAGAGGGTTTCTAATGATAGTTTCCAAGGTTCAAAAGCAGTCAAAAGTCAAAACCTCGCCTGCCAGCAAGTCGGCAGCGCCGGAACTCTGCGTTACGCGCGACATGATCAGGGATCGGGCGTTCCAGATCTATGAAAGCCGCGGCAGCGAACCCGGCAACGACACCCAGGACTGGCTCCGCGCTGAGATTCAAATCGCCGAACGTCCAACCGCGTCGCGCTGATGCACCCCTGTCTCAAATACTGCATGTCTGGCCAAAGGGCCGGAGGGGGAAGTGATGGGTTGCCCAGTCTGTAAGCGTCTGGAACGAACATTCGAGGGTTGGAACACCGAGTGCATCCGGGCGCGTTCTTCTTTGTATTGCACCGTAAGCGATAGATTTGTTGCCTACGACGTTGTGGAGATGGAGCGCGCCCGGAGCGAACTCCAAATGCACCGCGCGGTATGCGTCCTCTTCGTCCCCGTCCCCGCCGTCACCAAGCCCGCCAAGCTGCGCCTTGCCTCTGCGTCCCGCACGTCCGTTATTTCCCCGACCCGGCTCGCCGTTCCGCCTCCATTAAGTTAGTCGGAATATCGCTGATGCCAGGTGCCCCATATTTCGAATTCGGGACTTGGGAGTTCGACAACTTGACCAACCCGGCCGCCGCCCCGCTCACTTCCCGCACGCCCAAGCATCCAACCGCTATAATCCCTGCAACTCCCCGAGGTCCCGCCCATGAAAAAACTGGCAATCCTCCTCGCCCTCGCCGCTCTCTTCGCCGCTTCCGCGACCGCCTCCGCGCAAGCCCCCAAGCCCCCCACCACCCTGCGCGGCGTCCTGCTGGAGCAACTCCACGACACCCACGACGTGGAAGACTGGTTCGTCCCCGCCAGCATCGCCGTCGCCGGCCTCACCGCCGACCAGGCCCGGTGGTCTCCGGGCAAGGGCAACCACTCCGTAGGCCAGCTCGCCTATCATCTCTGGTACTGGAACACCCGCGAGCTGGCCGACTTCCGTGGCGAGAAGCTCCCGACCTTCGACGGTAACAACAACGAGACCTTCGACAACTTCACCCCCGCGCAATGGGACGACCTGGTAAAGAAGCTCAACCAGGTGCTCACCGACTGGGACAAGGCCGTTGAAACCGCCGACGACCAGAAACTGGCCGCGAATGCCTCGCTGATTGCCCACGTAGGCGCGCACAACGCGTACCACATCGGCCAGATTCTCTACGTGCGCAAACTCCAAGGCGTCTGGGACCCCGCAAAAGGCGTGAAATAATCCTCAGCCGTTGCGCCCATCCCCAGCACAATCGAACAGTGTAGAATTCCGCCATGGCGAACGCAGTCGACCTCCCCGAATGCTGGCCCTCGCTCCCTCTGGACTCATGGCAGGACACCCGCGCCACCCTGCACATGTGGAGTCAGATCGTCGGCAAAGTCCGCCTGGCCCTCACGCCCCTTGTCAACCACTGGTGGAACGTCCCCCTCTACGTCACGGCCCGCGGCCTGACCACCTCCCGCATCCCTTACGGCGACATTTCCTTCGAGCTCTTGTTCGACTTCCTCCGCCATCAGCTTGTTCTCGAAACCAGCAACGGCCTCTTGAAGTCCCTCCCGCTCGCCCCACGCTCCGTCGCCGACTTCTACCGTGAAGTCATGCGGATGCTCAGCTCCGCCGGCATCGAAGTCAAAATCTGGCGCATGCCCGTTGAAATCCCCGATCCCATCCCCTTCGATCAGGACACCGTCCACGCATCCTACGATCCCCAGGCCGCCGAAAAATTCTGGCGCATCCTGTCATCCGTCGACTCCGTCTTCAACCAGTTCCGGGCCGAATTCATTGGCAAGTCCAGCCCCGTCCATTTCTTCTGGGGCAGCATGGACCTCGCGGTCAGCCGCTTCTCCGGCCGCCGCGCACCGGAGCGGCCAGGTGCCGACGCCATGACCCGCGAAGCCTACTCGCACGAGGTGAGCAGCGTCGGCTTCTGGCCCGGCAACGCCGGCGTCTCCGATGCGGCCTTCTATTCCTACACCGTGCCGCAGCCGCAGGGATTCAGCGAAGCCAAAGTCCGCCCAGATGCCGCCGCGTACAACACGCAGCTTGGCGAGTTCCTCCTGCCCTATGAGGATGTTCGCAAGGCCGAGTCACCCAGCGCCGTCCTCCTCGATTTTTGCCGCAGCACCTACCAGGCCGGAGCCACCCTGGGCAATTGGGATCGCACGGCGCTGGAAAGGCCGAGCGCCGGCGGGGTTAAACAGGTTTAGGTTGGGCCTACTGAAAGTTAACCCGAGCGGGTCACACCCATGGTAGCGTAAAATCTTTTGCATTCGGAGGAGTCCCATGGGCAAGAAATACGCCAACATCCTTGAAACCGTCGGCAACACGCCTGTCATCAGGATCAACAAGCTTGCGCCCGAGGGCATCAACCTGTTCGTCAAAATGGAGGCCTTCAATCCGCTCGGCTCCGTCAAAGACCGCCTCGCCCTGGGCGTGATTGAGGATGCGGAACGCTCCGGCGCACTCAAGCCGGGCCAAACCGTCGTAGAGGCCACCAGCGGCAATACCGGCATCGGCCTGGCCATGGTGTGCGCGCAAAAAGGTTACCCGCTGGTGGTCACCATGGCGGAGTCCTTCAGCGTGGAGCGGCGCAAGCTGATGCGGTTTCTGGGAGCGAAGGTGATCATCACGCCCGCTTCAGCCCGCGGCGTCGGCATGGTAGCCAAAACCGTTGAATTGGCGGAAGCGCATGGGTGGTTCTACACCCGCCAGTTCGAAAATGAAGCCAACGCCGATATGCATTCGCGGACCACGGCTCAGGAAATTCTAAGCGACTTTGAAGGCGAGCGGCTCGACTACTGGGTCACCGGATTCGGAACCGGCGGCACGCTGAAGGGCGTAGCGCGCGTATTGGCCAAGCAGCGCCCGGAGACCAAGATCGTTGTCTGCGAGCCGGACGACGCGCCTTTGCTCTCGAGCGGCGTCGAGCAGCAGCGCAACCCCGACGGCTCGGCCGCCGTGGGTCATCCGTCCTGGAAGCCGCACCCGATGCAAGGCTGGAGCCCGGACTTCATCGGAAAGCTGACCGGCGACGCGGTCGACATGAAGGTTATTAGCCAGGTGCTGCGCATTGCGGGCCCTGACGCCCTGCGCTGCAGCAAGGACCTCGCCCGCAAGGAGGGCATTTTCGTCGGCATCACATCCGGCGCTACCTTCGCGGGAGCGCTGCGCATTGCCGCGGAAGCGACCCAAGGCTCGACCATCTTGTGCATGCTGCCCGACACCGGGGAGCGCTATTTGAGCACGCCGCTGTTTGCCGACGTCTCCATTGATATGACGGACGAAGAGCAGGAGATTGCGCATTCGACGCCCAGTTGTTGGCTGCCGGCTCCGCAATAGAAGGCACCGGCGGCCCAACCGGCCAATTACCGTGAGTTCGCTTCCTTTGTGAAGGCGCGGTACGCGTCCAGCAGATCTTCCACCGCGATTCCGTCGATGGTCATGCCCGCCGTCAGGCTGTCCACAATCTCCGCGCCGCGCAGGTCCGCATTCACGATCCTGAGCCCGCAGAGTTTGGCGTTGCGCACGCTCCAATCGGATAGGTTCGCGTCCTCAATCCGCGCGTCGGCGAGGTTCACATCGTTGAACGTCGCGCCGGAGAGATTCACATCGGTAAAGCTCGACCCCGACAGGTCCGCAGCCTCCGCTTTAATCGTACGCTTCGCACCGTTCACCTGAATCGTGTCTTCCGCTTCCATCCCCAGCCCTCCGCTGTGACCGGTTGCATCCCCATGCACCCGAAAGCTGCCACAGTTTCAGCAAGTTTACTCCGGAATCGAAGTTCGAGTCTGTTCGCCGAAAGTTGCAGGCGCGCCGTGAGTCACTTCTGTGGAGATAATGAACCTTCTCCCACAAACGGCAAGGGCGTTCGCCGCGGCGAACGCCCTTCGCAGGTCACAACTCGCGAAGACTAGACCGGAGCGGCCTGCAGATCCATCGGGTTGAAGTCCTTGCGGAACTCCTCCATCTGCTTCTTCAACTCGTCCAGCCGCTTCTGGTCGATCTTGAAGTCGTCTCCCTTGAAGTTCTTGCGGAACTCGTCCATCTGCTGCTTCAGCTCGTCCGTCGATTTCGGATCGATCTTGAAATCTTCCGCCTTGAAGTCCTTGCGAAACTCCTCCATCTGCTTCTTCAACTCATCCATTTGCTTCGGATCGATCTTGAAGTCTTCCGCCTTGAAGCTGTCGCCAAACTTCTCAGCCTGCTTGAGCAACTCGTCGGCCTGCTGGGAATTCACGAATCCCTGCACCTGGTTTTTCAATGCCTGCGCGTCGAGGCCAAGAATCTGACCCGCGTTCGCGTCCAACTCCGCCAGCAGCGGGCAATTGCCGTCCGGGAACAGCTCCTCCATCTCCAGCGCGCCCGTCTTGTGCTTCGAATCCACCTGCAAGGTCAGCGTCTGCTGCTTCTTGTCGCGCAGAATGGTCACCTGCACCGGCTTGCCCTGGTTCGAGCGCAGCGCCCGATCCCAGTCTGAAAGGGTAAGCACCGGGTCGTTCCCCACCTTGAGAATCACGTCGAAGGCCTTCAGGCCGGCGGTCGCCGCTTCGCTCTTGTGGGCCACTTGCTTGACCATCAGCCCGTTCGGCACTCCCAGGTATTCGGCCATTTGCCCGGTCAGCGGCTCAACCATCGCGCCCACATTCAAGGTGCTGCCGAAGATGGGCATATGGAACATGCCCGGCAGCGAGCCGTCGCCGCTGCCAGCAAGAACGCCCATCCCAGGATTCTGCGCTACGAACACATCTCCGTTGTTGCCCAGCTTGTTCCAGACGTCGTGCTCCATCGCGCGCCGGTCCGCCAACTCGACTGAAGTCGTCTGCAGATTCCCGTCGCGGCTGAACTCCAGGCTCACCTTGCGGCCCGGCGGAATCTCGCGCAGCATCCGCCGCAACTGCTCGGCGCCCTCCACGTTCTGTCCGTTCAGTTGCAGCACTACGTCGTTCACGCGCAGCCCAATCTGGCCTGCTGGTGCATCGTGGTCAATGAGCGTGATCACCGCGCCGCGCAATTCCTTCAGCTTGAGCGCTTGCGCCTTGTCGCTGTCCACGTCCTCTACATACGCGCCCAGGTAGCCCTGAGGGCCCGAATGCACAATCAGCGGGCTGGTTCCCGGCAGCAGCTCCACCATCTGCGTCGATTGCGCCGGACCACACCGCGCCCCTGCAACCATCCCCATCACCACGAGGATTCCAATACCGTGATACGGCCTCAAAAAGTGTTTCATGTTCTTCCCTCTTATTCTCTGATTCCGATCTGCACTCCTTGCCCTGCATACTTTGATGCATGTGCCGGAGTCGTTAGCAACCCTACTGAATCTCCGGTACCCGGCTCAGGACTTCTTTCGATACCGTCCGGAGATGCGGATTCTGGTCGAAATTGGCCACCGTGTGCAGTACCTGCCGCACACTGGTATCGGCTTCTACCGGCCCCAGAACATTTACCGCCTCGGTGCGAATGTGCGGGTCGGAGTCGTTCAAAAGCGCCTCAAGAGCCGCGTCGCGCACCCGCGTGTCGGAGGCCACATACGGCGCCAAACCGTCCAGAGCCTTCAATCGTACACCCGAATTCTTGTCGTAGCGCAATACCACCATCAGTGCATCGCGAATTCCCGCCGCCTGGCAGCTATGCCCGGCTCGGCATTCGGCCGCCAGCAATCCCACCGAGTCGTCCCGCACCAGCGGCGAAGCGGAGTTCTCTGAAGCCAGCATCAGCAGCTCGCGAATCTTCGGGTCGTCCAGCGAGCCCTGCATGTGCTCCGGCACCACCTGGTTATACGTCACGTCGACAATCTCGCTGTTGGGCTGGCGCACAATGCTGGAAATACTGGCGATCTCCGCCGAAGGCGGTGCAGGCGGAGCCGGGACACGGTTCTGCGCGACTTGGGCCGCACGCGCTGCGTGGCTTTGCACGTACTCATGGCTGCCCAGGATTCCCGCCCCGGCGCCCACCACCAGCAACAGGCATGCAGCCACCGGCGCCGCTTGAATGCTGGCAAAATTGTTGGTCATCCGCTGCGTCAAGCGCTCATACCAGCGCTTGGGGGGCAATGCGTCCAGAGCTTCCTCAAGCCGCATCCGCGACCGCGCCACCAGGTTTGCCGGCGGCTCCAGCACCGGGTGCGCGTCGGCCAGAATCTTCATGGCCAGCAACTGCTCCCGGTCCCGGTGGCAATCCGGGCACCCTGTCATGTGCCGATCCAGCTCGTGAATCTGCTCGTCGGGCAGCTCCCCATACGCCGCCGTCACGATCCGCTCGTGTGCAAGTTCGCAATTCATCGCTACGTCCCTTCAGCCTCAAAAAAACTCACCGCGCTCCCAGAAAATCCGCATTCCGTTCAGGAATTGCCTGGTGCACTTTTACGATCGCAACTCCGCCAACTGCAGCCGCAACTTCTTCGTCGCCCGGAAGAGCGTATTCTTGGCGGTCTCTTCCGTGGTGTTCAACATCTCTCCAATGGTCCGCAGGCGGAGTCCCTGGTAATGCTTCAACTCGAAAACCATTCGCTCCCGAGGCGTCAGCTTGGTTAGCGCCGCCTGTATCCGCGCCCCCAGCATCTTCCTGTCCAGTTCCTTCGCCGGATTCGAAAATGACCGGTCGTCGGAGACTGAAGCCAGAATGTCGATCTCATCGCCCGAGTGGTCCACCACCACCGCGTGGTCCTCGCGCCGCGTCTTGCGCCGGCGCAACTGGTCCAAGCAGAGGTTGGTCACGATCCGGTAGATCCACGTATAGAACGAGCACTCGAAGCGGAAGTTCCCGATGTACCGGTAAGCCTTCAAAAACGCTTCCTGATAAATGTCCTCCGCGTCGTGCTCGCTGCCCGTCAAGTGCAAGGCCAGCCGCAGCACCTGGTGCTCGTACTGCCTGACCAGCGCGTCAAACGCGCCACGAGAACCCGCCTGCGCTTCGCGAATCAGCTCCATCTCCGGAGCCCGCGCCTGCAAGCGCTCCTGAGCGCTCTTTCCGCCGTCCATGGTTGTGGTCGCAGCCATACCTGCAGAAGATTGTACCCTTCTTGCAGTTGGCCACGCCAAACCCGCCGCGCCCGCAGTCGGAGAAAGTGGGTACCTCACCGCGTCCGTTGCCATCGCTTCTCTGCTCCCGGAGTCTGAGAGTAATCCGCTGTTGAAAAGACGGGACACCCCCGCATTCGTGAGCAAACAAGCGCCATTCGGAACCAACCATTCCCTCCGCGGGCGAGCGTTGAAGGGTATGGGCATTGAAGGGTACGGGCTTCAGCCCGTACAAACTGGGACCAGAAAAATGAGCCGGGCTTCAGCCCCCGAGGGAATCGGAGGCCGGGAGCCCCACAGCTTGGTGGATGGCAATAAACCTCAACCTGCCGGTGTCGGTTGTCCCGCAGCCTGCCCTGAGCCCGCCGAAGGGGATCTCGTCCGCCGCGGCGGATGAGACCTGGATTGCTTTCTGGCGGCAGCCTCTTTACGAAGGGGTACCTTCCGAGTAGCCGACTGTCGTTAGCACATAATATGTCCGGCGGTCGTAGCAAGTGAGATGTCCGCTAACGGGCGGCGAGGATGGAACCATGCCAATGAGCGTGGGGATCTATCCGAGCGCGACTGTGGCCGTGCCACCAATGCTTATCCCATACAAAGCAGGAGGGCTTTGCGTTTCATCGCGCTAGCTACTCTATCCCTTATTGGCCGGCGCTCCACTGCGCCAGAATCGCCTTTTGGCGATCGCTTGGCTTGGGCAGCTCCTGGATCTTTACTTCCGGCTCGTCAAACGATTCGATGGGAACGGTTACTTGCAGAGTTTTTCCGTCACGCTTCACTTCGACTGCCGCATGATCTCCGACGTGAAGCCCATGGATCAGATTGGAGAAATTGTCTGCTGAACCGTTGACCTTGAGTAATTGATCGCCATTGCGCAAGCCGGCACGCATCCAATCGCCGCCAGGATACATGTAAAGGAAATGCAAGCCGTTTCTCAAGGGTAAGGCAATCCTTGTGTCAGGGATCAAAGTCCCGTCGGGCCGGGCTGCCTTCTTCCATTGGACTTCCATTTTCAGTCCGGCAAGGCGGAGATACTCATTGAAGTTGATCCCACTTGCGCCGCGAACGTAGCTGTCGAAGAACGGCTTGAGACTGCAGCCGCATACATCCTGCGCAAGGCGCTCCACGTCATTTGTCGTAAAGCCGCGATCGCCTGAAAAATTGGCGTACATCGCTCGCATCAGATCGTCGAGCGATCGCTTACCGTCCGTCGCATCCCGGATGGTCAAATCCAGCATCGCGCCAAGCAGTTCGCCTTGCACCCACACGTCTGCTTGGGATTCGCTATTTGAGCTAAAAGCGGCTCGGCTGGCTTGTTCGGCAGAGGGGGACCGGTGTATTCGGCTGTATGAATGCGCATCATGTTCCAGGTGTGGAAAAACTCGTGGGCAATCGTGTCTTCATCCGCCTGCGGATTTTTGGCGAGGGTTGCGCTGGGCAATCCGAGAGTCACGCAATCGAAGTGCTCCATTCCCTCTTCGTCCGCGCCGTCGCGCACCTGGAAGAGATACTCTCGCCAGGGAGGGCCGCCGAAGAGGTTAACCGCGGCTTGCGCGATTCTCTGCATGCCGTCCACCATGGCTTTCTCGTCAAATGGCTCGGCATCGGGAAGAGGCCAGTAGGCCACGCGGATGGGGGTCTGGTCCACCTGGAAACTCCACTCGCGCAGCTTTCCGGCAAGGATCGGCGAGTCGCTAAGCTCCTGAGCGTTGCGCGCATAAAAGATGTGCGGATCCGAAGTGGGTGTAAGTGCGGTCGCGATTTTCCAGTCTGGCGGCAGCCCCAGCAGCACATGAGCGGGCGCCTGCGCCGCCTCGACGACATACAGGAACATATGCAGGTCCCCGAAAAGCCCCCCGGTTGGCGTAAGAAACGGCTTCCGAACGACACGAGAAGCCCCCTTGTCTTCTAACCGCACCTTGTAGGTAACCGTTGCATCGTTGCCTGCGCCGCTCACCTGCCAAAGCCCATCCTGCTCCCGCGCAATCGTTCCAGGCGCGATCTGCAAATCCTCCACGTAACGCCAATATCGGTCGTCGGTCAGAAAATGCCTCACCATCGCCAGGTGGAAGTCTGCCGGCAGATTGCGGAGGCGCATCGTGATCTGCACGGAGGCAAGATCGTCAGGATTGACTGCGAGTGTGTAGTCGAGAACCGGCTGCTGGGCGCCCACAGGCAAACATGTGCAAAGCAAACCGGCCAGAGTCAGGATGGGAAGAGTAGTCTTCATCGTGGCCTCCTCAGAGGAATCCCGTCATGTCGCGCGGCTTAGTCCTGCGAACGCAGAACAAGGACCGTTGAGGGTCTGATTCCCGTCAGCGGCTAGAGGGGTTTTAATAATCACCCATTCTTGCACGATTTCCGCCCGCTCCGTAGAGCAGCGCCCAAAGGTTTCCTGTGAACAGGCTTCTTGTAACCACGGGTCATGGCCCGGGAGCCCCTGACGGCGCCGGTGCAGCATTGTTGGCAGGGGTCTTATCTCGCCGTTCCGCGTCTCCAGCTGGCAGTACTCGCATCTCGGAGCGAAAGACATGATAGGAGGCCGAGTCATATTCCGTATCGTTGATCGAGGTATCTTTTGGCATGGACGAATCCGAGACGAAACAGTTGCCGTCAATGCAACTTAGGCGCACGGTCGAGGAGACGGCAGTGGTGATGGTGACGCTCTTGCGTGGGCAAACATAGGTCTGGCCGCCGATCTCCACACGCTCGTATTCCACCATGACCTCCGCCTGAAAGATGGGGTCGGTGGGCGACAACTCGGTGATGATTACCAAGCGGTAGACAGCCCCGGTGGCAGGATCGATAGCGATCTCTCCGTGAAAGGGCGGCACAGATTGAAAATTATGCGATGGCTGATTCGGCGCCCCGACGCAACAGAAATTCACGACGTAAGTAGATTTTTCCTTCGCAATGGAATACTGAAACACCGCGATGGGACCGGTCGCGCGCTCTTCCCAGTGGCTCCACTTCATCTTCCCCATGTAGATATCCGTCACTACGAGGCGCTGCAACTGGCCGAAGACACCCGAGTTTACCAACCCGTCTTTTGGCTTCGGTTTGATTCTTGTTTGGTTCCCGCTCGGCTCTTCCACCTCTTTGCCGTCCCGGTAAGAGACCGTATCACTGAAGCTGTCCAGGGGTTGAAACGCCTGATGTTCCACAAAGACAGGCGCAGAACCTGGATACACATACGAGACCTTCAGATCGTGAAAGCGGGTGGTGGTCTGTCGGGCAAAGAAATCCGGCAGTTTGTGGATGGCGCTCACAAGGTTCTCGGCAGCCCTGGACAGGATTAGTTTCTGCGTGGGTAGGTCCGGCGGAGGAGTTGCGGGAATCTCCGCCGCGGGGAGCTGAAGAAAGGCCGAGGCGTCCGCCAAAACCAGCAGCGCCATTCGGGATTTCTCCCCCGGAAGATCAGCCTGAATCTTTTGAAGTCTCGGCGAGCTGAGGCGCTCGCTCAGTTCCATGCCGCCAAGCCGCTTCGCCAGGTCCTGGTCCTTCTTTCCATGCGCCGCGGCCAGCGTTTGCTCCAGTTGCTCCACCGTAACCTTCTCGGTAGATCGCGTGGGTGGAGTTGCGCCACCCTTCTTCGACGGCTGCAACGGCACAGAAGGCTGCCTGGGAACGTCAGCCTCCATAGGATCGGCAGCCGGCAGCGGAACAACGGAACTCAATGCTACTTCCATCGTTCCCACTTTGTGCGATCCCTGGTCGTATACGCCCGTCCGCAGCCAGTACTGCCCCTTCGGTACCCCGATTTCCGCGTGCATCTGAACGCCCGTCTGCTGGAAAACCGCATACGCATCCGGCTTGATATTCAGCTCCACCAGGTTTTCCTTGCGGCTGGCGACTTTTCCGTAGCGGTCGTAGGCAATCAGCGAAAGGTTCAGCTCCCCTTTGTGCAGACCGTACGAGTCCAGCTTCAAGTCGAGGTCCTTGAGATCTAGGGAAAAGTCCACCTTGTAGTGGTTCTCGTCTTTCTTCCCGGCAGGCTCGTTTTCTCCCGCGGCAGCCGGCACAATGCGGACCTTCAAAAGAATCTGCTCACTCTGCGGCATCCCCAGGTCCATGAAGGGCAGCAGCGGGTCCACCGCTCCGGGGTTCTGAGCGGCCAGTTTCTGCACCTCCTGGTTCCTTGTGCTCATCGCGCTGCCGGGCAGCGCCGCATCCATGGCAAAGTAGCCCTGGCGGTACGAAAGACTATACTTTCCTCCCGGAATCTTGACCTCGATATTCCGAAAATTCCCGTCCATCTTCGCGTTCGTTGGCGAGTAGGAAAGCGTATAGAAAAAGCTGCTGTCCGCTGTGACTTTTTCAATCACCTCAGACATCCCGTTGGTCGCGAATGCGCGTCCGCCCGATTGCTCGGCCAGAATCTGCTCACTGGCCATCTCTGCGTTGTGCTGAGAGGCATCGCTTCCCAGCGACCCCTCAAATGCTCCGTTGGGGCCAATCAACTGCGAGGGCTGCGTGATGGCCTTGGACAGGTTGTTTTCCGCTTTATAGAGACTGAAAGTCCAGACTCCGGGCGCATACACGGGATAAATTGCCACCCGCGCAGCAGCCAGCATGGCCATCGTCTTTTGGATCTCATCGCTGCTCGCCGGATTGCCAGTTCTCGCGGCTCCACCCGTGATCACAAAGGCCGATGGCACCGATTCCGCAAACCAGATGAGGTTCTTCCGTCCCGGAAATCCTTCAAGAAACGCGGCTAACCGTTGCAGGTTGACCAGCGTGATCCGCTTTCGATCGATGGATTGTCCAGTATCGCTCTCGTTCATGAAGTCCTGCAGCGCGGAGATCATGCCTGCGGGGGCTGCCGTGCCGCCGCCCGGGGCCGACTCGCTCATCATGCCTATCAGGCTCTCCTGTGCAGTAGTTTCTTCCAACCCTTTCAGCATGACCGAGGATTCCACCCCGTTGTTCTTTTTGTTGCAGAGCGCCGCCGCCAGCACCGCCGGATCGTCGTTGAATCCCTGGATAAAATGCAGACCCATTCCCATGGTGAAGATCGCTGTCCGCGTTCCCGGTTTCGCGTCCTTCAGAAACTTCATCACCTGGCTGTGAACAAAGCTCAGGTCGCCGTTGCGCGTGTTCAGCGAGTCCAGCAGCAACACGTTCACCGCGGCCGGCTCCGGAAACGGCGAGAAGTTGCTGAAAACGTCTGGCGGAAGCTTCGGCATCTCTTTGGGCGCTGCTGCGGGGGACCCCGCGAGCGCTCCCGTGTGCTCTTCGAAAAAGTCGATTGCCTGCGGTTTGCTCTGCTCCGTCACCGTAAAGGCATCCCGCGTCAGCCCGGACACCGGCTTCCCGCTTCGATCCGTCACAATCACATCCACCAGCACGGCCCGGCTGTTGATGCGCAGCGTGGACACAGGAGCGCTCGCGTCCGGCGCCGCAGTTTGCGCCCGTAACGGTACGGCAAGACTTATGAGGGCAATGCTGCAAACGAGTGTGCGTGACATTGTAAAGTTCCCCAGCGCGCAAGCTTATCACCGCCCCAGACCTCGACGCGGTGATCCCTCGTATCCTGGCGGGACGATTTTCTGCTTATTCTGACCATTGGACACCAACGATCCCCGCCATGGTTAGCACCGAATTTCGAGTGGAATCTATTGCCTTGCGCTTGCGGGCTTCGGACTGGGTGCCCCAGAGCCTGTCCTGAGCCTGTCCTGAGCTTGCCGAAGGGGATCTCGCTTTAGAGACCTGGGAAACCACCGCGAATCCCAAAGTGCTTTGAATTTTGTCTCGAAACATCCGGCCCGCGGACTACGATAGCCCCATGGCTTCCCCTTCGAGCGCCTTTCACGGTCATCCTGCATATCTTGCCGTCTGGATTGTCACCTACTGGCTGTGCTTCATGCCCGAGATTTTTCTATCCATGAAGCTGCGTTCGAGAAAGGGAGCGCAGAAATCCGACCGGGGTTCCATGTTTTTTGTAATTCTGGCAGCCAATGTCGCCATCGTCATTGGATTCGCCGTGTGCTTTGTCTTTCCGTCCTTTGCCGCCGGCTCCCAATGGAAGGCGTTGTTTGATGCAGGCATCGCGCTGTGGCTCGCCGGATCGCTCTTCCGCTTCTACTCCATGCGCACCCTGGGAAGGTTTTTCACCTACGACGTAGCAATCTCCAGCGGGCAAAGTGTCATTGAACACGGTCCCTATCGCTGGCTTCGCCACCCCTCCTATCTGGGCTCGCTGGTTGCCTATATCGGCTTCGGCATGACCCTGTCGAACTGGCTTGCCATCTTCCTCCCCGCCCTCTGCCTCGGAGTTTCTTACGCCTACCGCATCCGCGTCGAAGAGCAAGCCCTCGTGAATGGCCTAGGCTCCCCTTATCAGGAATACATGCGCCGCACCTGGCGCCTCATTCCCTTCGTGTTCTGAAGGGTACGGGCTTCAGCCCGTACGCTCATGGCAGCAAAACGAGGCCCCCGAGGGAATGTGAAGCAGGGAGGGACCACCTGCACCGCATTATCCCTAAGGTCGTCTGCCGGGTGCCCCAGGCCTCGTTTCTGAGACCTGGGAAACCACCCGTTCGTATGGTAGGCCGGGGATTTATCCCCGGCAAAAGGCCAATGAAATCAACGTGGGCTTCAGCCCCTGAGGGATGCCCTTCCGCGGCCCTGTAGAGAGAATGGCCCATTCCCGCAGCCTCAATCCCGCCGTCGGGCCCATCGGGCGGGCTTGCCAAGTCCGGATCCGCGAATCGCTTCCGACATGCCGACTTTACATTACTGAACCAACTTCAGCACATGCATGGCGATTTAGCGCCCATCGACATGACCGAACACTGCCCCATTTACGTGGGCAATCGAGCGTCAGGTCCGGTTTCCGACTGCAATCAGGCAGGTGGGACGGGTGGGGCGTCTCAGGCTCCGCGGTGAAGCCCGAGACGCGTCAGGTTCGGCGGGGCTATTCCTCCGATTCTGGGATCAGAAGGAAGGAATGAACGACGATGCCGGAGTCGATGAACTCGCCGACGATTACGCCCTCGTCGTTCTCGCCCCATAGCTCGCTGCCCCAACTGTTGGGGTTGCTGACGGTGATCTGGCCGGGTACGTCGAAGACTTCTGTTCTTCCGCCACGATACCGGATGAAAGCGTGGCCGAGGGAGTTGGCGTCGTTGACCCGGCCTAGCGCCTCTCCGTCGGGGCCGAGCCCAAAGGTCCAGACGGCGGTGGCGCCCGCGGAGACAGCTGGCACAAAGCTGGTGACATGCCCTTCCGGGCTGCGCTCATATCCCGTGACGAAGCCGGTTGGGTCGGCGTAATAGCCGGCGGTCACGCCCTGGTTGTTGATGAGGGCGCTGTTGTACGCGGAACTGGTTTCGCCAGGAAAGTCGAAGTCTGTGTAAGCGCCCTTCGCCGAGCGCACGAAGCCGTGGCTGCCGCCGGCCGGGTCCGTAACGGCTCCCGCGATCTCGCCCTTGTCGTTGATGCCGTAGGCCCAGGTACCCTGGTAGGCGCCAACGCCTCCGGCGGGATCGTCGAAGACTGTGATCGTGCCGTCGGGCGCGCGCAGGAATCCATGAGCGACAAAATCGCCGCCAAGATAGTGTCCGGCGACTTCGCCTCGGGTGTTGATGCCCTGCGGCGCGGTTCCTAGATAATTGCCAACGCCGGGGTTGACGGCCGGTGCGTCGAAAAGAGTGAAAACGCCGTCCGGGTCGCGGAGGAAGCCGTGGTAGACGGCGTTGGCGTCAATCGCGTAACCGGCTATAACGCCTCGATCATTGATGCCCACCGGATAAGTGCCGCCGATGACCGGGCTGGCGCCGGGTGCGTCAAAGACGATGATTGTGCCGTCGTGGTTGCGCACAAAGCCGTGGGTGCCGTAGCTGTTGTCGACGACGTAGCCGGTGCTGACGCCGCGGCTGTTGATGGAGACGGCCTCGGTGCCGCTGTAAGGCACGGTGCCGGCACCCGGGGCGTCGAACTCAACGAAGCGGTCGCAGCGCGGAATAGGGCCCTGGCAGAGGGCTCGCGGCACGGTAAGAGAGAGGGTGACAAGGGTGAACACGAGAAGCAGGTCGGTGAAGGGCTTGGGATTCGGGACAGTGATCGCTCGCATTTGGGAACGGCTCCTTGGGATGGTTTGGGAAGATGCCAGGGCGATGCTTCCACAGGAGGCGCAGGAAGGTCGTGAT
>JBEKFD010000025.1:0-30062 GCA_050013495.1 Occallatibacter sp. | reverse complement strand
TTGCCGGAGCGGCCCACGGTGATGGTGATATCGTTC
Source organism: Occallatibacter sp. (assembly GCA_050013495.1). GTDB lineage: Bacteria > Acidobacteriota > Terriglobia > Terriglobales > Acidobacteriaceae > Telmatobacter. The sequence goes on along the minus strand of JBEKFD010000025.1, from coordinate 30,026 downwards.
AACTGCGTCACGGCGCCTTTGGCGGTGAATTTGTAGGCGATGGCCCAGCGCGGCGCGCGGCCCGTGTAGCCCAGCCGTTGCTGCGTGGCGTGCGCGTCCACCTTGAACACCACGCCGTCGATCTCGTAGCCCAGCTTGGCGCGGCCCGCCTCTGCCTGATCGATAAAGCGCATCATCGATTCCACCGAATCAACCACTGTGCGGTGGGGGTTTACGCGGAATCCGAGTGCGGTAAGGGTGTCGAGGGTAGCGCGCTGGCCCTGCGGCCAATACTCGCCCTCAACGAGCAGAAAGTACGCGTAGAGATCGAGGCGGCGCCGCGCAACAATCTTCGAGTCGAGCGTGCGCAGCGTTCCAGCCGCGGCGTTGCGCGGATTCACAGCCGGCGGCAGCCCCTCGCTTTCGCGCTCTTCATTCATGCGCAGGAATGCGGATTGCGGCATGACAGCTTCGCCGCGTACCTCGAATGCCTGTGGGAGCCCGGTGGCTTCGAGCTTGTCTTCGTGAATGGCGAGCGGCACGCTGCGAATAGTGCGGATGTTGGAGGTAACGTCTTCTCCGACTTGGCCGTCGCCGCGCGTGATGGCGCGTACCAGCCGCGCGCCTCCGTGTTCAGCGGCCTCGTAATGCAGGGCCACGCTCAGGCCGTCGAGCTTTAACTCCGCCGTGAACTCGACCGGCAGCCGGCCGGCAAGTTCACGCACGCGGCGCTCCCAGTCGGTCAACTCTTCGGCGGAGTAGGCGTTATCCAGGCTCAGCATGGGCCGCGAGTGGCGCACCTTCTGGAAGCCTTCCGCCGGCTTGCCGCCGACGCGCTGCGTGGGCGAGTCGGGGGTGAGCAGTTCAGGATGCGCGGCCTCAATGCGCTTGAGCTCATTTATCAGCGCGTCATATTCGGCGTCGGTGATCTCGGGCGTGTCCAGGACGTAGTAGAGGTGCTCGTTGCGGCGCAATTCGGCGCGCAGTTCTTCGGCGCGCCTGGCCGGATCCGATGGAGGGTTGGTCGCTTCTGCCATGGGCAGAATTATAGGAGGCAACGCCCACAAGATAGTATGGTTTCCAGAACGATATGGAACCTATCACGCATTTTCTAACCGGCGCCTGCATTGGCCGCGCGGGGTTGAACCGAAAGACAGCCTATGCCACGCTGGCCGCGGTGCTGGCCGCCGAGGCCGCGGATATGGATGTTCTGTGGGGATTGGGCGGGCCAGTGGAGGGACTGAAACACCATCGTGGCATTACCCACACCTTTGTCGGCGCGCCGGTGGTTGCAGGGGTGATTGTTGGCGCAGTGGCGCTGTTCCATTTCTGGCGCGAGCGGCGGCGGGCGCGCAGGCTGGCCGCGGCAAATCTCGACCCGGGCGCACCCGTTCCGTGGCGGCTTCAGCCGAAGTCGATCCACTGGGGATGGCTCTACCTAACCGCACTCATCGCTGCCCTGAGCCACCTGTTGCTCGACTGGACAAACAACTACGGCTTGCGGCCGTTTTTCCCATTCAACCCGCGCTGGTATGCGGGCAGCTTCATGTTCATCGCCGAACCGATTCTTTGGGGGCTGTTCTTCCTGGCCCTGGCGATGCCCTGGCTGTTCGGACTGATTGCCGGCGAGATCGGAGAGCGGCGCAAACAATTTCGCGGCCGCGGCTGGGCCATCTTCGCGCTTGTCGGCATGGTGGTGTTGTGGGGATGGCGCTGGTCGGAGCACGCGCATGCCCTGGCCATGGTGGGTAATGCGCAAGTGGCTTCGGAGCCGGTGAAGCGCGCGGCGGCAGAGCCTTATCCCGTGGATCCCTTCCACTGGCACGTGATTCTGGAGACGGCAGATTTCTTCCAGACCGCGGAAGTGAATACGCGCAGCGGGGATATCGACAGCGATGCGCAGCGCGACGTGCTTTACAAGCCGCCGGCGAACGCAGCGGTGGACTCAGCCAAGCAAACTCCTCTGGGAAAGGTTTATATGGACTGGGGAACGTGGGCCGTGGAGCGTGACGTCGGACAGAACCCGGTTGCGGGACTTGCTCCGCCGCAATTGCCGCCTAACCGCCAGTGGACGACGGTCGAGTTCACCGACCTGCGTTTCGATTACTCGTACCTGGGAACGGGCAGAGGCACGGGAAGGGACACGGGCCGCAATCCTTTGGGCGGCGCGGTCTACATTGTGGATGGTCACGAAGATGCGGGAGAGATCATGAACGGGCGAGTGCAGCGTTGAAGAACGCCAACGGCCGCCCGCAAGCCGGCCCGCGGACTGACTCTCCGTCCGCGATTATGGGTTTTCGATCACCTTAAGCTGGCCATTTGTTGGTGCGGGAAGGTGAAATTCCTGAATCGATACTTCAGCCTGTACGCGGCGAAGCAGCGAGTACTGCGTAAACGTAAGACTGGGTTTGTCCGGGCAAAACCGCTTGTCCGGCCCTCCATTCAGGCCATTGCTGAAACTTTCATTCTGAGTCTGAAAGGGGATCAGGGGCAACTCCAACGGGGACGCATCGGCAGATCCTGCCCAATATATGGCGTAATCGAGCGGCCCTACTGGGCCGAGGTCGGTCTGCGATGCCAGGCAAGGCTTGTACGTCCAGCTTGCGGTAACCTGGGTGAGCGGAATGCGCAGACCAAACCTGCAGTCCAGATTGTTGCTGGCCCGGACCACGCCGGTGACGGGATCCGGGTTGCTGAGCACCACCTGCAGTTGACAGTTGCCCACATCGGGTACCGAGTATTCACTTCGCGGACTTGTCAAGCGCGTTACGTTCTCCGACTTTATTTGCTTCAAGGCAAGGTTGAGATGCAAGGTGACCGGAGCGTCTTTGAACTGGTCGTAGACTTTGCGCGGCAGGGTGAAATCGGCGAAAAAGGTCGAATTCTTTTGGGCGTGTTCCTGCCGGAAAAGCGGTTGCCAGGATGAATACCAATTCGACCCGTCCTGCGATTCAATCGCGACCTTCACGTCTTCGGCATCCACGATCGTTCCATCACGGACGCCGGAGATTTGGACAGGGATTTCAATGCCGACGCTGTTGGACATTCTAGGCACAAAAGCCGAGGGCTGAATGGCGGCCTGCGGGTTATAAGAGACCTGAAGCGACGCTTCGGTCCCGCCAGACGAAGCAGCAGGCGGAGCATAGGTGCGGTCCATCATTGCGACATCCGGCTCGCCCGGAGCGATCAGCTGCGCGGCTACAAGAAGCACCGGCGCGGCAATAAGAAGCGCGCGCGATGGACCTGCCTTGCGGGTAGCGTATTGCCATACGACGGCCGCGCTGCACACGCACAAGATCAATGTCGCTGCGATAAAACCTGCGACCGGCGCGGCGATGCTGTTGGCGGAGGTCAACGAAGACAGGGCGATGAGCAACCACAACCCAACCAGGGCGCCCAGCAAAGTGAGCGTCATCCGGGCAAGATTCCTGGTGACCGCGGCAAGGGCAATCAGGGGCAGAACCACAACGATGGAGATAAACAGCAGGTTGTAGAGCAGTCCCGGGAGAGCTGAGAACCGAGCCAGGCCAGCTCGCAACAACAAGAGCCATTGAGCAGTGAGCAAAGGCAGATAGAGAAAGGCAGCCACGAAGAGGGCCTTGGCCATTAGCAGCTTCTTCCACTCGTAAGGCCGGGTGATCCAGAACTGGCGATCTCCGACCAGACTCTCAGAATGAATGGCGCGCGCGATCAACAGCCACCAGCTCACCGGTACCAGCAATTCAACAAAAAATGCGAGCAACTGCGCTACGGAGGAGCCCAGATAATTGGATTGACTGCTGTTGAGGTTCGCCCACTTATAGGGCACGGTCAAAACCAGGCCGGCGGTGAGTGCAAGCGAGATGAGAATCTCGGGCCACAGGCGGCGTGCGTCCTTCTTGAAAATATGCAGAGTCTGATTCATGCTTCTTTCTCCTCGGCGGTGGATACAGCGGTGCCGCGGCCGGATTTGGCAATGGCCAGAAAAATCTGACGCAAAGTCATGGGCTCGAAGGCGATGTCGCGTGCGGTCGGGAATCGAGCGGCAAGCTCGCGAGGCGAGTCTTCTTTGAATTCGCTGTCGACAAAGTGCAACACGCAATCGGCGGCCTGCGGCTCAAGCCACGTGGCGGGCAACGGCGCAGGCATGAGCGAAGGCTCGCCGAGCGTGATTGTGACGTCGCGAAAGCGGTTGCTGAGCGTAGTCATCTCTTCGGAGAAAAGCAGCCGGCCCTGTTGCAGGTAGCCGACGTGGCTGGAGAAACTCTCAATCTCCGCCAGGTCGTGCGAAGAGAGAAAGATCGTTGTTTCCGGGGCGCGCTCGATAAGGCCTTCAATCAGTTCATCGCGCACCAGCGGATCAAGGCCGGAGAACGGCTCGTCGAGGATGATGAGCGACGGGCGATAGGCCAGCGAACTAGCGAACGAGGCCTTCATCTTCATGCCGCGGGAGAGGTGCTTGAGCTTGCGCTTGAGGGGAAGATCGAACTGGTGTACAAGCTGCTGTTCGAGCGCGCGGTCCCAGTTGGGATAGAAGGGGCGGAAGTAATCGAGCATTCCTCCCACCGTCATTCCTTCCGGCAGTTCCTGATTCTCGGACACATAACCGATGCGGTTAAAGAAGCTGCCGGCGAGTCTTGCGGAGTCGATGCCAAGCACTTGTGCGCTGCCCGCATCGGGCCGCAGGATATTCATCAACAGCTTGATCAGCGTGGTCTTTCCCGCTCCATTGGCGCCCACCAGCGCATAGATCGAGCCTTCCGGAACCGCAAGGCTGATGCTGTCCACGGCGACGGTGCGGCCGAATCGTTTGCTGAGACTTTCTGTACGGATGGTCGGGTTCATCATCCCTCGCTCCCTTTTGGTTTCGTGCTTTCGTCATTGCTCAGGCGCTTCCAGTGCGCGGAAATTGAGGCCAGCATGTCCTCAAGCTCGATTCCAAGGCGCTTGGCTTCGACGACCAGTTCTTCAATCTCGTGGCCCAGCAGTTGTGTGCGTTCCTTGCGCGTTGAATCGGGCAGAATGGCAACCACGGTGCCGATGCCGGGGCGCGCCTCAAGCAATCCTTCATTCACCAGGTGGGCAATGATCTTGTGAGCCGTGTTGGGATTGATTTTGAGGTCCTTGCTCAAAGCGCGCACCGACGGGAACGGGTCGCCGGGGCGCAACTGGCCGGAGACCATGGCCTTGATGGCCGCGTAGACCACCTGCTCGAAGATGGAAGCGCCGGCGCGGAATGTGACCCGGAATGGAACCATATGTGTACTATAACAGCTAGTACACTAAATGCAAGCGCGAAAATCCTTGGCGGTCAGAGAAGGGGAGATATAAGGCGGCTCCCGTTGTGCGCGCGGTGGGCTGGACTATACAAAGTGATGTGTGTTCGTCGATGCTTGAAGACAAGCGGCCTGGGCAACGCGAACTTTTCAAATCGAGGAGAAATCGCATTGAACAACCCGGTCTTCTATCCACTCGCCGCCGCGCCGCCGATTACGACCGCCAGGCAAACGAAAATGATTCGCAGCGCAGCCGTGGCCCTGTTAAGTATGGGTTTGGCAAGCCCTGCACACATGCCTTCTCAGGTCGCAAAGCCTATGACCGGGGCGAGTCCGGCCGTTACTCAACTGCTGCTGATGCGGCGCTATCAGGATGGCGAAAAGATCGCCTACACCATCAGTTGCCTGAATCGAGCGCGTTCCACGACCACCGAGTATGAAGCGCACGCCGAGGGTGTGGTGAGCAAAGACTCCTCGGGCATCTTTGTCGAGAATCTCGCGTGGACCGACCTGCACCTGAATGACGAGCAGATTCGCCTTTCGGCCGCCAGCCGTGCCTTCAGGGAGCCGCTTTCGCTGGCGCAGGGCGCCAAGCTTTCGATTCCGCCTCTCGGTAAAGTACAGGAGGGACTGATCGGCCCCATCACGGACCTGCTCACGATTTATGCCGACGTGAAGATTGCCATGAATCAAAAGCCAGGGCGCGTGGGCGACCATGCATACGTCAAGTTCGGCGCCCCGAATTCATGGGCCGACGGAACCCATGTTGTGGTTGGGGAGGATTCCATTGACTTCGACGTCACGCTTCAGTCGATCGACCAGAAGGCGCAGACCGCAACGCTGCTGGTTCGGCATGTGCCGCCAGTGCAGCCGCAGATCAAGCTTTCCGCACCTTGGATGAGCGAGCGCGTCGGCAACACGGCAAACAACTGGGTCCAGGTGGAAAAAGGCTCGGATGGAAAATACGTTGCGAGTGTCGGCCAGGAGACCTTCAACGTGGAAATCAAGGTCGCCTTGGCGACGGGCCGGATATTGTCGGCAACCATGGACAACCCGGTCGAAATCTCGGAACGCGTCTGCACCGATGCAGCGCTTGCAGCTTGCGGGGCTCCGCAGCGCTATACCGTCCACAGGCAGATTACTTTGCGCGCCGAGTAAATCCAGCCAGGCCGCTTTGCGGAGCACTCCAAGCCGGTTCGGAATTGCGGTTTCAGCGTCTTGTCTTTTGCCTTTCATCGAAATTCTTGTTGGTTCTGTGAAACGAATAAAGTTGACCGCGGGGCGGATGCACCCCAGAATGGAGAGAGCGTTCTTGTTCCTGCATCCGCTGATCCACAGAGTTCAACGCCCCATCCCCGGGAACCGCTCCGGAAAATCGAAGAGATTGAGGTATTCATGGCCGCTTATCTATTCCTGCTGATCGCCGTGCTGAGCCGTTTGGCACTGGCGGCATCGCCTCATCCCGAGTGGTTCAACTTCACCGCGATGGGCGGAATGCTGCTCTACTTTGGCGCGCGACGGTCGTGGCGGGAGATGCTTGTTCCGCTGGCCGTGCTGATGGCCACCGACTACTTCCTCACGGTGAATGTCTACCACTACAGCTTTCGCTGGTTGGACTATCTGCCCACCTTTGCGTGGTATGTGGCGGCCATGGTGCTGGGACAGATTCTGCTGCGCGCCAAGACGACGTTTGTGCGCGTAGCCGCGGGAGCGCTGCTGGGGCCGACCTCGTTCTTCCTGATCTCGGACTATGCGGTCTGGGCGGGTCGCTCCATGTATCCGCACACGATGCGCGGGTTGGTTGCGTGCTATGTGGCGGCGTTGCCGTTTTATCGCAACGACCTGATCTCGACGGCCCTTGTTGCCGGAGCGGTGTTTGGGGTTCCGGTCCTGGTGCGGCGATTCGGTCCCGCACACCAACAGACGGCGATGGCCAAGCAGGCCTGATGGTGTCCCACTCTTGGGGCAAGAAGACGCCGCAAGGACGAGGCAGCCAGAATACCGCGCCGTCGTCGGAGGAGAGGTTATGGCAGCCACAGCGCAGTTGGTCCATGTCCCGCTGGAGGTCTACCTGAGCAGTTCCTTTGAGCCAGACGCCGAGTATGTGAACGGCGTGATCGAGGAACGACCCATGGGCGAGTTCGACCATTCTTCGTGGCAGCATGCGATTGAGCTCTGGTTCGCACAACGCGCCAAGGAATGGGCGATTCGAGTTAGGCCCGAGTTGCGGATTCAGGTTTCTCGGGGAAACTTCCGTGTGCCGGATGTAACCGTTCTTGACCGAAATCTTCCCGTCGAGCAGGTGATCACGCACCCGCCCATTGCCGTCTTCGAAGTTCTGTCGCCGGAAGACACGGTCACCCGCATCATGGCCAAACTCGATGATTACGAGCGGATGGGCATTCGAACGATTCTGGTTCTCGATCCCAATGGGAAGCACTTCCGCTACAACAACGGGACTCTGGAGCCGCTGACGCCGAGCGCATTCGACCTTCCCGGAAGCGCCTGCCGTTTCGATCTCGCGGAGATTGAGAAGCTGCTGGATTGATGGGACTTCGAAGCCTGCTCAGTCTTCAAGCAGCTTGCCGGAGCGCTTTTTTCTGAACCACCACCAGGCGAATCCGGCGAGAGCCAGCAAGCCCACAATTGCCATCAGCGAAAGGCCGTGGTGGGCGACTACCTGGACCGCGCCGGGGCCCAGTTTGAGCACCAGCAGCGAGAGCGTCAGCCAGCGCACCATTCTGCCGCAAAATACCGCCAGCATGAAGGGGATGATGCGCATTTCAAATACCCCGGCGGCAAATACAAAGGCCTTCCACGGCGTGGGCGGGGGCAGCATGGAGGGAATCAACATGGCCAGGAACTCCTGCCGCTCGAAGCGGGTGCGCATCCGTTCATAACGCTTCCGGTTCACGTGCTTCAGCAGGAACAGTTCACCCCCGGCGCGGCCCAGTCCATAGGGTGCCAGTCCTCCGATGGCGGAGCCGACAGCGGCTGCCAGAACGTAAAGCCAGAAACGGCTCTTGTCGTTCCAAACGGAAAGGGCGAGAAATGCATCCATGGGGATGGGGAGGGACGATGAATCGAGCAGGGCCAGGGCACCCATGCCCCAGATGCCGAATTTGGCCAGGAACGGCAGCAGGACGTGGTTCATCCCGGCCATGATTCGCGCAAGAAACGACTTCAAACAGGTCCCCTTCCGGCCGGCAATCCGTCTTAAGTATCAGGTACCATTGTACGGGCCGGCGCAGTTGGGCAAGTGCCTGAGTTGAATGAGAGAATAGACAGGAAGGACCCAAAGGGCCGAATGGGAGGTGTGTGTCCCGTTCAGGCCTCTCACAAGCGAATGCCAACCAGCGAAGTGCCAACCAACGTGAACGAGCCTGCCAGGCTTCCGGAGCCCAGCAAGTTGCCTGACCAGGACCAGCCGGAACCGCCTCAGGGGCCAGGCGAGTCCCCGGCGCCTGTAGTGCGTGGATCGCGTTGGGTGGACTACGACACCCACGAGCTGCTGGAGATGATCGGCGAGCTTGAGGACGAGCGGCGCTGGGCGCGCTTGCGCGAGGGCATCCTGTGGGCGCTTCTCTTCCACATCCTGCTCCTCTCCGCAATTACCTGGATTCCAAAGTATGTGTTCAAGGTGCCGCAGGTCATTGATCCGATTGACGCCATCAAGCAACGCAAGGATCTGACCTACCTTGACCTGCCACCGGACGCGCTGCGCAATCTGCAGCCCAAGGTGGTCATCAAACCGGTTCCTCCCAAGCAGACCACGGTGGACAAGAAGACGCTGGAAGCTTTGAACCGCGCAGTGCCGCCCCCTCCCACGCCTGCGGCTGAGCCGCCTCCTCCCGCGCCGGCCGAGGCACAGCCCCCGGCCCCGGCGTCCATTCCGCCCAATCAGCAGACTCAGTCGCAGGTGGAAGCGCCCCGCCCGGCGGCGGTGCCGGCGCGCCCCAACTTTGCCATGAACTCGACCAACCCAGCCGACCAGTTGCGAGACGCCATGCGCAACGCTTCGCGCAATCCCAGCGAAGGCGGTGCGGGCAACGCAGGAAATGCCGGTCTGGCTCGCCATCCCGGGGCGGGCACGGGCGGTGTCGAAGTTCTCTCCGACACGCAGGGAGTCGATTTCCGCAATTGGCTGCAGCGCTGGCACCATGAGACGGAAAACACCTGGGATCCGCTCATTCCAGATGAGGTGAATCCACCCCTGCTGAAATCGGGGATGGTCGTGATCCGCTTCAGAGTCCTTCCGAATGGAAGGCTGATGGAGCCCAACGGCGTGTTTCTGGAAGGCCGGTCCGGCGACACGGCTTTGGATCGTGCAGCCTGGGGCGCACTTACGGGTTCCAACTACCCCCCGCTGCCCAAGGATTTCCATGGGCCATACCTGGAGCTGAGGGCCTATTTCATGTACAACATGCAGCCGCCGAAGTAGCGTGAACGGCTCGATCCGGCTTCAGGTCTTGTCTTGCCGAAACGCGACTTCGGCGCTGCGGCCGCCGTAAAGTATACGTAGGATGATCACCGAGTCCTCCTTTACGCGGAAGGCAATCGTGACCCTGTGCCGGAATCCCATTGTCCGCAACCCTGGTCTCAAATCGGAGCGTTCCGTTCCCCGGTTAGGCATCGTGCCCAGACTTAGACAGGTCTTCTCGATCTGCTCCACGTAACGCTGGGCATTGGTCAAGCTGAATCGAGCCGCGAGATAGTCGAAGAGTCCGTGCAGATCGGCTTGAGCGCGGCGCGTGAACGCGACGCTGTACTTCATTGCCGGCTGGCTATTCTGTTGGCAATGTGCGCTCGAAGCTCCTTGAACACCTCTTCCGCCGGAACTGCGCTGCCGGGGTCAGCATCAAGCTCGTCGTACGCCTGGACAACCTCCGTCCGCAGCCAGCGCTCGACGGCGGCGTCCCGTTCTTCCAGCGCCCGCAAGCCGGCGCGAACTACTTCGCTCGCCGACGCGTAAGCTCCTGATTCAACCAGCCTGTCAATAAACTGGCCCTGCTCGGCTGGCAGGCTGACCGTTCTCTTTTCGCAAGAGGTTGCTGGCATTAAGAATCCACTCCTGGGACGAATTCTAGCACGGGTATGAGGAATTCATACCGCAGCAAGGAGTCTCATGCAAGGCAGGCCGAAGATTCAAAACCGTCGGAACAACCGTGAAGACGCCTCCAACTCAGGCGTCGGCTACCACTGGCATTGCGGATTCCGGCAGTTCGTCGTCGGGCGGGTCGGGCGGAATGGACCCATGGTGCAGAAAGATGCCGTCCTGGGCCAAGAGCGCGTCATAGATCGGGATCCGCCGCCAGTGACGAGCCAGGGCGAAGGCGCTCATGTTGGCGATCATCAAAGGCAGAACCAGGCCGTAGCCACCGGTCATCTCGAAGATGATGAGCACCGATGTCATGGGGGCGCGCACAATGCCGGCAAAGACGGCGCCCATGCCAACCACTGCGAACGCGCCGATGGAGTCGGCGGGGTGGTGGAAGACGGTGACGTCGAGGTAGCCGACCGCTCCGCCCAGCATGCCTCCCATGAACAGCGCGGGAGCAAAAATGCCTCCAGAGCCGCCGCTCGAGTAGGAACTGACGGTCGCGGCCAGTTTTAGCACGCAGAAAACGATCATGGGGATCACCGTCAGTTTCCCCGTCAGAGCCAGTGTGAGCGTCTTGTAGGGGTCGCCGGCGATGCCGTTGAGATGGAAGAGCCCCAGCCCCAGCGCAGCCATGGCTCCCGTAGCCGCGCCGCCAATCCCCGGCCGAACCCAGGGAGGCACCTTTTCGAGGCGCTTGAACCAGGCGCGCAGCATGAGCAACGAATCGGTGAAGGCCACCGAGACGATCGCTGCAAGCAGACCCAGCAGCGCGTACCAGATCAAGGATTCGGCGTTGCCCAGCGTGTAAAAGGCATTCACGTGAAATACGGGGTTGGAACCAAGAATTGAGTGCTCCACCACGGCGGAGAGAGCGGCGGCCACGATCACGCCGGAGAGCATGGTCTGGTCCAGGTCCCCGATCAGCTCTTCCAGGGTGAAGGTGACGGCGGCAATAGGGGCGTTAAAGGCCGCGGCAATGCCGGCCGCCATGCCCACGGAAGCCATACGGCGAGTGTTCTTGGGGCTCAACCGGGCCAGGCGCGCCAGGATGCTGCTGACGCCGGCGCAGACCTGCACCGTGGGGCCTTCCAGGCCCAGCGAAGCGCCGGAGCCGATCTGCAAGGCGCATAGAACGAACTTGCCGATGGTCTCTCGCACCGTGACGTAGCCGGAGCGGAGGGTATACGCCACCTTGACCTGGGGAATGCCGCTGCCGGCCGCGGCCGGCGCAAAGTAGGTGAGGCCGACGCCGGCCGCCACGCCGCCGATTGCGGGGCTGAGGATGGTCCATAAGATCCAGCTATAGCCGGGGGCGGAGTTGGCGCGGTTGATGAACAGAGCTTCGAGACCCTGGATGCTCAAATGGAAGGCCACCGCCGCCAGCCCGCAAAGGGCGCCGGCCAGGATGGTGACCGCGAGCAGGCGCTGCCGCTCCGTGGGCATGCGCCGCAGCAGCCAGGCATAGAAACGGTGAGACAACTCCTGGAAGCCGGCCCAATATGTTGAGTGTGGCAATTCCTGGTCAAGGGAAAACACCATATCAGTATAGAAGCAGTGCAAGTTGGGGTGGTTGCAGGGAACGGCAAAGCCGACGGTAAAAGGCCGACTGCGCAAGACGGCCGCCACCGTCTCTTATCTCATGGACAACGATTCACGGTTTGGGTTCCGTGATTTGCATGAATTCGCGCAGGTAGTCCTTCCATACTGCGGCCACCGTGTGTGTTCCGTGGCCGCGCGTGGCGTCGGAGATGGGGATGAGAATGAAGCGCGCGTTGGGCATGCGCTTCACTTCTTTCTCCGCAATGCCCAGTTCCGGCGGGTTGATGTAGTCGTCGGCGGAGTTGATCCATAGCACCGGCGCGGTGATCTTTCCGAGATTCGGGCTGGGGTCGTAGTTGCGGCTGGCGTTGGTATAGAAGATCAGGTCGTTGGCGTCGGTCGCCGCCAGCACTCGCGCAAGATAGTTGTCCACATATTTTTCTGCGGCGTCGCGCGTTGGCGCTTGCTTTTGCATCTGCAAGGGGCTAGAGCCCATGACGAGGAGCATTTCGTTCGCGGTGCGTAGGCCCTGGATCGGCTCGGTCGTGTATTCGCCGTCCAACCACGCCGGGTCCCGTTTGATGGCCTGGATGGCCATGTAGCGCATCATGCGGTTGCGGCCGGCAATCTGCACCGGCAGGCAGGCGAAGGGCGCCAGCGCGTCCATGAAGCCGGGGTAGGTCTCGCCCCACACAAACGACTGCATGCAGCCCATCGACGTTCCCAGAATCAGGCGCAGATGATCGATCTTCATCTCGTCCAGCATCAGGCGCTGGCTGCGCACCATGTCGTCGTAGTCATAGGCCGGAAAGTGCGCATGCAGGCCGTCAGAGGGCTTGGAACTCTGGCCGTGGCCGATGTCGTCGGGCAGGATGATGAAATATTTCGCGATGTCGAGCGGAGCGTCGGGCGGGAACAGCACATTCGAGAACAGCGGATTCAGCAGCGAGTGGGCGTTGCCGCCGGTGCCATGCAGCAGAAGCACTGCATTATCGACATGGCCGGCTGCGTTGCGGTGGGGCGCGCCAAGCGTGAGGTAGTGCAGCTTGAGCTGGGGCACGGTTTCGCCAGTCCCGAAGCGGAAGTTGGGCAGCAGAACGGTTCCGTCCGCGGTGGGCCAGTTGACGGCTTGCGGCGCCGGGGCCTGATTTGCCGGGGAAAGGGACATCGTTTGACCAGCCGCAGCCATGCTCAGCAATACGGCGGCGATCAGGATCTGAACTCGGTGCAGGTGCATTCTGTGACCTCGATAAGATGGCGATGCTCCCTCTGAATTACCGTCCTCTTTTTGTGCATTCGATGTCAACATTCGATGTCAAGAAGGTGAAACGGGCCGCGCAATTCGCCGCTCAGGCGGATAATTGTCAGCACTTTGTCACTTGATTGTCGCGCACCCTCAAAGCACAGATTTCCGTGACTATACTTTGAATCTGGTGTCCCTGTTTGGAGCCCTCCTCCATTCCATTTCCAACAGTCCACCAGGAGGTTCACCCTCATTGGCGACAAGCGTGACATCGCGCACTCCTGGTCGACGCGGCATTGCCCGCTAGAGGCAACGCCGCACGGGCGGGCGCATGAGTCGGCTGGTTGGGGTTTGCGGGTCTTCGCAATGTGACCCAGTGGAGGCCCATTTTTTCTTGAGAGATTCCTCCCGGACGCTCTCCGTTTCCTCGATCGTGAGGCGCGCGGCGACTCGTTGAAAAGACTTCCGCTGGCAAGTTCTTCGCGGTAGAATTCCGGTAGAGCATCATGTTTAGCCGTTCCGCAGTCCGCGTTTCCTCTACGCCGCTGGCCAGGCGATTCCGCCGCGGCCGCCACGACCGTGGACGGCGCCTTTCCCGCTGAGTAACCTGATCGACAACGAGATTCTTCCGGCCATTGCCGGGCGCTGTGCGTCCAGGCATTTGGCGATCTCGCCGCGGGCCGGAACTGACGAATAGAATTTGAGAGTGCATCCGCCTGCGCGCGGATAGAAAGGCTTCCTCCCAATGAGTTCCCAAACCAGCAACAGCTTTGCCAGCCGTGCCACGCTCACTTCCGGCAACCATTCCTATACGATCTTCCGGCTTCCAGCACTCAGCGCGAAAGGATTTGACCTGAGCCGCCTGCCCTTCAGTTTGAAAATCCTTCTGGAAAACCTGCTGCGCCGCGAGGACGGCGTGAACGTGACTGCCGGGGACATCGAGTTTCTGGCCAACTGGGACGCCAAGGCAGAACCGAGCCGCGAGATTGCCTACATGCCGGCTCGCGTGCTGATGCAGGACTTCACCGGCGTACCCGCCATCGTCGACCTGGGCGCCATGCGCGACGCCATCAAGACCCTGGGCGGTGATCCCAACCGCGTCAACCCACTCATCCCCGCCGAGCTCGTCATCGATCACTCCGTCCAGGTGGACGAATTCGGAGCCGCGGGCTCTCTTGCGGCCAACACCTTGCTGGAATTCCAAAGAAATCGCGAGCGCTACGCTTTCCTGAAGTGGGGCCAGACGGCTTTCCGCAACTTTTCGGCTGTGCCGCCGGGCATGGGCATCTGCCACCAGGTGAATCTCGAGTACCTGGCCCGCGTTGTGTTTACGACGGAGATTGATGGGGAGCTGTTTGCCTATCCTGACACGCTGGTCGGCACGGACTCGCACACCACCATGATCAACGGTCTAGGCGTGTTGGGCTGGGGCGTGGGCGGAATTGAGGCCGAGGCGGCGATGCTGGGGCAGGCTGTTTCCATGCTGGTTCCGCAGGTGGTGGGCTACAAGCTCACTGGCAAACTGCGCGAGGGTGCAACGGCGACTGACCTGGTGCTAACCGTAACCCAGGCGCTGCGCAAGCTGGGCGTGGTGGGAAAATTTGTGGAGTTCTACGGGCCGGGAATCGCGGAGCTTCCTCTTGCCGATCGCGCCACCATCAGCAATATGGCTCCCGAATACGGCGCTACTTGCGGCATTTTCCCGGTAGACGCCGAGACCTTGCGCTACCTGCGCCTGACCGGCCGGAGCGAGGAGCAGATCGCCCTGGTCGAGGCCTATTACAAGGAGCAGGGGTTGTTCCATACAGCGGGCTCGCCCGAGGCCGTTTACACGCAGACGCTCGAACTCGATCTGGCTACAGTGGAACCGAGCGTGGCCGGACCCAAGCGGCCCCAGGATCGCGTGCTGCTGAAGGACGCGGCGGCCAGCTTCGCGCAGCAGCTTCCAGGCCTGCTGTCGCCGACTGCGAAGCCAATTGGAACGCGCACGGCCGCCGCATGGCAGCGGGTAAGCATTACCGACGCCGCTGTTGCGGAGGAAAACGAAGGCCCCACTGCATCGTCTGGAACTTCTGTCAACGCATCCTTCCAATCCAGAAACGTGACCACCACGGTAAAGGAGCGTTTCGGCGTCGATCCTGACATGTATCTCGATCACGGCTCGGTCGTAATTGCTGCCATTACGAGCTGCACCAATACATCGAACCCGTCGGTCATGGTGGCTGCTGGAATCCTGGCCAAGAAGGCCGTTGAAAAAGGCCTTACCGTGCCGCCATGGGTGAAGACTTCGCTTGCGCCCGGGTCGCGTGTAGTCACGGACTACTACGTCAAAGCCGGACTCCTGCCATATCTTGAGAAGCTGCGCTTCAACGTGGTTGGCTATGGATGCACAACGTGCATCGGCAACTCCGGCCCGCTGCCCACGGATGTTTCAAAGAGCATCGACGAGCACGGCCTGGTTGCCGTAAGCGTGCTGAGCGGCAATCGCAACTTCGAGGGCCGCGTGAACGTGGACGTGCGCGCCAACTACTTGATGAGCCCGCCGCTGGTGGTTGCGTACGCGCTGGCAGGCAGGATCGGTCACAATTTCGATACCGATCCGCTGGGTACGGACGAGGCCGGGCATCCTGTCTTTCTGAAAGACATCTGGCCCACGCAGGCGGAAGTCGCCGCGGCCATCGAGAAGGGACTATCCAGCGAGAGCTTCCGCCGCGAATACTCGACCGTCAGCCTGGGCGATGCCAACTGGCAGGGCTTGAGCTTCCCCACCGGTGACGTTTACCAGTGGGAGCCTGATTCGACGTATATCCGCAAGGCGCCGTATTTCGACGGCATCACCGAGACTCCCGCGCCGATCACGGACATTCTGGACGCGCGCGTGTTGGCGGTGCTGGGTGACTCCGTCACAACAGATCACATTTCGCCGGCAGGCAACATCAAGGCCAACGGACCGGCAGGCAAGTATCTCGCGGAGCACGGCGTCAAGCCGGCCGACTTCAACAGCTACGGCTCGCGACGCGGCAACCATGAAGTCATGGTGCGCGGGACGTTCGCGAATGTGCGCCTGCGCAACAAGCTTGCGCCCGGCACTGAAGGCGGCGTGACACGGTTGCTGCCCGAGGGCGAAGGGATGTCCATCTTCGACGCCAGCGAGAAGTATGCAGAACGCGGCGTGCCGTTGGTGATTCTTGCCGGCAAGGAATACGGCTCGGGCTCGTCGCGCGACTGGGCGGCCAAGGGGCCAAATCTGCTGGGCGTGAAGGCGGTCATTGCGGAAAGCTTCGAGCGCATTCACCGCTCGAACCTGGTGGGCATGGGAATTCTGCCATTGCAGTTCGCAGACGGCGAGAATGTCGAGTCGCTCGGCCTGACTGGCGAAGAAACCTACGACTTTGCCGGGCTGACCACGCTGCTCGCCAGCAAGCTCACCGGAAGCCGGGCGCTCAAAGTGAAAGCGACCGCGGCGGACGGCACGGTGAAGGAGTTCGATGCCAAGGTGCGCATCGACACGCCGCAGGAGATTGAGTACTTCGAGCACGGCGGGATTTTGCAGTACGTGTTGAGGCAGTTGGCGGCGAAAGGATGATACGGCTGAGCGTGGTGGTTTCCCAGGACTCAAGGGCGAGACCTGGGGCACCCGGCAAGGCTAATCTTCTCCAACCTTAAGCTGGAATCTTCTTCTATACTCGTTTCATGCGCAACGAATTCACCGCGGTGATTGAGCGGGACGGCGACTGGTTCGTCGCCTGGTCTCCGGAGATTCCCGGCGCCAACGGGCAAGGGCGCAGCGTGGAAGAGTGCCGTGAAAGCCTGGGCGCGGCTGTTCAATTAATTCTGGAAGAACGCTACCTCAGGGGTTAAAACCCGTCGTCATTCGGGCCTCTTTCGGCACGACTAAAGTCGTGCCCTGTTACACAGCGGGCTCATGAAAACTCCGTAGCAACAAAACGCCACTCCGATTTCGGAGTGGCGTTTTTGTTCGAGCAATTGAATCAGCTTATTTCTTCCTTGCCGGCGCGGCGGCAGGCTTGGGCGTGGGGCGCTTGGTCCGGGTAGTTGCTTCCTCGGGCGGTGCGGGCTCCTCTTCCTTGTGAGCGAAGAAGCGCACGCCTTCCATGCTGTGCTCGCCCATCACGTGAAGGCGCAGAAAATTTGTCGACCCGGACTTGGTGCGAGTGCCGGCCACAATGGCGATGACCTCGCGCGGGCGCACATAGCCGCCCTGTTCGAGCAGGTTCTCGGCCACGTCGACCAGCGCCTCGGTGGTGGTGACCTTGGGGCAGCGAATGGGGGTGGTGCCCCACAGCAGGTTGAGGCGGTTGATGGTGACTTCAACCGGGCTGAGCGCGAAGATGGGCGAGGTGGGGTGGTACTTCGAAAGCTGCCGCGCGGTGACGCCGGATTCTGTGAACAGTGCAATGCCGCGCAGGTCGAGGTCGTCGGCGGCATGAGCCGTGGCTTCGCAAATGGTTTCGGCAATGGAGAGATGGCTGCGCCGCTCCCTGGCTTCGTGGTAGCTCTCTTCCTTGATGTGGCGCTCGGCGTCGGCCACGATGCGGGCCATCATGGAGACGGCGCCCACGGGATACTTGCCGACGGCGGACTCGCCGGAAAGCATGACAGCGTCGGTGCCGTCATAGACCGCATTGGCCACGTCGGAGACTTCGGCGCGTGTGGGGCGCGGGTTGTCAATCATCGATTCGAGCATCTGCGTGGCCGTGATCACCGGCTTGCGGAACTCGGTGGCGCGGCGAATGATGTGCTTCTGAATGGCCGGGACTTTTTCCGGCGGCACTTCGACGCCGAGATCGCCGCGCGCCACCATGATGCCGTCGGCTACTGTGAGAATGGCGTCAAGGTGCTCGATTGCCTGGGGCTTTTCCAGCTTGGCGATGATCCAAGTCTCGCCGCCGTAGGCCGACACGCGATTGCGCACCAGGCGAACATCTTCGGCGGTGCGGACAAACGAAACTGCGATTGCGTCCACGCCGTTCTTGAGTGCGAATTCCAAGTCGGCAGAGTCCTTGTCGGTCAGCGAAGGCACGCGCACGGGAATGCCGGGAAGATTGATGCCCTTGTTTTCGCCCAGCATGCCCCCGTTGATGATGTCGCACACCACGTCGTCTCCATCCACTTCGTGCACGCGCAGCTCGATGAGTCCGTCATTGAGCAGAATGCGCGAGCCTTGCTCGACGTTTTCAGCGAGGGTCTTGAAGGTGGTGCCTACCAGGCTTGCCGTTCCGGGAACATCGCGCGGCGTGATGGTGAGTTTCTGGCCTGCTTTGAGCAGCACAGCCTGGTGATCTTTCAGCTTGGAGGTGCGAATCTTGGGCCCCTGCAAATCGCCCATGATACAAAGCGGCTTGCGCTCCTCGCGGCTCACTTTGCGGATCATCTGAATCAGGGCCAGCTTCTCCTCGTGCGAGCCATGGGAGAAGTTGAGGCGCACCACATCCACGCCGGCGCGCACCAGCTCGCGAAAGACGGGCTCGGTGTTGGAGGCCGGTCCGAGGGTGGCGACAATCTTTGCGCGGCGTTGCGATGGGGAATCGGTCAGGCTCAGTTCGAATGCCATTTGACGGGGCTCCAAAAATCAAGGCTAATTTGGGTAAAAAGGGCAGTGGTCAGGGGCAGCTTCATTGTACACGGGGGTTGGACCAACACCCTCCGCAATCCATCTTCTGTCAGGTGACCTTCAATCGTTGGTGCGACTTGTCACTGACGTGAGAAACCGGATCGAATTAGCCGGAAACGGAAATCTTCCCCTGGCGTTCCCGAAAAAGAGCGCCGTTCAACTCCGCACCGAGCAGGACACTGACAGCCGTGATGTAAAGCCAGATAAGCGTGGCGATTCCGGCGCCAAAGGAGCCGTAGAACATGGTGTAGTCGGCGATGCGGGTCACGTACCATCCGAAGGCCAAGGTGGAGGGGAACCAGAGCAGCGTTCCGGTGACCGCGCCGGCGGCGACGCGCAACCAGTGTTCCGTGCGCCGCGTGCCGAAGTGGTAGACGGCGCAGAGCACCGAGATGCTGGTGGCCAGCGCAATGGAGAAGCGCACGAAACGCCAGAAAACGAGCACGATGTGGCGCAGCTCGTGGTCGGCGTTCTCAATCATCCAGGCCTCGATCTGGTGGCCAAACACCACAACAAGCGTGGCCAGCGACAAGGGCACCAGCGCAATGGGCACCAGCAGCAGGGCGCGGAGCCGGCGTCCCCAGAAGCTCCAGTCGTCGGCTGGAAGGCGGTAGGCGCGGCGAAAGCCCTCCATCAGCGACAGCATCATGCCCAGGCCGGCGAAGACGCTGAGCGTGCCCGCTGACACGATCACGCGCGCGGGGTGGAAGCTCTGGTTCAGCACGTAGGACTGCAGCATGTCCATCGAGTCGGCAGGCAGAACCTGCTCGAATGCGTTGCGGATTGCACCCACCAGCGTGCTTCCCTGCGGCACCTGGGCCAGCAGAGTGGTGACCACCAGCAGTGCGGGAAACAGCAGGAGCATTCCGGAATAGGCCACGGCTTTGGCGGTGTTGAAGACGTCGTTGGCCAGGGCCTGAACGGCAGCATTGCGGAGATGTACGAAGAATCGGAACATGCAGTCTGTGGCAAGAGTAGAGCATCGTTGCCGATTCCCGCTACCGGCGGTTGTCTCTCGCCAATGTGGGGCCGCCGTGGACGCCGACAGGGGCTGGTGAAACGGTTTATCATTGCCGAGCCATGAAATTATCCGGTTATCGCCCTGTTGGGCTGCTGCTCCTTGTCGTTCTTGGCTGTCTTTCGGTCCCGGCGCAAACCGACTCCACTCCCAATTCTCAATTGGATTCAAAGGAGCTCAACTTGCGCGTGGAAGCGCTGCTCAAGAAGATGACGCTGGAGGAAAAAATCGGCCAACTGGTGCAATTTTCCGTGGGAAATGCCACCGGGCCGAATGCGTCCAATCTCAGGTACGACGAGATGGCGGCCAAGGGCCAGGTGGGGTCGTTTGTGAACGTGGTTGGCGCCGAGGCGACCAACCGCTTGCAGCGGATTGCCGTGGAAAAGTCGCGGCTGCACATCCCCATCCTGTTTGGCCAGGACGTGATCCACGGCCATCGCACCACCTTTCCCGTGCCGCTGGCCATTGCGGCCAGCTTTGACCCGGCAGCGGCCGAACTGGTGGCGCGCACCGGAGCGACGGAGGCTCGCGCCGACGGCCTCGCGTGGGTCTTCTCGCCCATGGTGGATATTGCCCGCGACCCGCGCTGGGGACGCATCGTCGAGTCCAGCGGTGAAGACCCCTATCTAGGGTCGGCCATGGCGCGCGCCTGGGTGAAGGGCTATCAGCAGGACGATCTTTCCAAGCCCGACTCGGTGGCCGCATGCGTAAAACATTTTGCAGCCTATGGCGCGGCGATTGCCGGACGCGACTATAACGCCGTAGACATGAGCGAGTTCACGCTGCGGCAAGTGTATCTGGAGCCTTATCACGCGGCGGTGGAAGCGGGGGCGGCTACGCTGATGAGCTCGTTCAACTCGATCAATGGCGTTCCCGCGAGCGCCAACCCTTTCATTCTGACGCAGGTTCTGCGCAAGGAATGGGGCTTTGACGGGTTTGTGGTCTCCGACTGGGGCGCGGTGAGCGAGCTGATCAACCACTCCATTGGCGATGGCCCGACCGTGGCGCGCAAAGCTCTGGAAGCCGGAGTGGACATGGACATGGAAGGCAACCTCTACGGCACGGTGATTGCGGCGCAGGTACGCTCGGGCAAGATTCCCGAGTCCGTGGTGGACGAGGCGACACGGCGGGTTCTGCGCGTCAAGTTCGCGCTGGGGCTGTTCGATCGACCCTATGCTCCAACGGGGCCGGCATACGACGCCACACCGGAGCGTCGGGCCGCGGCTCGCAAGGTGGCCGACGAGACATTGGTGCTGCTCAAGAACGATCCGGTTGAGGGCGTCGGGAACCTGCTGCCTTTTACTGCCAAGGCAAAGAAAGTGGCGCTCATCGGCCCGCTTGCCGACAACCAGCGCGAGTTGCTGGGCGCGTGGGCGGTGACCGGGGATGCCAAGTACGTGGTCACGCTTCGGTCAGCGCTTCAGGAACGTCTCGGCGACCGGTTGCTTTACGCACCGGGCTGCGACCTGCTTATCGGCAAGGACGCCAATGTGTTGAAGCATGTCAACTTCGGCGGGCCGATGATTCTGGGCGACGACGCGACTGCGCCGGACGACGCCAAGACCATTGCCGAAGCTGTGGAGACTGCAAAAAAAGCGGATGTGGCCATTCTGGCCCTGGGCGAACCCACCAACTGGATGGAAGGCGAAGCATCCAGCAGAACCACGCTGGGGTTCACTGGCGCGCAGCAGCAGCTCCTCGAAGCCATAGTGGCGACGGGCAAGCCGGTGGTGCTGGTGGTGTTGGCCGGGCGTCCGCTGGAACTGAAGTGGGCCGCCGCGCATGTGCCGGCAATTCTTGAGGCGTGGAGTCCGGGTGTGGAAGCCGGACACGCGGTGGCGGATGTGCTGTTTGGCGACGTGAATCCCTCGGGCAAGCTGCCGGCGAGTTTCCCGCGTGCCGTTGGGCAGGAGCCGCTCTACTATGCTCAGCTCCCAACGGGGCGCCCGGCGCACGTGGATATGAGCCATTTCCCGCGCAATGACGAAGAGAAGTTTGTCTCCCGCTACATGGACGAGGAGAACTCGGCGCTTTTCCCTTTCGGCTGGGGCTTGAGTTATACACGCTTCAGTTATGCGAAGCCCACAATCAGCCGCGCTGAGGTTCCGCTGGGGGAAGTGATCGCGTCGGGGAGCAAGCCAGTGGTTATGGTGGGTGTGGACGTGAAGAACACCGGCAGCGTGGCGGGGACGGAAGTGGTACAGCTCTACATTCGCAACACTGCCGCCAGCGTGGAGCAGCCGGTCCGCGAACTGAAGGGCTTTGCCCGGGTTGCGCTCGCGCCTGGAGAGCAGAAACACGTCGAGTTCCCGCTGGGCTTCGACGAGCTGAACTTCGTGAACACCGACATGAAGCGCACGGTTGAGCCGACCACCTACAAAATCTGGGTTGGCGGCAGCTCGCTGGCCACAGAGGAGACGAGCTTGCAGGTCGTGGAGTAAGGCAGGGATCAGGGACCGGGGGCACCCTCAACTAAATCTTGCGCGGTATGAGACCAGGGCCACCCGCCGTCTTGGAACTTTATTTCCGCGGGATTGGTATAAAATTGCGTGGCCAGGCTAACCAAGCCTGCTTGCCTCCAATCAAACGGGAAAATCGGCAGTGCAAGGAGAATGCATGAAGAGGCCGTCTATCTGGCGCAAGCGGGCGCTCTCAGCCTTCGGTGTTGCTCAAATTCTGTTGCAGCCGTTTCCCGGCCTGAACGCGCAGGCGCCCACAAGCCAAACGTCTCCTCATACGCCCGGCTCGGCCACCGAGGTGATGCAACGCGCACTGGCCGGGGATGCGCAGGCGCAAGCCATAGTCGGCTGGATGTATCAGACCGGCAACGGCGTCAGGCAGGATTACGCGTACGCTTTTTCGTGGGACACCAAATCGGCCAAACAAGGCAATGCACAGGGTGAAAGCAACCTTGGCGAACTGTACCGCTACGGCTGGGGCGTACCCAAAGACGAGGCTCAGGCTTTCGAGTGGATGCAGAAAGCGGCGAACCAGAATCTCGCCGTGGCCGAGGAGAACCTGAGCGATTTTTACCAGAGCGGCGTCGGTGTGCCCATAGATCCAGTCCAAGCCTTTGCCTGGGTGGAGAAAGCGGCCAAACAGGGGGATGCGGCCGGCGAATGGGGCGCCGGAATGCACCTTCTGACCGGCATTGGCGTTCAGCATGACTACGCGCAGGCCTTCGCGTGGTTGCAGAAAGCCGCAAAACAAGGGCTTGCGCCCGCCGAATCCAGCGTTGGGGAGCTTTATCTGAAGGGTGTCGGAACCCCTCAGGATTATGCGCAGGCGCTCGCGTGGTTCCAGAAGGCGGCGGCCCAGGGCGACGCGAGAGGCGAAAACGACCTTTGTTCGTTGTACCTGGATGGCCGTGGCGTGCCCAAGGACCTGGCCCAGGCGCTGGCGTGGTGTCAGAAAGCGGCCGATCAGGGCAATCTGGTGAGCGAGGATACCGTCGGAACGTTTTACCTTTTCGGTTGGGGCGTACCGAAGGACCTCAGCAAGGCTCTGTTCTGGGTTCAAAAAGCGGCCGACGGCGGCCTTCCGACCGGCGAGGACCATCTTGGCAAGTTTTACCTGAACGGTTGGGGCGTCGCCGAGGATTATCCCCGCGCCATTACATGGTTTCAGAAAGCCGCCGGCCACGGCGATGCATCGGCTCAGACCGAGCTCGGCAACCTGTACATGAACGGGGTGAGCGTACCCAAAGACCTCGGCCAGGCTGTGGCGTGGTTCCAGAAGGCTGCCGCGCAGGGCGACGCGCCCGGTCAGGACAACCTGGGAGGCTTGTACGAACGCGGCCTGGGAGTGCAGCAGGATCTCGCGCAGGCCATGGCGCTTTACCTGAAGGCCGCCAACCAGGGCTTTTCCCCTGCCCAGAACAACATCGGCTCACTGTACGCAAGGGGTCAGGGAGTCCCCAAAGACAACGCCGAGGCAGTGCGCTGGTTCCAAAAGGCCGCCGCACAGGGCAATGCCCTCGCCCAGGTCAATCTCGGCTGAATGTATCAGCACGGGCTGGGCATTCAGCAGGACAGCGCACAGGCGGCAGCGTGGTATGAAAAGGCAGCCGCGCAGGGAAACAGCCTCGCCAAGTCGAATCTGGAGGCCCTCAAGGCCGGCAATGCGAAGGCGCAGTAGGGCGCCGCTGTGATGCACCGATCATCAAGGGCCGGCTGTTGGGTCAGCGACGGGAGGCCCCTTCATCCTTGTATCTGGAGCTGTGCCCCGTTCATCGCTGCTTTATCGCGATGAGCGGGTCTTTGGCAACGCTCCAGCGGACTTTCGACAACACGCCCTTACGCCTGAAGCAGCCCCAGTTCGTTTGCGTACAATTACCTCCCCTCGGCGCACAATGAATGTATGTCCAACTCCGCCAAATCGATCTCCGGCGTCGTCCAGGCACAATCTGTCAGGAATGTGCCCGGTCCGTACCCCACGCCGAAAACACCCACCCCCCCGCCACTTTCGCTCCACCTCTCTGATAACAAGCAGGTTACATCGAAAAAATCCCATTTGACCCGTCGAAACAAAGGACTTACGTGCTCACGGTTTTCGAGCCCTTTCAAAAACAAAGCACTTACATCGAGATTTCCGGGCAAATAGGTTTCCGCTCGACGCCAATGGGTCCTGAGCAGGTACACTGTCGAGAACCGGGAGGCAATGACAATGCAGACACGAATTCAAGGCACCACCATGCCCGTGCTGGATGTGCAGCTTGACCCCAACGAGAGCGTGTTTTCAGAGAGCGGCGAGCTCTCGTGGATGACCGCTTCCATCCAGATGACCACGCACACGCAGATGGGCGGCGGCGGCGGGCTGTTCGGCGTGCTCAAGCGCGTGGCCGGCGGCGGCAGCTTGTTCATGACCGAATACCGCGCCATGCAGTATCCGGGCGAGGTGTCGTTCGCCACCAAGGTTCCGGGGCATATTGTGCCCATCCCGGTGGGGCCCGGCCAGGAATATCTGATTCATCGCCACGGTTTCCTCTGCGCTACCGATGGAGTGACCATCGGCGTTGGCTTCCAGCAATCGCTGGGCGCGGGCATCTTCGGCGGCAATGGCTTCCTGCTGCAAAAAGTGGCCGGGCAGGGCACGGCGTGGCTGGAATTGAGCGGCGAACTGATCATGAAGACCCTTGCGCCTGGTGAAGTGCTGCGCGTGCATCCGGGGCACGTGGGGGCGTTCCAGTCGTCCGTCGCCTTCCAGATCATGATGGTTCCGGGCCTGAAGAACGCCATCTTCGGCGGAGACGGAATCTTTCTGGCTGTGCTGCAAGGGCCGGGGACGATATGGCTGCAGACGCTGCCCATTTCGCGCCTGGCGCACCAGATTGCCGAGTACATCCCGCATGGGGAGTCGCGCCAGGTTGGGCCCGCTGCCGGTGGCGCGCTGCTGGGCGGAATTGTGGGCTCGATTCTGGGCGGGGACCAGTGATGGAGGGTTCAGAGTTCAGGGGTCAGTTTTCAGCTGGTGGGCGCTCCTCGCCGGGGAGCGCCGCATGACCCTGCCGCATGCCAGCACGCGCACGCTTCGCGGCGACATTGTTTTTACACTCGCTCTCTTGCTGGCCCTGGCGGTGGCCTGGCAAGTGCGCGCGGTGCTGATGCTACTGTATGTGAGCGCGCTGTTTGCCACCGTTCTTACTCCCATTGTGAAGTCCACCGGGAGGTTGCGCATTGGCCGCTGGCGGCCCTTCAAGGGCTATGCGGTCTTCTTTCTTCTTCTGGCCATGGCCGGCGCGCTCACTGCGTTCGGTTTTCTGGCCCTGCCGCCGGTGATTCGGGATTTGCACGAGTTCGCCAATGAAATGCCTGTCCGGCTGCCTGGGCTGCTGGAAAAGATCAGGCACATCCCATTTGCGAACAACCTGAATACCGCGGAGATCTCTACACGGTTTGAAGACTTTGTGAGCAACGCGGCCACCTATCTTCTGCTTTCCATCAAGGATTGGGCGGGGAGCCTGTTCAATATCGCCATGGGCTTCGTTCTTACCGTGTATTTCATTCTGGAAGGCGACCATGCGTATGCGTGGTTTCTCTCCTTCTTCCCGGTGGAGAGCCGAGACCGGCTGGACGGCGCCCTGCAACGCGCCAAAGTGCGCATGGACAAATGGCTCGTTGGGCAAGGCAGCCTGATGCTGATTCTGGGACTGCTCAGCACGGCGGTTTATCTCATGCTGCACATTCGCTATGCGTTTGCGCTGGGGGTGTTGACTGGCCTCCTGAATATCATCCCGGTGGTGGGAGCGGCCATCTGCGTAGCGCTGGCGCTGCTGGTGGCGGCCATCGACTCCTGGGGGCATGTGCTGGGCGTGGCCATCTTCTACGTGGTCTATTTGCAGGTAGAAAACTCTTTCCTCACCCCGCGCATCATGCGCAACAGCGTGGGGCTGCCCGGGCTTGCCATTCTGGTAGCGTTGCTGCTGGGCTCGGCGCTGGGAGGCATCCCCGGAGCCCTGGTTTCGGTTCCCACAGCGGTGCTGGTGGCAGTGCTTGTGGATGAATACCTGGTCAGGAAGCCGCCCGCCTGACCGAGCGGTTCCCCGCGCCCGGCTAGCGCCTCACGCGAACCGCTCCATCCACAACCGCCTTCATCACGCCGCAATCGGAGAAGAAGCGAACAAGACTCGATGAAAGCGGCTGCATTCCCTGCTTCGCCATATCGCCGGTCGCCGGAGGCGCCGATTGCAGCGCGGCCATCTTCAAGTCGCCCGTGCCCTGGGCGTCGAGGATCAGCCCGGTCAGCTTGCGTGCCACATCGAGTGGAAAGCTCTCCGCGACGAAGACCAACTTGCCGCGCGTGGTGATCACCACCGGACCTTCGCTGGAGGTGAAGACCTGTTCCTCGTCTCCCGCGGGAAGGTCGGCGGCGCCGGCTTTCTGGGCGGCGATGTCCGGCTTGAGGCCAGAGTATTTGCGGCCCAGTTCGTTCGAATACACCTGGGTAAAGGCGTCGGCAGAGGCGGTGTTCTTCCAGACGGAGAGATAGAAGAGCGCCAAGGATTTGGTTGTGCTCTGCTCCTCAGCTGTAGCGGAGAGCCGCTGGCCGGCCCAATAGAGGCCACCGTTCCAGGCGGGAGTGAGATCGTCCGCGGCCTGCTTGCCGGCGAAGATTCCGGCCAGAATGTGCAGGTCGAGCTGGCCCACCTGGCCAATGTCGTAGGGCTTGTAGAGCTTGTCGAGCAGGGGATGGATATTGGGCAGCAGCGGGACGGGCGGAGGCTTCTTGTGCTCGTAATCGCGCGGGTTCATGATCTCCCAGCTTGAGGTGGGCGGGCGATCCATGGTTCCGGGAAAGGCAGCGGCCTGACCCTGGTCCATCCAAACGTCCTGCTCGAAGCTGAGACCTTCGCGATAGGGGAACAGCAACGATTCCGATAACAGAAGGGGAGCGCGGGCCAGCACCGGCGAGCTGTCTGTCGATGCCATCTGCTGCTTGACGAAGTCCAATACCTCGGGATCTTTGACCAGGCTCTTGCCCATGGGCTTGAGGATGTAGTCCATCATGACGGCCGTGGCCTGGCCTTCGACCACGGCGTCGCGGGCGGTGTCGAGTTCGTCCTTGGCCAGGTGATCGGCGTCCGCCGAGGCGTTGACCGAGACGTCGTCCGGCGTTTGATCGTCCCACTTGTCCAGGTCTACGTGCTGGTCCTGCAAGGCGTGCGTGAGTTCGTGCGCCAGCACCGGTTTTTGCTCGTCGACGCTCACCCAGTCCAGCATGTTCACGGTCTTGGTTTTGGAATCGTAGTAGGCCTCAACCTGTTCCGTGAGCAGCGCCAGGAGGAAAGGCTTGAGGGCGAAGTCGCGATCCAGCAAGCCGAACTTCTTGAGGACGATTTCGTCGCGTTGCAGGCGCTTGGCGCCTTCGTCCTCATTGAATTTCTCTTTCAGGTAGCCTTCCACCTCGTCTCGGCTGGTGATCTTGCGCTTGACCGTGCTCTTGATGGGCAGGCCGGTCTCGTCCGAGGAGAACTTGAGCAACTCATCCACCAGGGAGAAAAGCAACTTGGCCTGGGCGGGCGTGATTTTGCTCTCCGGCTTGTCAGCGGAGGGGGATTCGGGTGCCGGCGTAGTTTGCGCCTGGGACGGAGTTGGGCCGGAAGTGGCGGCCTGCTGGCCGCTCCCGTTTGCGGCTAACAAACACAAACAGGCTGCCCATGCCCACCAATGCCAGACCCGCCTAGACCGCTTGTGCTGCTTGCTCATTCAATCTCCCTGTTATTAATTCGGCGACCTCTGGATTTCGCATCGCGCTGGCTGCATCTTCTTCAAAGGCTATAATTAGAATGCGGTATTGCGCGGGATTTGATCGGTAAATCTGGCGCCATTGCGCGGAAAAGTTCCCCTATGACGCAAATCGATCTGGCTATAACCCCACAGGCCACGGTATTCGCTGAGTTGCTCGAATCCGCGGCTACACCACATCGTCTTGTACCTTACCGCGGGGTGCTTACCCCACATGAGTTAGACGCGCCAGCCGCGGAATCAGAGGCTTTGGCCAATGGAGCCGCGGGGCACGACCTGGGCTGGCTGAAACGCGTGGCGGTGCGCGGAGAAGACCGCTTCCGCTGGCTGAGTGGCATGGTCACCAACATGGTGAACGACCTTGGCCCAAATGCCGGCGCCTGGAACCTGGTGCTGAATGCGCAGGGGCGCATTCAGGGCGACCTGACCGTCTGGCGCGAAAGCGACAATCTGGAAATTGAGATAGCCGCCGACCAGTACGAGCGCCTTCTCGCCCACCTGGACCGGTTTATCATCATGGACGACGTTGAACTTGTTCCGCTTGGCGGCGAGGCGGCACTGGGACTGACGGGGCCGCAGGCGCATGAGGTTCTTGCACGGGTTGGCCTGCCCACCCTATCCGAGCCCATGACCGCAACCCGAGTGGAGTGGAACGGCATGGATCTGCGCATCGCGCGGGAATATGGCGTCGCCGCTTCGCACTACGTGCTGTGGGCGCCGGAAGCCCAGCTTGGAAAGCTGTGGATGTATCTGAGGACTGCCGGAGCGACACCGGTGGGAAGTGCATCGCTGGAGGCATTCCGCATCGCAGAAGGGATTCCGGCTTACGGGCTCGACATGGCGGAGCGCGATCTGCCGCAGGAGACCTCGCAGATGCGGGCGCTCAACTTCAACAAAGGCTGCTACCTGGGCCAAGAGATCGTGGAGCGGATTCGATCGCGCGGCAATGTGCACCGGCATTTGCGGCAACTTGAGCTGTTTGGACCTGTACCGGCTGCCGGCGTCGAGCTAGGATTGGGCGGCGGGACGGCAGGCGGCCTGATTACGAGCGTGGCCGAGCTGGCGCTGGCGTCGGGGAACCGCATTTTTGCGCTGGCCATGATTCGCGCGGAAGCCGAACAGCGCGATGAGCCCTTCAACTACGCAGTAGGTGAGGGAGCGGGCACGGCACGAATTCTGGCTGCGCCGCCCAACTTTCAATAGCGATTCAAGCGGTAGCGATTCAATAGGCGATGCCTGAGCAAGTCGATGAGACGGATGGGAAACAAGGAACCATGAGCGATACTCCGAAGTTCGAAGTGATTGACCGCCGCAAGTTCAAAGCGGAAGAAGAACACCAGAGCGAGAAGGCCGCGTCAACCGCGACTGAAACGAAACCCGCACCGGCAGAGACGAGCGCCCCTTCCGCGGGGCCGCACCTGGTGGTCAACGAAAGCAGGCATGGTGCGGTCTCCGCCCCTGTTGAAGCCGAGCAGCCTGTATTGGACGAAGAAACAGGGACAGAGTTGCCGCCCCCGCCGACGGCCGAGGAAAGTAAGGAGCAGAAGGCCGCTTACGGAGCGTCTGCGCAGCGGCTGGACGAACTGATTCGCGCGCAAAACCCCGCCATGGGTGCGCAGCCAGCCATGACCTTCGAGCATCTGGTGCAGCAATTCTATGTATCCGCCATGATCCAGATGGGCGCCGGAGCCCAGGAGGGGCAGCGCCCGCGGGTGGATATTCTGGGTGCGCGCACCACCATCGACCTGCTCGGCGTGCTGGAGGAGAAGACGCGCGGCAACCTGACCGCAGCCGAGGACCGCGCGCTGCAAGCTGTCTTGTTTGAGGCCCGCATGGCGTTCATGGAACTGACCAGCATGATCAACCTGCAGGCCATGCAGGCGCCCCAGCCTCCTCCGCCCGGGAAGCGCTGAAGCAGGGACTTAGGGACTAGGGACTGAGGGACTGAAGACCGGTTCGTCTCTTAACTATGCGGAGATTCCCAGGACGGATGCAAGGCAGCCTCACATTTCT
>JBEKFD010000024.1:0-30924 GCA_050013495.1 Occallatibacter sp. | reverse complement strand
ACAACTGAGATCGGTTGCTATGGGTTAGCACCGGTTTTGAAAGTGAGTGACGACAAAATTGACTACAATCGGGCCAATTTCGTGTCTTTCTGCTGCTTTCTACTGCTCTAAGTTGTTGATTTGATTGGCTCCTCAGGTAGGACTCGAACCTACAACCCTTCGGTTAACAGCCGAATGCTCTGCCATTGAGCTACTGAGGAGTGTTGTGCTCTAAAAAGTTCCTCTACTAAGGTAGCAGAGTGCTCGAAACGCGTCAAAATGCACCAGGCGCCAAATTTAGAAGATGGGGTTCGAATCCCGTAACATTCAACGATTCCAGGTCCACGGCGGTCCAGCTTCCTCCAGCCGCACCCTCCCACGGCAAGGTTTGTGACCTGTCGGCTCGCCTTCTGCGGAGCCGCCGGACTCGATTGCAGGTGTCGATCTCGAACACCGGCAACCATCGGTTCCCGATGCGATAGGCTGATGGTAGGAGGAAGCTCCATGTCCCGGATATCCCGCCTCAATCGCAGCGAAGTGACGCCTGAAATCGCGGCTCTGTTCGACAAGGTATTTGCCCTGCGCGGCAACGTGCCCAACATGTTCCGTGTCATGGCGCACAGGCCAGAGATCTTCGCCACTATGCAGGCCCATTTTGGCGCCGTGCTCAATACGGGAACGGTCTCCACCAAGCTGAAGGAACTGATCATCGTTCGCACCAGCCAGATCAACGTGACGCCCTATTGCCTGGCCAGCCACACCATCCTGGCCCGCAACCTGGGCTGGAATGACGACCAGCTTGCGCACCTCGCCGACTGGCCTCAGCGGGAAGACTTTACCCCTGCCGAAAAGGCCGCCCTGCGTCTCGCCGAAACCGTAACCCGCGACGCTCACGCCGTCAGCGACGAGCAGTTTGCCGAGTTGCGCAGATTCTATTCAGAAGGCGAGATCGTTGAGCTGCTTTGCGCCATCGGACTTTTCAACTACTTCAACCGCTTCAATAACGCCCTTCAGATGGAACCCACCAAAGCCGGTGAGGGTGGTTGCGTGGCGCCCACAGCTGAGGCCGCTGCGGCCCATGCCTGATTTCCCAAAGACTCGCCGTGCCCCATCCTTGCGCGTCTTTCCGCGCAAGGGTGGGAAACAACGAACCCCCATCAGTCGCTATCGCGTTTCCGCCGCCATTCGATGGACATCTTCAATTCACTTTCAAATCTCAATTCCCACCCGCAAGGAGATCGCTTTCCTGCATGAAACTTCCCCTCCCCGCCGGCGACTTCCAGGCATACCTTTTCGATTGCGACGGCACCATCGTCGACTCCATGCCGCTCCATTACATCGCCTGGAAGACTGCGCTCGCTGAATGGAATTGCCCCTTTGACGAAGTTCTGTTCTACGCCTGGGGCGGCAAGCCTGTCAGCGAGATCATCTCCACGCTGAACACGATGCAGGGCCTCGCCATGCCCGTCGAAGCCGTCGGTACGCGCAAGGAAGGACTCTACTTCGATCTGCTTCCGCAGCTGAAAGCCATTCCAGAAGTCGTCGAGCATATCGACGCGCAGAAAGGCCTGATTCCCTTCGCCGTGGTTTCCGGCGGACACACCAGCTCGGTGGTCCGTTCGCTTACTACCGTTAATCTGCTCGATCGATTTGAGACCATCGTCGGCGCGGAAGATTACATCAACTCGAAGCCCGCGCCCGATGCATTTCTTCTCGCGGCTCAGCGGCTTGGTGTCGCGCCTGAGCATTGCCTGGTTTTTGAAGACACCGATCTCGGCATTCAGGCCGCAACGGCTGCAGGCATGGCTTCGGTCCGCGTCCCACTGCCCGCAGACAGAAACTGAGGAACCGGATGCCCCGGCTGCGCGTATGAAGGCAGAGGACTCTGAACCCAGTTAAGGAGACAGATCGGCGATGACCGCAATCGAAGCAGGGGAAAGCCATTCGCGCGTCGATGCCCCCCATTCCACCAGCCTCGGCCTTCTGCTCGTTATCGCCGCGGCCATCGCGCTTCTTCACCTGCTCACCAACGGCCGTTACGGCTTTCACCGCGATGAACTCCAGTTCCTCTCCGATGCCCGTCACCTTGATTGGGGTTTTGTCGCTTATCCGCCGTTCACGCCGTTCATTGAACGCATCGGCCTTGGCCTTTTCGGGTTGAATCTTGTTGGCCTCCGCCTCTTCTCCGTTCTGGCACAGGCTGTGGTGATTGTGGTCGCTGGCCTCATGGCGCGCGAACTCGGAGGTCAACGCCTGGCGCAGGGCACAGCCGCGCTTGCTGTCGCGCTTTCGCCCATCCCAATCTTTGAAGGCACGGAGTTTCAATACACATCCTTCGACTTTCTGTGGTGGGTCCTCATCGCTTACTTCACCATTCGCCTTCTGCGTACAGACAATCCGCGCTGGTGGCTGGCCATCGGCGCTGCTGTCGGCATTGGGCTGCTGACCAAATACGCAATCGTCTTCTATATCGCCGGTATCCTCGCCGGCGTTGTGCTGACGCCGGCGCGACGCTTCCTGAAGAGCAGATGGTTCTGGGCGGGCGCCGCGCTCGCTCTCTTGATCTTTCTGCCCAACTTCCTTTGGCAAGTGAACCACGGGTTCATCTCTTACGATTTCCTGCACCACATCCATGTGCGGGACGTAAGCGAAGGCCGCGGCGACGACTTCCTGATTGACCAACTGCGCATATGTGCCAACCTGTTTGCCGCGCCGCTCTGGATCGCCGGCCTTGTTGCATTTTTCGTCAACCGCCGCTACCGCATGCTCGCGTGGATGTTCCTGGTCCCCTTCGCAGTTTTTCTCTTCGCCAAGGGCCGAGGCTACTACACGGCCGGCGCATACCCGATGCTGATCGCGATGGGCGCGGCCATCAGCGAGCGTTGGCTTGGCTCCCTGCCGCGATGGTGCCGGCGAACCATCGAATCCGTTTTCTTCGCGGGCATTGCACTCTACGGAGCGTTTGTCATTGCCGGATGGGTTCCAGTTGCGACTTCAGGGCCGCTGCACGACTTTGCCTTGAAAAACAGCAGCGACCTTCGCGAAGAGATTGGCTGGCCGGAACTCGTCAAGACCGTCGCCGGGATCCGTGATTCCCTCCCTCCGCAAGAACAATCCAGCGTCGGAATCATCGTCGGCAATTACGGCGAACAGGGCGCGATCGAGTTGCTCGGCCCCGCGTATCATCTACCGCTTCCCATCAGTCTCACCAACTCCGCATGGCTGCGCGGATATCCCACCCCTCAACCCACCACGCTGATTGTGGTCGGCGTTTCCAGCGAAGATGCGAATGAAATCTTTCAAGGCTGTCGGCTGGCCGGGCACAACGGCAACTCTGAAGGCGTAAAAAACGAAGAGAGCCGTTACCACCCCGACATTTTTGTCTGCGGGCCGCCGCATCTTCCCTGGCCGGAGTTCTGGAAGAAGTACCAGTCGTTCGGCTAACCAGGATGGCTAAGGAAGCGCTGCCGTATTCGCCCCATACAAAAGCACCGCCACGCGAAACGCAGTGAATCCACCGTCAACATTCTGTGCCGGGCAGCTTCCCACGGCGGCCTGTCGGTATTCCCCGGAAGCCACGTGCCGTGCCAGTTCCGCCGGAAGTTGCGTCACGTCCGAGCCCTGCCAGCGCATCAGGATACTTGCTCCATCCGAAGGCATGAAGCGCCCCGATGAAGTGCACAACGCACGTGCTTCCTTCGCATCCCTGAGAACGGCGACCCCTCGCGCACGCAGCATGTCCGCGAAGGCCGCCTCAACCTGCGCTTGCGTCAGTACAGGGACAGCGCGCGCGTAATCGGCCACGGCATACAGCTCTCCGCCCCGCGCCAGCACGGCGATGCCGACGCGATCGATGACGGGATTGAGCAGGTTGGCCCGATGGCCGGGCGAGTTCATCCATCCCTGGTGAACGCCACCCGCATAGGGACCGATGGCGATGTTTTCTTCAATCAGGCTGAAGTGCGCTCCCGCCCGGGCCGCGCGCATAGCCACCTCCGGTTCGCCGCGATACTGGTGCGAGAGCGACGCTGCCTGGGTCATGTGCAGGCAGTGTTGCAGAGCGCCCGCCGCCAGGGCCGGGTCCCACCTGAGCGAGCCCAACCCATATTCGGCGCGCGTCTGGTTGGCCAGCGTGAACAATCGTGCCACCGCACCCGGCATCCCCAGCAGATCACCATCCAGGGAATTGGAAACGCCGTATGCACGAGGCACGAACACCGCGAAACCCAGCGCGAGGGACAGAATTGCTCCCTGTCGCAGAATCCTCATGCTTGTTTAAACACACCTCTGGCCCAGGTGTCGCGGTTTTCCGCTTGAGACTGCGCGAATTTGTCGCCATCGGCTTCAGTTCCTTAAGTGTGCTTCATAAATCTGCTTTGGGTCAGGGCATGACTTCAGTCGCGCCGAAAAGGGCCGGAAGGACGAGGGGTTTTAACCCTGAGGGATTGCGCCAAGTTGCGACAGCCATTTTTTGAAACACCCTCTATTTGGAAGAGAGATACGTCCGCGCCGCGCCCGACTCCGGCCGGAGCAGCAGCACAGCCACGCGATACGCGGTGAATGTGCCTTCCGCACTCTGCGAAGGACAACTCCCCACCGCCGCTTCCTTGTACTTCCCCGTCCCGATCCGGTCCAGCAGCGCTTCCGGCAGGTGTGACAGAGCCGCATCCTGCCAGCGCATAATGAACTCCGGCCGGCGGTTGTCGAGCGAAACGGGCAACCCATGATCCTGAGCGCAGGCCAGCCGCGCGCCAGCAGAATTCCCGTGAGCGGCAACCCCGGTTGCCTGCACAAGGTTTGTAACGATGGCTTCAACCTGCTCAGCGGTCAGCACGCGCACTTCATGCGCAAAGTCGGCCACGGCGTAGAGCGTATTGCCGCGCGCCACAACTGCCAAGCCCACGCGATCCACTTCAGGATTCAGCAAATTCTCGCGGTGAAGCGGCGAGTTCATCCACGCCTGGTGGATGGAAGCCGGCTCATAGCCCTCGGCAATGTTCTCTTCGACCAGGCTGAAGTGCGCCCCGGCATGGCCTGCGCGCTCACTCAGGTCGGGCTCGCCGTTGTATTGGTGCGAAAGGTCGGCTTCCACAGCGATGCGGACGCAATGATCCATCGCTGCCGCAGCCAATGCCGGATCCCATTCGAGCGGCCGCAGTCCCAGCGCTGCGCGCGCCTGGTTGCCCATTGCAAATAATTGTCCTGCCGCGTTGCGCGGAGCCTGGTTGTTGGCAATCTGCACATCTCCTGACGGCGCAGGTCCGGACGTCTCGGCCAGAAGCGCCTGAGCCGGCAAGATGAATGCTGAAATCGCGAGAGAGAAAAAGATGTTTCTAGACAAAAAGCTCATCCCGATCAAGCCTCCTCTCCGCGCCTACGAAGCTGTATTCTTGCACTGTGATCAAACAAGTAACTGCCACTTCCGGGTTACGCCGCGGAGCCATTCGTGTTAGGCGGCAGCCCCTGGCCGCCGTCGGCATACTGCTGCTTGCAGGCTTCGTTCTGGGAGGCGTTACCGCTCCATGGATTGCGCCTCATTCTCCAGCCGCCATCGACTTACTTCATCGGCTCGAAGGCCCATCGGCATTACACTTGGCCGGAACAGACGAGCTTGGCCGCGACACGCTTTCGCGTCTGCTGTGGGGCGCGCGGCTTTCGCTCGCGGTCTCGGTCAGCGTTGTGGCCATCTCCCTCGCGCTGGGCCTTTCCATTGGCGGCCTGGCCGGCTACCTGGGCGGCTGGATCGACACCGCGCTGACCACCTTCGCCATGAACACCTTCCTGGCGCTGCCCGGCATCCTGCTGGCCATTGCCTTTGCTGCATTCCTGGGGCCGGGATTCGCCAACCTGGTGCTGGCCCT
The DNA here is from genome assembly GCA_050013495.1 of Occallatibacter sp. Lineage (GTDB taxonomy): Bacteria > Acidobacteriota > Terriglobia > Terriglobales > Acidobacteriaceae > Telmatobacter. Next base: position 25,084 of record JBEKFD010000024.1, on the reverse strand, counting down.
GGCCATCGGCGGCTGGGCCGGCTACGCCCGCCTGGTTCGTGCCCAGGTGATGGCTGTGCGCGACCGTGAGTATGTGGATGCAGCGCGCGCGTTGGGAGCAAGCGGCCTGCGCGTTTTCTTTCGCCACATCCTCCCCAACATCGCGCAGCCCATCCTGGTGCAGGCGGCCATCGGCATGGCTGGGGTAATTCTGGCGGAAGCGACGCTATCGTTTTTAGGCCTGGGCATTCCCGCGCCCGCGCCGAGTTGGGGATCGATGCTCAACGACGCACGCTCGCATCTGTTCGATTCGCCGCACCTGGTGCTCTTTCCGGCCGCAGCCGTGGCAGGCGCAGTGCTGGGCTTTAACTTTCTAGGCGATGCGCTGCGCGACCGGCTTGATCCGCGCACGCGGCTGGAACTGGGTCTGTGACGATCAATTCAGGAACTAGAATGGCTGAAAGGTACGGGCTTCAGACCGTACGTTAAGAGCTGATTTAGATCTCCGGCTTTAGCCTCTGAGGGAATGTGAACTGTCAGAGGAAAATGCGCTCTCGGGGGCTAAAGCCCAGTCATTTGCAGACTCGGACGTACGGGCTGAAGCCCGTACCCTTCACGCATACTGGAGTGATTGGATAGAGACTCAATGAAATTCGGCGTCATCAGCGACACGCACGGTCTGCTCCGCCCCGAAGTAGCTCCCGCCCTCGCCGGCGTCGACCGAATCCTGCACCTCGGCGATGTCGGCAAAATTTCAATCTTGCGCGAGTTGGAAAAGATCGCCCCGGTCACGGCGATTCGCGGCAATATCGATCACGCCGGCCCGTGCAGTGAGTTGCCGGAGACCGAGGTTGTGCTGGCGGAAGGCCGATACATTTACATGCTGCACGACCTGAACACGCTGCATCTCGATCCGGCCGCGGGAAGGCTTGCGGCAGTCTTGTTTGGGCACACGCACAAGCCGACTATGTACAAGAAGAAGGGCGTGCTCTATCTCAACCCCGGCAGTTGCGGCCCGCGGCGGTTTGAGCTGCCGATTACGGTGGGGCTGCTGACCGTTGAGGAAGATGGTGAGTTAGCGGCGGAGATAGTTCCGCTCATCCCGACTTAGGAGAGGAGTAGTTTCCAGATTGCCGGTGACTCGGGCAGAACCTAGTCTTGTGTAGCCCAGTCCCCTGAGCCGAGCGCAAAGAGGGGTATATTGGACTCATGAACCATCGCGATGCTCAAGATACACTGATCGAGGATGTCAGGACTAAGCAGGGAAATACGCTTTGGCCTGATGCAATGGCCAACAGCAGTAGCGTCGACGCCTTGCTCTGGAAGGGCTCGCCCAAGGCCACTAAGATTCAGCGAATAGGAATTGCGATCTGGGGGCTGGCGTTTGTTTGCATCGGCGCAGCATGCGATCTGGGGGCTTACGAAAAGCACGAACTGCCTCTAATGTTCTTCGGGATTCTGTGGCTTGCGCTCGGGACAAAGCTCGTTCTGAATGCGTTCAAACGAAGCCCGAAGCCGATGAAGCCGAAAAAGCGTTGAAACGCTAGACTCACCAAGGAGCGCGTTCTGAAAAAGACTGACCTCGCGAGTTCTGATCGGATCGTCGCCTACTCGGGCATTACCCTGTCTAGCCCCCGAATCTAACCCCGCATGCGCGGATTCACCCATCGATACACCACATCCGTCAGCAAGTTCACCAGCACATAAGTCAATCCAATCGACAGCAAACACCCCTGCACCAATGCATAGTCGCGGTTGGAGATGGCGCTCACTGTAAGCCGTCCCAGACCCGGCCAACTGAAGATTGTCTCCGTCACAATCGCCCCCGCGAGCAGCGCGCCAAACTGCAATCCCACCACGGTCACAATCGGCACCAGCGCATTCGGCAGCGCGTGCCGGCAGACGACGCGCGTCTCAGTCAGCCCCTTCGCCCGCGCGGTCCGGATGTAGTCCTGTCCCAGCTCTTCGAGCATAGCGGTGCGGATCATGCGGGTGAGAATCGCCGCCAGCGACGCGCCCATGGCGATGGAGGGCAGCACGAGGTAGTGCCAATCGATGGAGCGGCCCCCACCTGCGTTCGCCCCGGAAACGGGCAGCCAGCCGAGTTGGATGGAAAACACCAGAATCAGCACCGGCCCCAGCGCCAGCCCCGGCACCGACAATCCAAACAGCGACACCACCGACAGCACCTGGTCAGCCCAGCGTCCCCGCCGCACGGCTGCCGCAATCCCCGCCGGCAGCGCCAGCGCCAGGCCCAGGCCCAGCGCCGTTAGCGTAAGGGCGAGCGTGTAAGGGTAGCGCGCGGCGATAAGAGTGCTTACGTTGGAGTGCAAACGGATGGAGCTTCCCAGGTCTCCGTGCAGCACTCCATTCCAGTAGTGGAGATATTGCGCCCAAAGCGGCAGGTCGAGTCCGTATTGGTGGCGGAGAGCGCCGATGTCCGCAGGAGTAGCGCCATCTCCAAGCATTTGCAGAATGGGATCGCCGGGAACCAGGTGAATGAGCAAAAAAACCAGCGAGACCACCAGCCAGACGACCGGAAGCGTGAGAGCGAGGCGCGTGAGAATCTGCTTCATGGGCCGTCTTCCCACCATAAACCAGTTGCCAGCCGCCGCCCTCTATCGATAAATCACCGGTATGAAGTGCTGCTCCTGGTAGGGCGGCCGCACGTACTCCGTCTTCACAATCGGGGGCAGTTGAATTGATTCGGGAGTGAGGTCCTTGTACGGAATCTTGGACAGCAGATGGCGCACCACGTTGAGGCGTGCCGCCTTCTTGTCCTCGGCGTTGACCACGAACCACGGGGCCTGTTTATGGTCGGTGTGGTTGAACATTTCGTCCTTGGCGCGGGAGTAGTCGGCCCAATGCTTGCGCGATTCCAGATCCATCGGGCTGATCTTCCAGCGCTTGGTGGGGTTGGTCATGCGCTCCTGAAAGCGGCGCTCCTGTTCCGCATCGGAGACGGAGAACCAGTACTTGATGAGGATGATCCCGGAGCGCACGAGCATGCGTTCGAATTCCGGACAGGTGAGCAGAAACTCCTGATATTGGGTATCGGTGCAGAAGCCCATGACGCGCTCCACGCCGGCGCGGTTGTACCAGCTGCGATCGAATAGCACCATCTCGCCGGCCGCGGGCAAATGCGGCACATAGCGCTGGAAGTACCACTGCGTCTTTTCTCGTTCGGTCGGAGTTCCCAGCGCGACGACTCTGCAGATGCGCGGATTCAGCGACTCGGTAATGCGCTTGATGGCGCCGCCTTTTCCGGCTGCATCGCGGCCTTCAAAGAGTACCACCACCTTCAGGTGTTCGTGGCGTATCCATTCCTGAAGCTTCACCAGCTCAATCTGCAGCCGGCTGAGTTCTTTGTCGTAGTTGCAATCTTTGCCGAGGCGCCTGGTCTCCACCTCGCCTGGGTGGACCGGCTTCGGGGCGTGACCTTTTCCGTTGGCAAGCTGTGCCTTCGGATCGGCGGCGATGGCTTTGCCGATGGGACTGCCTTCGGCCTTCCCGTTGGCTTTGTCTTTCTTCTTGCTCTTGTCTCCCATGTGTTTCTCCTCCGGTTTCGACGTCCGGGCCACGCACTGCCGCCCTCTCCAGCAATTGGCGTCTGGCGCAGAACCCGGTTCTGCTTTCCAGTCGATAGGCAGGATTCTTGAAAACATGATACCGAAAGCAGCAAGTTTCGGCAGTCCCACGAAAGATATCAGGCATCCGATCCCGTGCGGCGCCTCCGTAACCGGCCTTGCATCGACGAGAATCTCTGCTGGCTATGAGGGCTCGGCCTGTCGCAACAGGATACGTGCTGCTGTATAAGGGCGCGTAAAGATTCCGCGGTTTCGTGGGTTAACCAGTTTGCAGCGTCCAGGTGCCCGTTGCGCCCAGAGGCTCAATTTGAAACCGGCTCCTCTTCCACCGGTTCCACCCGCACCTTGGCAATCCGCCGTGAGTCCATCTCCACCACCGTGAGCCGGCGGCCATCAAACACAATGCTTTCGCCTTCGGTGGGAATATGCCCTAGCCGCATCAGCACAAACCCTGCCAGCGTTTCCACGCCGCCCTCGCGCGGCAGGCTCCAGAGCATCTGCGTTTCCAGGTCGCGCAGGTTCACGCCGCCGTCCATAAGCAGTGCGCCTGAAGCGGTGGTGAGCACTGGCAGTTCGGGCGAGTCGAACTCGTCTTCCAGTTCTCCCGTCAATTGCTCAATTGCGTCCTCGGCTGTAACCAGGCCAACGGTCGAGCCGTACTCATCCACCACAATCGCCATGTGGCGCCTTCGCTGCTGAAAGTCGCGGATCAGGTCCAGAACCGACTTCGTCTCCGGCACCACCAGAACGTCGCGCATCACCTGCTGCAGCCTGAGATCGACAAACGGAATGGGTGAGCGGGGTTTCGTGGTATCCCCGGTCTCCGGAGCGAGACCCTTCGGCAGGCTCAAGGCAGGCTCTCCACCCCATGGACGAGGACCTGTCCATGGGGTCCCCGGCGCTGGCGCTCCCGGCCCTTGGGTAGCCGGCACCCTGGGCCGGAAGTACATCAGCCGGGCAAGGTCCTTCGAATAAACCACGCCCACAATGTGCTCCGGCCCTCGCGTCTCATCGTAGACCGGCACGCGCGAGTGCATGTGGTCGATCACGCTAGCGGTCGCTTCCTCGACAGGCATGCCGGAGGGCAATGAGAAGATCTGCTTGCGCGGCGTCATAATCTCGCGCACCGTCACGTCGTCAAGTTCGAGCGTGCGGTGAATCAGCGTCTCTTGGAACCGCGGCAGCAGGCCCATACGCTGCGCGGCGGTGGCAATCAGCTTCAGCTCTTCCGGCGAGTGGACGCTGGCGCGCTCGCTCAGTTCAATATCGAAGCCGCGCAGAATGATGGCAGCGCCGCCTTTCAGGAAGCGCACCGCCGGTCGCGCGACGGCGATAAACAGCAGCATGGGCGGAGCCACGGCCACGGCCAGAGCCTCTGCCCTGCGCAAGGCCAGCGATTTCGGCACCAGTTCGCCCACCACCACGTGGAAGTAAGTAATGGCCGCGAAACCCAGCGCGACAGCAACAATATGGGCATAAAGCAGCGCATGCGGCTGTGCCAGCGGCAGCAGGTTGAACCAGCCGAAAAAGACCCCCGCGGCCAGCGGTTCGCCAATCCAGCCCAGGGCCAGTGAGCAGAGCGTTACGCCCAGTTGCACCGCCGGAAGGAAGTCGTCGAGATCCTGCTGCAGGCGGCGGACGGCGCGGGCCCCCGCAACCCCTGCGGCCAGCATCTGCTCAATGCGCGTGTCACGGATGGAAACCAGCGCGAATTCGGCAGCCACAAAAAAGGCATTGGCCAGAATCAGCATGGCCACGGCGACAAATTTGAGCAGCGCAAGACCGTGCATCCCGGTGTGAGGATAGCATTTCAGGGATCAGGAGTCAGGGGTTAGGGGTTAGGGGCCAGGGACTGGGAACTGAAGGACTTGGGAACTGAATTGCAAAGGCAAACGTACAGCGTTATGTTCGTCTCGGTGAATGCTGCGGACACGTGCCTGTGCGGCGGCGGACAACGATGTTCGAAAGCGGACACGGGAAAGAGTGGAAAACCGCCGAGGATGGCTCTTCCGGCTCTGAAAGCAATGGGTTTGACTTCAAACCCATTCTGGCATTCGGGATGCAGGGAATGTTCGCATTGGGCTCTGTCAACTGACCCCTGACCCCTGATCTCTAACCCCTGAACTTTGAAATGAGGAACACGATGAAGCATCTGATTCTGGCAGCAACGGCGCTGGCGCTGGCGGCAGTGCCGGCACTGGCAACAGAGCAGACATTCGAGCGCACCCTTACCGTGAATGGCCGGCTTGAGCTATCAGTGGCCACCGGCTCGGGCAACATCCATCTTACCCACGGCTCGGGCAGCCAGCTCCATATTGTTGGCCGAGTGAAGTCCAACTGGGGCGGAAGCGACGAAAAGGTCCGCGAAATCGCGGCCAATCCGCCCATCGAGCAGACGGGCAACATCGTCCGCATCGGAGGGCGCCACGAGAATCTGAACCACATCAGCATCGATTACGAGATCCAGGCGCCGGCAGACGCCTATCTTGATGGGAGCTCCGGCTCGGGCGACATTACGGACGACAACGTGGGCGAGAACGCCAAGCTCAGCACCGGTTCAGGCAATATTCACGCCACCGGCCTGCGCGGTGGCTTCTCGGTCAACACCGGCTCCGGCGATATCTATGCTGAGCAATCGTCCGGCGGCGACGTGAAGGCTGGTACCGGTTCGGGCAACATCGAATTGCGCGATTTGCACGGCGCGCTCAAGGCAGAAACCGGCTCAGGCAACATCAAGGTTGGCGGAGCTCCCACCGCAGGGTGGAAGCTGGAGACGGGCTCCGGCGATGTGGAACTGTGGGTGGGCGACGCACCTTTGACGCTTGACGCGGAAAGCGGCTCCGGCGGCATCCACACCGACCGAGAAATGCTTACCCAGGGGTCGAACGATCACCATCATGTTACCGGGAAGCTGAATGGCGGGGGCCCGACCGTTCGGGTAGAAACTGGCTCCGGCGACATTCGCATCCACTAGATTCCGGCTGCCGATTCGGGCGCCACAATCTTCTCGGGTTCGCATGCACAGTCTCCGCGAACCCGAAAACGTCGTTCCTCAGGCGAGGCCCATACGCTCCATGGGAGGGCCTCGCCTTCTTTTTTCCCGAATCGCCATAGCAATTACTATCGCTTCAGTCCACACCCCCAATAAGTTGTATTACCTCCCTGGATACCTCTGCGCTACGCTGCCCTCACAGCCTTGGGGAAGGGTTGCGATTGACCGTTTGTGCAAGGGGAGCGCCCTGTGAAAAGAACCAACATTTCGTCCCGGCATTTGTGCTTTCTGATCTTTGCTTTCGCAGCCAGTTCAACAGCCGCCGCGTTTGGCGCGACAACCCCCACGTGCAACTCCATCTCCACCGGGGTGCATGGAGGACTGAACGGCTTTCGGCCATTTCCTGCGTCGAGTCCCTGGAACACTGAGATCTCTACCGCCAGCGTCGACCCAGATTCATCTCACATCATCTCTTTCATCGGCGTCGCCACCACCCTCCATCCCGACTTCGGCTCAGGTGCATGGGACGGCTCCGACATGGGCATTCCATATCTTGTGGTCGACTCATCGCAGGCTCCGGTCGCGGTCAGTTATGCCGACTACGGCAGCGAGAGCGATCCCGGCCCCATGCCCATCCCCGCCAATGCTCCTATCGAAGGCCAGCCGGACGCCAACGGTGACCGCCATGTGCTGGTGCTGGATAAATCGACCTGCTGGCTCTATGAACTGTGGAGCGCCTATCCGCAGAAAAACGGAGGCTGGCGGGCCGGTTCGGGAGCGGTATGGGACATGGAAAGCGGCGAAGAACGGCCTTGGGGCTGGACCTCAGCCGATGCCGCAGGCTTGCCCGTTTTCCCCGGACTCGTCCGCTACGACGAGGTTGCGGCTGGAGCCATCCATCATGCTCTGCGGTTTACCTTGCCCTCGACGCGCGCGGCGTTTGTTCCTCCCGCATCGCACTGGGCGGCCACCGGATCGACGATTCCGATGGGAATGCGGTTGCGCCTCAAGGCAAGCTTCGATATATCCCGTTTTTCCAAGGCAAACCAGGTCATCCTCACCGCGCTCAAGACCTACGGCATGATCCTGGCCGACAACGGCAGCGGCATTTATCTCAGCGGTGATAACGATGCGCGCTGGAACAACGACGACCTGCACAATCTGACCCTGGTAACCGGCACAGACTTTGAAGTGGTAAAAATGGAGCCGATTTACACCAAGGACCCCACCGGCCCCGCACCCGTCATTCACAGCTTCAAGGCCGAGGCGAGTTCCTCCGGCAAGAGCACCGAGTTGAACTGGAGCGTGAGCAATGCCACGTATCTGATTGTTACGCCTGAACCGGGGCCGGTTCGTGGAACCAGCCTGACGGTGAGCCCGACGAAGACGACAACTTACACGCTCATCGCCACCGGCCCCTTCGGCAGAACTACAGCGGAAGTGACTGTGGACGCCAAATAGCCTGACGCCGCGTTGCTGCGTGGCCCGCAAGGCCTCGAGTTCAACCTTGGGTGCTGACCATCCTGGCATTCGCTGCACCGCGATGTCATCAAGAAAAACACCTGCGTGAATCGCATGCGGGTCTCAAAACCTCTTAATAAAAGATGCGTTCAGCCGTCATCCTAATGAATACTCTCTGAGTTCGATTGTGAGAGGCGTCGAGGGGAAGCCGCGGTCTTCATGCCGCGGCAACCCTTGAGCAGCCGGAACATACTCGCCGCCAGACCCGTATGGGTTGAAGTCCCTGCAAACGAAACTCACCAGCCAAAGGAACCCATTTCATGGATTCAGTCCCCGAGCAATTCCCTACTCAGGATTCATTCGAATCGCAGTCCATCCCGGCTGAACCTCAAACCCCGCCGCAGCCAGCCCTCGCCCGCCGCATCTTTATAGGCCCGTTCGGCCTGCGCGCCGGATGGAGCCTGCTGATCTACTTCGCCATCCTCGCCTCCCTTTTCTTCAGCGCCCGCGCCATCCACCACTACAACAAGACCAGGGCCCACCAGGCCGCAGTCGCCGCCGCGCGGGCTGCGGGCAAATCCGCACCGGCCGCCGAATCCGCCAAAACCGACCCCATCGCACCCATGAACGTTGCCGATGCAATCCAAGAGGAAGGCATCACCTTCGCGATTGTCTTGGTCGTCAGCCTGATCATGGCCTTGATTGAACGCCGCCGCTTTACTGCTTACGGCCTCGGCGGACAACGATCTGTCGGACGCTTCCTGGTCGGCGCCGTCTGGGGGGTTGCCGCTGTGTCGCTGCTCGTGGGCACACTCCGCGTCTTGCATCTGGTAAGCTTCGACGCCCAACTCGACCGCGGCTGGCAAATCTTCCGCTGGGGCGGGTTGCAGTTGCTTGGCTTCCTCTTTGTCGGCCTGGTTGAGGAGTACATGTTCCGTGGCTACTTGCAGTTCACGCTCACCCGCGGCCTGGTCGGACTGGCAAACCTGATCTCCCGGCCCCACGCCCGCTCCATCGCTTTCTGGATGGCTACCATCGTGACTTCCGGCCTTTTCTTTCTCGCCCACACGGGCAACAACGGTGAAGACAAGGTGGGCCTGCTGCTGGTGTTTCTTGCTGGCGTCACATTCGTTGTCGCGCTTTGGCGCACCGGCTCGCTGTGGTGGGCCATCGGCTTCCACATGGCCTGGGACTGGTCGCAATCCTTCCTTTACGGCGTCCCTGACAGCGGGCTGATTGTGCAAGGCCGCCTGTTTGCGACGCATGCGCTGGGCAATCCCCTGCTCTCCGGCGGCACTGACGGGCCGGAAGGCAGCGTCTTCTGCATTCCCATCCTGCTGCTCGTAATCGTGGTGCTGTCCTTTACGCGCCCCTCGCCGCAGCCGGCGCTCGAGACAAAAGAGCAGTTTACAGAAGCGCCGATGGAAGCCGCCGCTGCCATTTGAGCCCGCGTCGTCAGAAGACCCACTTGCTATCCTGGGGAAGCAGAATCGCAGCCCGCTGCGGCGTATGCCGCGTCTGCCGCAACGCAGGCGCCGGTGCCCCGTCCTTTCGCAGTCTCATCGCGAACCGTCGGAAAACTCAAACTCTCCCCGCGCCGTTCGCTGAAGCCTATGCCCGTCTTCCAAACCCCAGTTCCGCCGTCCCGCACGCAACGCGTCTTCTGCAAATCCGTGGCCATCGCGGTTCTCATCGGCGCATGCGTCTTCGGCATCCGGGAAGCGCACACCTGCGCACAGATCACCGATGCGTCGGCGGGAAGTTCTCATTACCTCATCACATTCCTGATTTCCATTGCCATCGCCATCGGCGGTTTTCTGCTTTGCGTTTACTGGCGAACCCGCCTGCTCGGCGCCAGCCTCATTCTCGCCGGAATTCTCAGTTCACTCGTCTTCTTCGGCGACTTTGCGTGGATGACCCGGCAGAATGAGGTGGCATGGCGGAAACGGGTTCTTACCATCTCTTGGGCGATCGATCACAAGTGCTCCGTCGTCGTCTATTTCCGCAAAGGCACCCCCAGGCAGGAGATCGACGACTTCATTGCCACGGTGCTTGAACAGCCCGGGCAGCCGATGCATCCCGAGCCTGAGTATCCCTGGTTCATCCGCGAGCATCTTTCCTTGCCGCCGAGTTTGGCCAACGGATACGAGGCCGCCCTCGTTGATTTCCGCGATACAGCTCCGGAGAGCGTCACCCATCCTTACATAGAAAAGATTCGCTCCGACCCGCGCGTGGAAAGGCTCTTCCTCAACGTCAACCCAACCAAAATCCACATCGATGCCAGCCCGCAATGACGCGCGCCCGAATCCCAAACCGCCGCCCATTACACTGGAACCATGATCCGCGTTTTTCGTCCCATTCCAGTTGAGCAAATCAAGCTTCTGGTCTTCGATCTCGACGGCACGCTGATTGACTCCGCGCAGGACCTTTGCAACTCGGTCAACGCCACGCTCAATCAGTTTGGCCACCCGCCCCTGGAAGATACGGACGTTGCCGGCTTCATTGGCGACGGCGCGCTGATGCTGGTGCGCCGCGCCGTCACCAAGGCCTATGGCGGCCCTGTTGACGAAGAGTTCCTCCAGCTCGCGTATCAGTTTTTCCTCGACTACTATCGCGCCCACAAGCTGGACTTCACCTACGCCTACGAAGGCGTGCTGGAAGCGCTGTCCGCGCTCAAGGAACTGCACGACCAGCCCGGCTCCCCTGCAAGAGTCATGGCCGTGCTCACCAACAAGCCGGTCCGTCCGGCGCGGGATATCTGCGCCGCCCTCGGCCTAGCTCCGTATTTCATGCAAATCTATGGCGGAAATAGCTTTAACACCAAGAAACCCAATCCCGAGGGCCTGCTGGCGCTGATGACAGAGGCCGGCGCCGCGCCGCAACAGACAGTGCTCATCGGTGACAGCCACGTGGACGTGCTGACGGCGCGGAATGGCGGCGCCTGGGCTCTCGGCTGCACCTTCGGTCTGTCGCCGGAGAGCCTGGCTTCCACCCAACCGGATATTATCGTTGATTCGCCCGGGGAGTGGACGGCAGCGCTATCGCCCGTGTAAAATCGATTTATGACGGTAGGGACAGCGCCTGAGGCGTTGCCTGCGCGTTGCAAGCAAAGCGCAACTTCCGCCGGTAAGCTTTCGATCCAGCCAAGATCCTTGAGAGCCGCAACGTCCACAGCGTTTCGGAACGGCGCGGCTCCCTTTTCAGCAACTCCCTGAACGGTAGGACCCATTCCCGATCGCTGCACGAGAATAGTTCAAAATAGAGATTTTCTTTTTTTTCCCATCCCACTGGCCCGGGATTCATCGCATAATGAAGGTACGCAGCATTTGTTTGAAGTACGACCTTATTGCCTGTAAGGCTTGGCTCACTCGTTTCCGTTGCACCTTTTTCCTTAGCCTTGGAGATTTCACACTATGCGTTCTCTTGCCCTCGGAATCATCCTGCTTCTTCCCTGCTCCGCATTCGCAGCCAACACGACTACCCCTCCAGCGCCAGCCGCGCCTTCCGTGCACGGCGTAGTCGCCGACCCCACCGGCGCAATCGTGCCCAACGCCGAGGTTGACCTGCTTGACACCACCGGCGCCGTCGCCGGCACCATCCATTCCGACGGTGAAGGCAACTTCCAGCTGCTTGCGCCCCACTCCGGCAGCTTCACGCTGGTAGTCTCCGAGCCCGGCTTTGAAACCGTGCGCACCCCTGTGGTGATCGGTTCCCCGGCCTCCGTAACCTCGGGAGCCGCTGCATCGCCGGCCATGCCTCTGCTGGCTCCTGTCCATATCGTGCTGCCCATCGCTGCTGTGGCCAGCATGGTTCGCGTCAACAGCGACTCGAGCGAAGACCTGACCGCGCCCGACGCCAATCACGACTCCTCGGTGATGACCTCCAGCGACCTCAAGTCCCTCCCCATCTTCGACAACGACTACCTATCTGCAATGAGTTCCTTCCTCGATTCCAGCGTCAGCGACACCGGGGGCACCGGCCTGATGGTCGATGGCGTCGAAGCCAACCGCGCTTCCGTTTCCGCCTCCGCCATAAAAGAAATTCGCATCAATCAGGATCCCTACTCCGCGCAATACTACTGGCCCGGCCGCGGTCAGATGGAAATCATCACCAAGTCCACCGCCGAGCACTATCACGGACAGTTCAATTTTCTCTTCCGCAACTCCGCGCTCAACGCGCAGAACGAACTCGCGCCCTCCAAGCCTTTCGAGCAGCGGCAGAACTACGAGGGCCACGTTACCGGCCCCATCCCGCACATGCCCAAAACCAGCTTCCTCGGCTCCTTCAACCGAGTCCTCTATGACCAGGACTCAGTCATCTTCGCCACCCTCGCGCCCTCGCCCGCGAATCCCAGCGGCGCTTACGAAGCCAATGTCTACGCCCCCGCCCGCGATACCGAGTTCTCCACCCGCGTTGCGCATCAGTTCCGCGAAGGCGTATCCGGCTACGCCCAGTACAGCTATCAGGACTCCACTGCGCAGAATCAGGGCGTCGGAGGGCAGGCGCTGGCATCGGAAGGCTATAACAACAAGTACCGCGAAGACGACTTTGTCGCGCACCTCGACCAGGCCCTCTCCGCAGCAAAGCTCAACCAGGTCTCCATCGTCGGAGAGCGCGACTTCAACCGCAACTCGAACGTTACTGAAGCCCCGCAGATGAGCGTTGCCGGCGACTTTGTGACCGGCTCGGCGCAGGCCGATTCACTGGGCACCGAATACAACGTCCGCGTCTACGACATGATGACCTGGACCCGCGGCCGCAACACAATCAAGACGGGCGTAGGCACGCCGCACATCGACCGGCGCGCCTTCGACGACAACACCAACCAGCTCGGCACCTACACCTTCGGCCCCACTTTGGCTTCGGATGGCGTCACCGTCCTCCAGACCGCGCTGCAGAATTACGCCGCCAACTTGCCTTCCGCGTTCACTGAGAACACTGGAGTCGTGCACTTTGTCTATCACCAGCAGGAAATGGGCGCCTTCGTCCAGGACCAGTTCAAGGCCAACGAGCGCTTCTCCATTACGCCTGGCCTGCGCTACGACTGGCAGAACTTCCTGGCCACGCGCCGCCTCGGCTTCTCACCCCGCGTCAGCTTCGCGTGGGTGCTCAATCAGGACTCCAAGACCGTGCTGCGCGGTGGCGGCGGCATCTATTATGACCGCTTCGGCTCCGGCCCGCTGCTTGACCTGGCCCGCTACGGCAACGCCGCCCGCCACGCCCTCGTGCTCTCGCTGAACCCCGCAACGCTTCCCGCCAGCGGTTGCGTCCCCATCACCAACTGCCTCACGCTCACCAGCCAGCCGCCGAATCTGGCCCAGCTCGCGCCCAACGCCAAAATTCCTTACCAGATCCAATACGGGCTTTCCATCGAACGTCAACTAGGCGAAAAGGCCACCGGCGTCATCAGCGCATACTCCTCGCGCGGCATCGATTCGTTCCGCTCCGTCGACATCAACGCCCCCACGCCCCAGTCCCGATACACCGTCCGCCCCAATCCCGCCTATGGGCGCATTCGCCAGATGCAGTCCGCCGGCTTCTGGTCAGGCGACGGCATGGACATCTCCTATCGCGGCCGGCTCAACAAGTACTTCACCGGCTTCGGCCGCTACACCTGGTCGCGCTACGACTCCAACACCGGCGGCATCGGCTGGTATCCGCAAAACCAGTACGCTCCCAACGATGAATGGGCGCGCACCGGCTTCGACCGCCGCAACCGCCTGGGCATGTATGCCATGTTCAATCCGGAGAGCGTCCTGAATCTCTCCGCCGGCATCTTTGCCAACTCCGGCTCCCCCTGGACCATTACCACCGGCACCGACGCCTATGGAGACGACCTGTTCAATACCCGCCCCGACGGCGTTGCCCGCAACACTGAGACCACACCGTCTTATGTGGATCTCGATTTGCGCTGGGGCCACGATTTCGCCATCACGCCCGACAAGGACGAAGAAGCCCCGCGGGTTGGCTTTTCCGCCGGTGCATTCAATTTGCTCAACCACCCCAACGCCAGCGGAATCGATACCGTAGAAACTTCTCCCGAATTCGGCCAGGTGACGTCGGTAGCCCCGCCCCGCCGCATCCAGCTCGGCATGCGCTTGCAATTCTAGGAAACCTCTGAATAACTTGATGTTTTGAAAGGGTACGGTTTCAGCCGTGCCGCCTGTTGCCCCTCAATTCGCTGGGCTTTAGCCACTGAGGGAACGATCCAGGAACTCGATAACGTCACTCGGCTGGCTCAATTAGATGCCCCTTTTAGCCAGCCGCTCCGAATCCCTGTTCCACCGCCACAGCAGCGTGGAAGCAATCACCACCAGCGCCAACGTCAGTCCGATCCACAGCCCATAAATCCCCCACCTGAACACAAAACAGAGAGAAATCCCCAGCGGCAGCCCCAGCGCCCAATAGCCAACCAGATTGGCAACCATAGGCGCGCGGGTTTCTCCCAGCCCGCGCAGAGCTCCGGTCGAAACCGTCTGAATGCCGTCGAAGATCTGAAACGCCGCTGCCAGCAGCAGCAGGCCGGGGCCAACCGCCATCACCTGCGCGTCGCTGGTGTACAGGGCAATCAACGGCCGCGGAGCAACCAGGAAGACGACCGCGGCCAGCAGCATGAATCCCGTTCCCAATGCGAGGGCAAGCCACCCCGCACGGCGGGCGCGCTCCGGGTCGCCCGCGCCGACGGCGTGACCCACAGTGACTGCGGCGGCCGCCGAGACGCCCAGCGGGACCATGTACGTGAGGGCTGCGTAGTTCAGGGCAATCTGGTGGGTCGCGAGCGCGACAGGTGTAAGCCAGCCGGCGGCCAGCGTGGCCAGGTTCCACGCGCCGACTTCAAGAACAATCTGACCCGCCGCGGGTGCGCCCAGGCGGACGAGTTGCTTCAGCATGGCCGCGCTCGGCGAAGCCCAGTGGCGAAACAGCGGATGGCCGCGGGTGCGCTCGTAGCGCCACGCAAAGCCAACCAGAGCAAGGGCCATGAACACGCGCGCAATCACCGTCGACAGCGCCGAGCCAGCCACGCCCATACGCGGCGCGCCCCACTTGCCGTAGATGAGCACCCAGTTGAGAAACCAGTTGATCAGGTTGGCGCCCACAAACGTTACAGTGACCACGCGCACCTGGCCAACGCCTTGAAGGTAGCGCCGCGAGCCTGCGTAGATGAGCAGCGGCAGCGTACTCCAGTTGAGAACGCGCAGGTAGCTTCCCGCCGGCCCGGCAACCTCCGCGCCGATGCCGAAGTGGGCGTAGCCAAAGCTGGCCAGCCAGATCGCCGCCATGATGAATGGCGTGACCACCATCGCGAGATAAATCCCCTGCGCCAGCCAGCGGTGGCATCCGTCATAATCCTTTCGGCCGTAGGATTGCGATACCAGCGTGTCGAGTCCCAGCAGAATGCCAAACCCGAACAGTGAGGGCGTATAAAACACCGCGTTGCCCAGCGCGACCGCGCCAATCGCCGCCGGGCCCAGCCTGCCCACCATGATGGTGTCGACCACGCCCTGCGCCATCCAGCCCAGTTCGCTCAGGACCACCGGGACAGCCAGGATCACGAGCGCACGCAGTTCGGATCGCCACTCCGGCTTTAGCTGAGTCATATTTCCAATCTAACCGGATTCGTGATTTTCGGGGATCTAGGGTCGCTGAGTAAACAGTTGCAGACAATTACGGCTCCGCTCGGGATAATAGCCGTATGTCCAATTTCAGCGTTCTTGAAGCTGGAGCAGGTTCCACCATGAATTGGCGGGAAAGCGATGTCCCCGGTTCAATCTGTCAGGCATGTGCCCGGTCCGTACTCCCGTTACACCCACCCACCCCCCTCAGGAAAACATCGAAGTTCAGGACGTTTTGCGCACAGCGAAAACACTTAAAATTATTAAAATCAAATGCTTGAAGAATAAACTTAAAGCGGAATCTATTACCTTAATGGTAAACAGAACAATCGAAAAATCAAGGCTTTCAGCGGCAATTTCCGCCCTTTTTGCCGTATCTGAGCCCCAAAAACGCCGTCGCAGCTCAACTCTGCGCCTCAATACAGAGTTCCAAGGAGGCCAAGTCTTGTCCCTAGTCCCTTAGCCCGCAGTCCCTTAGCCCATGGTCCCTAACTTCATCCTCGATCACGATTCCACGGCACCGCCGGCCGCCCCTGCACTCCCTTCGTGGCAATGGTCAGCTTGGCTGGCGTCAGCTCCGGCCCGTCCCATCCTTCCTTCACGGCTTCAATGTGGATCTCGCCCGGCCGCTTCGTCGCCTGCACAATCACCTGCGCCAGCCCGTTGAAGAGCGACCGTTTGGGCTCCTTGTCGCTCTCCTGACAGTTGGGGTCGCCGTTGCCTACGCCAATCAGTTTGCCCTCACCGGAGATGTTGAAGCCAATGAAGTTTCCAGCCGTCGGCACCGCGCGGCCTTTCGTGTCGAGGGCTTCCACCTTCAGAATGACGAGATCCTCTCCGTCGGCGTCGATCTCCATCCGGTCCGCGGTCAGGCGGATCGCCACTGTTGGCCCGGTTGTCTCACGTTTCTCGGTGAGCACCAATTTGCCGTCTTTAGATCCTCGCGCCTCAATCAATCCCGGCTCGTACTTCACTTTCCACTCCACATGGCCAAGATGGGGAACCTTCTGGCTTCCCTGGCTCTGCCCGTTGACGAACAGTTCCACCTCGTCCAGATTCGAGTAAACCCACACCGGGATCATGTCGCCTTCCCTGCCCTCGAAGTTCCAATGCGGGAACAAGTGCAGCGACGGCTCCTTGCCCCACCAGGCTTTGTAGTAATAGAACGTGTCCTTGGGAAACCCGCACATGTCCACGATGCCAAACTGGGAGTTAATGGAGGGCCACCCGTAAGGCGTGGGCTCGCCTCGATAGTCGAAGCCGGTCCACGCAAACCCGCCCGCCTCCCAGTCGCGGGTGCCGTAGAATTTCCACCACTCCTCGGCGGTCTCTCCCCAGTTCACCACGCCGTTGTAGTCGTTCACTAGGTTGCGCAGCGGGTCGGTTGCATAGGCGCCTCTCGTCGAAATCGCGCTCGATGTCTCCGAACCATAAATAGGCCGCTTGGGATGCTCCTTGTGATATCCATCGGGACGGTTCAGTCCGTAGTTGAAGCCGATAATGTCGAATGCGTCGGAGACACCCTTCTGGTTGTCGCCATTCACTGCAGCGGAGACGACGCGCGTCGGATCAAGTTCGTGGCAGCGCTCCACCATAGTTGCGCCAATCTTCGCGCCCTGCTCGGACATGTCGCTCTGCAACTGCCACTCTTCATTGCCGATGGACCAGAGGATGATGGAGGGCGAGTTTCGATAGCGCTTCACCATGGTTTCCAGTTGCGCCAGGCCCTCGGGATTCGAACTCATCTGCCGCGTCTCGCACATCATCATCACGCCCATGCGGTCGCAGGCTTCCACCCACTCCGGTGTCGGCATGTTGTGCGACGTGCGCACCCCGTTGCAGCCCATTTCTTTCAGCACGGCCATGCGGAAAGCCTGTAGCGCGTCGGGCACGGCAGCACCCACGCCAGCGTGGTCCTGATGGTTGCAGGTGCCCTGAATCTTCAGTGACTTTCCATTCAGGAAGAATCCCTTGTCGGCATCGAAAACCGCCGTGCGCACACCGAAGCTGATGCGCTCTGCATCACGCTTCTTGCCGTTCGCTTCCACCGTCACAATCGCCGTGTAGAGATTGGGCGCATCGACAGACCAGAGCGCCGGATTAGCCAGTTGCGCGGTTGCCGCAAACCCAGCCGATCCATCCGCGGCAATCGACTGCGCCGCTGCCTCCGCCGTGGCAACGGTCTTGCCCGCCGCGTCGAGAATTTGCCAGCTCACCTTGGCATTCTCCGCCTGCTTGCCCTGGTTCTCGACCAGCGTCGCCAGCGTCAGTGTTGTGGAGTCCCCGTTGACCGCAGGCCGAACCGTGCTCTCCCACTTGCCGATGTGCAGCGCATCGGTCTTGGTGAGCCACACATGGCGGTAAATGCCGGCGCCCTCGTAGAACCAGCCGTCACCGAAGCTGGCATCGACCCGAGCGACAATGTAGTTCTTCGCCCCATAGCTCAAGAAGTCGGTCAGATCGAATCGGAAAGGCGCGTAGCCGTTGTTGTTGCGGCCAATAAAGCAGCCGTTGACAAAGACAATCAGGTCGCGAAACGCACCATCGAATTCAATCGCAATCCGCTTACCCGCGTCGCCGGCGGGAATCTCGAATTCGCGCCGATACCATCCGACACTGGTTTCGGGATATCGCCGCCCAATCGGCTTGAACCCATGCGAGTTTTGCTCCTTGTCGTTGACGAACGGCAACTCCACCGCCCAGTCGTGCGGCAGGTTCAGCGTGCGCCATTTGGAGTCGTCGAACTTGGCTTTGGAAAATCCGAATTCGCCCGTTTTGGCGAAATCTCCCTGGCCGAAACCGAAACCGAGATCGCGCGCCGGATCGCTGCCGTTGCCGAATTGAAACTTCCAGCCGAAGTCGAATAGTAGCTGTTCTCGCGGCGCCACGGCCGCCAGTGCCTCGGCCGATGCCGGCCCAGGATAGCCGGCTAGCAGGGCCGCAGTGCGCCCCCATGCGGAGCGGGCAAGGAGTGATGAAGCGGAGGCAACTACTCCGGAACGAAGAAGATTGCGGCGCGATATGCGAGTCATGGCGATCCCTTTCAAGTTGCTGTTGCTGCGCACCAAGTTTACGCCGCGCAGCAAACAACCAACGAACTATAAACCAACCGGGGTGGGCAAGTAAACGATTTCATTCCTGCCCCGATTTTGTTCCATAGAAGGCCTCCGATGCCAGCCAGGGTCACTTCAATTCCGCTCGTCCAGGCTCTTCAGGTCAATTCCCAACTGCTGGCATTTCTTGTACAGGTGACTCCGTTCAAGACCCAGCGCTTTGGCGGTCTGCGTGATGTTCCGGCTGTGCAGCTCAAGCTCGCTCAACACCTGGGTGCGCTCAAAGTTCAGCAGGCGCTCGGCGAGAGTGCCGGTTGCGCCTGCTTCATGCATATGCGCTGCGCCGGCGGGTTGATTTGAGTGTCTGGAGCCGGCGCGGGAGGCGGGGAGCGCACGGTCGACGTCCTGTTCATCCACATGCGAGCCGGCAAGGAGCAGCAGCCGCTCGACCACATTGCGCAGTTCGCGGATGTTGCCCGGCCACGCATAGTGCTTCAGAGCATCGATGGCGGCGTCAGTAAACGGAATCGGCTTCCAGCCGTTCTGCGCGCTCACCTGGCGCACAAAGTGTTCGACCAGGGACGGCAGGTCTTCGCTGCGCTGGCGAAGCGGTGGCAGCTCAATGGGAAACACGACCACTCGATGATAGAGGTCGCGGCGGAAACCTCCGCTCTCCACTAACTGTTCGAGATTGCGATGGGTGGCCACCACGACGCGAACATTCACAGGAGTAGGCTTTTCCGCTCCGATGCGCTCGATCTCGCCTTCTTCCAGCACGCGCAGCAGCTTGGCTTGCATAGCGGGCGGCATGTCGCCAATTTCATCCAGAAAAAGTGTCCCGCGATGGGCCTGCTCGAACTTGCCCGTGTGTCGTTGCGCGGCGCCGGTGAAGGAGCCTTTCTCGTGCCCGAAGAGCTCGCTCTCAATCAGCTCCGCGGGAACGGCGGCGCAGTTCAGTGTAACGAACGGGCCTGCGGAGCGCGGGCTTTTCTCATGCAAAGTCCGCGCCACCAGTTCCTTGCCGGTACCCGTTTCACCGTAGATGCAGATGCGCGCTTCGCTTGCCGCCACGCGCTCGATTTGCGCCATCAAGCGGCGCATGGTCTCACCTGCAAAGACCAGTGTGTGCTTCCCGACACGGGTGCGGAGATCCTGGTTTTCGGTTTCCAGGCGCGTGAGCTTGAGCGCATTCTCAACGGTGACCAGTAGCTTCTCGGTGGAGAGGGGTTTCTCAAGAAAATCCAGAGCGCCGAGCCGCGTTGCGCGAACGGCCATCTCGATGTGCGCCTGGCCGCTCATCATTACTACAGGCGCAGATACGCCGGCGGTCTTCAGGTCTTCAAGCAGAGCGAGGCCATCGCGGCGGGGCATGACCACGTCGCTGAGGATGAGATCGAAGTGCTGGGTGCGGGCTAGTTCCAGCGCGCGCGCGGCGTTGTCGCAAACCACCGCCTCATGGCCTGCAAGCCTGAAGGCGCGCGAAAGCGATGCCAGCGTGTTGGCTTCATCGTCGACGATGAGGATATTTGCTTTTGCGGTCATATTGCAGTTTCGTCCGCTCTGGGCAGCGTGATGACAAAGGTAGCACCTCCGCCTGTGCGGCTCTCAACAGAGATTGAGCCGTTGTGATCGGCAATGACGGATTGCACAATGGCCAGGCCGAGGCCTGTGCCGTGTTGCTTGGTGGTGTAGTAAGGCGTGAACAGGCGCCCGCATTCTTCCGGCGTCAGGCCTTCACCAGTGTCCGCGACGCGAATTTCAACTTTATCTTCACGCGATTTTGCTGAGAGTGTAAGCAAGCCTCCTTCCGGCATTGCGTCCATCGCATTGAGGACAAGGTTGGAGAGTGCACGATGAAGAAGCTCGGGGTCGGCGTCGATCCAAAGCGGATCAAGCGTAGCTTCCAGCGAGCACTTGATCTGCGATTCCGCGCGTTCGTCCATTGAAGCTTCTTCCCCTTCTCGTTTCGTCGCCGGAAAGTAAAGCTGCGCCACGCGGCGCAAGGCTTCGTTGACATCGATGCGCTCCAATTGCGGTTTAGGCATGCGGCTGAAATCGCTGAAGCGGCCAATGATCGTTTTCAGATTGGCAAGCTCCATGCCCAGCGTGTTCGCGCTCTCGCGAAAGACTTCATCGAATTCGTCCGGGGAAAGCTCGCGGGCGCGGACCAGGTTTTCAACGGTAAGTTGCAACGGAAAAAGCGGATTCTTGAGCTCGTGAGCTAGGCGCCGCGCCAGTTCGCGCCAGGCAGCCACGCGCTCGGTCTGCACCAAGCGATCGCGCTGCGCCACAAGCTCGCTGGTCATGTGATTGAAACTGCGGGCAAGCACGCTGATTTCGTCGTGTCCGCGCTCGGCAACACGCGTCTCCCAATTGCCCCTGGCAACTTCTTCAGCCGCCCGCGCAAGTTGCTCAATAGGGCCCGAGACGCGCGCGGCGATCCACAGGCTGGCAAGGATTGCGAGCAGGATGCCTCCCGCCGCGACGCCATAGGCGATGGCGCGAATATGCTGTTGCGCCTGGACCATCCCGCCGCGGGAAATGGCCACCGTGAGCACAGCCAGCACCGCGCCTGTGTCGCTCTTGAGCGGGATGGCCGTGGCGTTGACCGAGTCCTCACGCCGATTGGTGATATACAGGACGGCGCTCGTCTGCTGACCAGTCTTGCGCGCGGCGTCGATGAGCGATTGAAAACGGGAAGCATCGGCTACTGGGCCGGCGTGGCTGGTTAGATGCGCCGGATCGAAGGGCGCAAGCGTTTGCTGGGATGTTGATTGCTGTGCCCCGCCTGCGTCGCTGTAAAGCGAAACAGCCATTCCAGGCGCAACGGGCAGATCGGCAAGAAAAGACTGATCGAGACGCTTGCCGCCGATGACGCGAACTGGTTGCGCGGCGGCAGCTTCCGTGTGGCGAACGGCATGGACTGCAAAGAGTCCAAGTGCCGTTGTGCCGTCGGGTAGATCTTCGGCTTTGAGGAACGTCGGCTGCGTGGTTGTAGCCGCAGGTTCGGGATAACCGAAGCGCGCGGGCCACTGCGCAGAACTGACGATCTTTCCGTCGGGGCCAACGATTTCGAGAAACTCGAGTTGAGAGTCCTGGGCCAGCGACTGGGCTTCGTTGAGAAAAGGCGACGCATCGCCAGATTGTGCTAGTTGAAGAGCCATGCTGTGTATACGCTCACTCGCGGCGATGCGATCGACGGCAGCGGCTACCTCTGCGGAACGATGCTGGAACTCGCGCTGAAACTGGCTGACGAAGAGAGCGGTCTCCTCCTGATCGCGCTGCTCGAAGACCTGGCGGATGCGAACCAGAACGGTCCACGCGACAGCGGCCACAATGACGGCAACCATCAGCGAGAGCAGCAGCAGCAGCTTCTGGCGCAGGCTCACGGCGCGGCCTCCGGCTGCACATCGGACAACGAGACGCCGGCCAGTTGCGGCGTGCCATCGAGGCTCAACCGCAGATCGCGGACGCGGCCGCCGATAGCAAAGGCGCGGGGAAGATAGAGCAGCGGGATGAGCATGTGCGTGTCGAGCACCTGGCGCTCGGTCTTGTAGAGGCCCTCCGGGGTCGATTCGAGCACTGGAACCGTAAGGCCGGCGGCGCGAAGTATGCACTCGAGCGCGGGCTGCGGTTGATTCGTTTCGAGAGTAATGCGGCGCAGGGTGAGATCGATGTGCTGCGGCGCGCCTGAAACTGCGACCTGGACGTTGAAGCCTGCATCGCGCAGGTTGAGCGCGATACGCTGCGCGGCCAACTGCACGGCCGGGCCGCCCTCCGCGGAGAGCACGAGCGGAGCAGGCGTAACGCCGCCACGCAATTCATGAGCCTTGCTCAGGTCGCGATCGGTCGGGAAGAGAAACGAGTAGCCGGTGACTGCGGCGGGCAAAAGGGACCCTGTGATCTCACCTTGCTTTTGGAAA
This sequence comes from Occallatibacter sp., assembly GCA_050013495.1. GTDB lineage: Bacteria > Acidobacteriota > Terriglobia > Terriglobales > Acidobacteriaceae > Telmatobacter. Next base: position 2,476 of record JBEKFD010000024.1, on the reverse strand, counting down.
ATCACGTTGGAGAGTGCGCTGCGATCGACGGCCAACGCGATGGCCGCGCGGAGATTGGGATTCGCGAGTGCGCCGGCATCGGAGACAGTGAGCGCAAGCAGTGAAACAGGTGGCGACGCAATCACAGTGAGACGCTCGTCGCGAGCCTGGCGCAGTTGTTCGGCAGGGACCTCGACCAAATCGGCGCGGCCAACGCTGAGATCGAGCCATTGGTCGCGAATGGGGCGATGAGCGCGGATCTCGACTGCATCCACAAAAGGACGGCCCTGCCAGCAACTGTCATTGGCGGCAAGGGTGAGCACGCTGTCGGAGAAAGTTGTGAACTGAAATGGACCGGTGCCGACGGGCGCGGTCAAAGGGTTTCCTGCGCCCTCAAGTGCGATGCGGTATTCGTCGCCGGCAAGCAGTTCAGGAAGATTGGCGAGTGGCGAATCGCTGGTGAAGACAACCGATGTGCCGATGGCGTGAATAGCTGTCCATGGGCAAGCGGCGCCGCAGAGGTCTGTAAGCGAGGCAACAACGCTTGCGGCGCTGAGCGGCGTTCCATCGTGAAAATGGACTCCGGGGCGGAGACGAAACTGCCATCGGTGACTGTCGTTTTCCGACTTCCATTCGACGGCCAAAGCGGACTGCGCAATTCCATCGGCGCTCATCGCGGTCAGCCCGTCGAGGACGAGGCTGCGCGCCAGGCCGCCGGGGCGCTGCCACGGATCGCCTTCGACCTCAACGCGCAGCGTACCGCCATAGTGGGGACGCGTGCGCGCCGCCGCAGGAAAAGCGAGCGCTGCAACCAGACAGCTAATCGCAATTTGCCGTAACACGATCCACCTCGAATGGGTCTGTCTGGCCCGCAGCAGCCGGCTTGCGCACTACGGCAAAAACGCTCTTGGTATCAGCGGCTGTCCAAAGCGCGGTGACAGTGCCGTCCATGGTAAGCGGCGCGCTGGCGGGAATTGCTTCAAGCGCCGGAAGTTCATAGGCGCGAAGACTGTCTGCGATTGCTTCGCCGGAGCCGGAGGCGATGATCTGTGTCCCGGCGCCGCAGCCCGAACGAAGTGCCGCGAAGTCGCTGCCCCAGTCGCGCGCCCCAGTGACGGGATTGACTCTGCCGCTCTCGACGAACTGCACTTTGCCGTCGATCCCGTTCAGCAACAGTCCACCGCTGTCGGAGCGGGGAAGCAGCACGGCTGTGTAGAAAGACGGCAGGTCCGCACCGAGGCTGGGAGTCACTACGCCGGTGAAGTAGTTGCGGGCGGCGTTATAGAAAGCGCGCAGCGGAGTGACCGCGATATTCATATCAGCGGCAGTTCCATCTTGTGTCGGTTGCGGCGGTGTAAGAAACCAGGGATCGTCGCTTTCATGGCAGTGGATGGTCCACTCCGCGGGCAACTGCGAAATTCCGGTGCAGAACATCCCGGCGACCGAGGCTTCAAATCCCTGACTATCGGACGATGGATAGATCACCGCTCGTGAATCTCGTGTCAGCGGCTTCTTCTGGCCGATGCTCACGCGGATCTGCTCCTTCCAGCCGCCAGCGGAGTGGGCATAAATCACAATCTCTTCCGGCTCAATTGCGACGAGGTTATCCTTCATTTCAATCGTCGCAAGCACTGGATGCAGTGCAGTGAGCACGACTTGTTTACGTAATGTGAGGCCGCTGAGTGGGGCTTGCTGCTGGTCGGATGCGGCCTCAACGCGAATCATCGCGACACGGGTTTCATTGCCTTCGACAATCTCAGCCACCCACAGGCGCTCGCGAAGGTCTTCGCTCAGAGTAATCCGAATGACATTGGCGCTTTCAGCGCCGGATGCCTGGATGCCGCGGGCTTTCAGATCCTGCTCAAGCAAGCGGCGGATAGTTGGGATTTCGTCGTTGGAGATTCTCGAGTTATTGCGAATGATGAGGTGCGCCTGCGCCGGGCCGAGGATTGTGGCTATCTGCTCAGCCAATGCAGCGGCGGGCTGCTCCCATTGGCCCGCAGCGGCGTTTGCTGATAATCCTGCCAGGCCTGCCGCTGACACAAGCAGAACGGCGAACCTCAGAACTCGTCGAAGACCAATGCTTGGCTCCATGTTTCCTTCGATTTCTCGTTTGGGCGGATTATATCGTCTCGGCGCGAGCCGCACTTTCGCCAGCGACGCTAGCTGCGTGGCTTAAAGGTGAAGGTCTCCGCCGTAGATCATGTCCAGTTCGCGCATGTGGTCACGGGTCAGCTTGAGTTCGCATTGAGCCTCAAAGCTGGGTCCGCCGGTGCCTCCGCCGAACTGGTGGAAGGCCGCGGAGCAGGCCGCTGTACGGTACTGGCGCCAGAGCTGCTCCACGCTGTTAAACTCTGTGCTGAGTTGCTCGGGAGTCAGCACCGGGCTGGAAAGTCCATTGGCTGGAGGCTCGGGCGCGCCCGCCATACGCCGAGACGGAGCCTGCAAATCACGAATGACTTGTTCAAAACTTTTCAGGCGCTCATCGGCAGCGGCC
>JBEKFD010000023.1:0-31651 GCA_050013495.1 Occallatibacter sp. | reverse complement strand
TGATGTCACATGCCAGATTGGACTTAAGTCCTTTGGAATCTGGCGGGGACGACGGGGCTCGAACCCGCGACCTCTGCCGTGACAGGGCAGCGCTCTAACCAACTGAGCTACGTCCCCACTTTTATTGTCGATTCAACAACTTGGTTCCTTGCCCCGTAGAATCAATGGTTTTCGCAGAGTCTGCTACTTTCGCATTCTTCTACCCATTCGCTGGGTTGGGACTCGACTCCAAGCTCTCATTGAAACCCGGAATGTCACCAACTCTGACAACCACTCGACGAAGTTCAGTTTATCAGATGAGCTGCGGATTCGGCGTCCATCCGGGACTTCTTTTTGGCTGCACATGGCGGGCGCCGCGATGGTTCGATGCGCAGGCTCGGCGACTGAATCACTGAGAAGCGGCTGAACGGTATTGAGAATATCGCCAAAAAACCTGCGCTCGCGCATCGAAGCGTCCCAACTGCGTTTTCACCACCCCGGTCGCGGCGAACGCCCTACCCATTCCTCGCCGCTCTTTCAATACTCTATGCAGACCAGGCTGCTCGATTTGCCCGCCCGGTAGATGTGTAGCCCATGTCGGCTGAGATGCCGCGCACGCACTGCAGCAAATGGTTGGCAATGGAGGGCAGCTTTTGCGCGGTCACGCGGAACGACGGCCCGGAGATGCTCACCGCCGCGACGGGAAGCCGCTGCGCGTCCAGGAGCGGAACGGCAATGCAACGCAGCCCTTCTTCAAACTCTTCGTCGTCCACGGCGTAGCCACGGCGGCGCGTCTTCTCCATCTCGGCGCGCAAGGCATCTGCGTTGGCAATGGTGCGATGCGTAAAACGCTCGAATCGAGTGCGGCGCACCACTTCGGCTGCCCGCTCTTCCGGAAGGAAAGCGAGAATCGCCTTGCCCACCGACGTGCAGTGCACCGGATTGCTGGCTCCAACCCGGGTGATCATGCGAACCGAGCGGGCAGGCTCGATCTTGTCGATATAAATCACCCGAGCGGCTTCCAAAATGCAGAGGTGCGCGGTCTCCTCGGTTTCGGCAACCAGGCGGCGAAGATGAGGCTGGGCACGGTCGCGCAGGTCATACTGCTCAATGGCGCGATTGCCAAAATCGAACAGGCGCAAGCCGAGGCGAAACTTACCGCTGGTGGTCCGCTCCACCATGCGGTGCCGCTCCAGCACCATCAGGAAGCGGTGCGCGGTGCTTTTGTGCAGTTGCAGAGAGGACGCAACCTGCGCCAGGCCCAGCGGCGTCTCGCTTTCTCCCAGCAGGTCGAGCACGGCAAAAGCGCGGTCCAGAGCCTGAACTTTGTAGGTGCCTTGAGGCGCGGTGTCTCGCATTGTGGTCCTCCATTTCGCCAAGTGGTGACAATATCAGTCTGCTGACTTTGCGTTCTTGTGTCAACCTTTGAGACAGAATTTCCTTTTGTGAGACTGCCGAGGAAGCACGTCTATTCCAGCATTGCTGAATCCGGAAGTTGAGGGTTCTCTGTTCTCCACGCTTGACGCGGGAAAAAACCAGGGAAAGGGAGCGCTTCGAGACTAGTTTTTCGCTCAAATTGGACAAAAATGCCGATATTTCGCGACATTTTCAGTGCCCTCTGTTTACTATTTGAGCAATAGTCCGCGCTTCGCAAGAATAGGCCAAGCATTTGATTATAAGAGTCTTATTGAACATCCGATGGGTGAACCCATCTCTCAAAAACACGCATTTTGAGAGGGGGGTGGGTGGGTACAGAGGTGGTACGGACCGGTCACATCCCTGACAGATTTCGACTGGCAGAGATTTGGCATGCAGTGATTATGCGCTACCCGATCAGAATTTCCTGCAAAGTTGGCTAAGGGAGATTTCAAGGAATTGATGAAGGCGGCTAAGCGGGCACCACATCCCCCTCGCCGGGCGCGAGGAAGAGGTTGGCTTCGAGGCCGTGCTGGCGCGTGTAGAGGTCGTAGTAGCGGCCGCCCATGGCGAACAGTTCCTCGTGGTTGCCGCGCTCCACGATTCTTCCCTGCTCGACGACGAGGATCTGTTCTGCCCGACGGATGGTCGACAATCGGTGGGCAATCACAAACGTGGTGCGGCCTTCCATTAACTGGCTCAGGCCTGCCTGGATCATGGCCTCGGATTCGGAATCGAGCGAACTGGTGGCTTCGTCGAGAATGAGGATGCGCGGCTCGGCCAGCAGCGCGCGGGCAATCGAAAGCCGCTGCCGCTGGCCGCCGGAAAGCTTGACGCCGCGTTCGCCGACGATGGTGTTGTAGGTCTCGGGAAACCGCTCGGCAAACTCGTCGACGCGGGCCGTGCGGCAGGCAAAGAGAAACTGGTCTTCGCTGGCGTCGGGCCGGGAAAACATGATGTTTTCGCGGATTGAACCGTCGAAGAGAAACGAGTCCTGCAGGACAACGCCCAACTGCGAGCGGTAGGTGTTCAGGTCGACGTGCGCAAGATCGACGTCATCCACTAATACTCGTCCACTGGTCGGCGTATGGAAGGCGCAGATGAGGCTGATGATGGTGGACTTTCCGGAGCCCGAGGAGCCAACCAGCGCGGTGACAGTGCCCGGCTCGGCGAGAAAGCCGATGCCGTGCAGCACTGGCTTCTCCGGCTCGTAGGCGAATTCGACATCCTCGAAGCGGACCGTTCCCCGGATGGGCGACATCTTCTCCGTCCGGTCAGGGCTCTTGTTCTCTTCCAACTCGCTCATGATCTCGTTGGTGCGGTCCAGGCCGGCAAAGGCTTCAGTCAACTGCGTGCCGATGTTCACGATCTGAAAAACAGGCGCCACCATGAAGGCGAGAAACATGTTGTAGCTGAAGTAGTCGCCAACCGTCCAGGTGCTGTGCAGAACGCGCTGTCCGCCGAACCACATCACCAGCGAGGAGACCAGCCCCAGCACGGTGGTGGATGCGGCGCCCAGTGCACTGGTCATGGTGAGAGACTTCATGACGTTGGCAAGGAGACGATCTACTCCCACTGCGAAGACGCTGGCCTCTCGCTCCTCGGCATGGTAGCCCTTGATCACGCGCACGCCGCCTAACGACTCCGTCAGGCGGCCGGTGACTTCGGCGTTGATTTTGCCGCGCTCGCGGAAGATGGGGCGAATGGTCTTGAAGGCGTATTGCAGGATGAAGATGAACGCGCCCATCACGGTGAAAACGGTGAGTGTGACCGGGACGCTCAAATACATCAGGTAGAGGAACGACAGCACCGCTGTGAGCAGGCCGCCGACGAACTCGACCAGGCCGGTGCCCACCAGATTGCGTACGCCTTCAACGTCGGTCATGATGCGGGATACCAGCGTGCCGGTGCGGTTCTCGTCGTAGTAGGCGACGGAGAGCAGGCCGACGTGGCGCTGGACCTGGCGGCGCATTTCGGCAATGAGGCGCTGGCCGGCTTTGGAAAGCAGTTGCGTGAGCGAGAACGATGTGATGGCTTGCACCACCATGGCCGTAAACACCAGCGCAATGATCTTGGGCAGTAACTGAGGATGGGGATGCTGCGTGGAGAGCACTTTGTCGAGCAGTGTCTTCGAGGTGTACGGCAGCACCAGGCCGGCAACGCGATTGATGACCATCAGGCCGAGTCCGCCGATGAGCAGGCCCATGCGCGGTTTCACCAGTCCCCAGATCTGGGGCCACATCTTCTTCAAATTTGGCTTGCGCTTGGGCTGTTCAGCCTGGCCTGGACGCGCGGCGCTTGCCCGCGGCGATCGCTCGGCGCGCGACCCGCCCATGCCTAACCCGCTGCGCATGGAGCCCAAGAGCTAAACCTTCCCCGAGCGGCGGGCAGCGATGAACGAGCGCACGCACAGAATGACGTAGATCAGCAGCAATCCGGCAAGCGTGATCTTGGAGGCCAGGGCGATCTGGTCCGGCTCAATGCCCATGGATTTGGCGTGAACGTAGCCGCGGATGGCCTCTACGGTTGAGCCGAGAAAGCCCAGCAGCGCTATGGTTACGTTTATGTGCATGAACAGCTTGCGCCGGCCTTCGTTGGGGCTGATGGCGAGAAATCCGCCGATGCCCAGCGCCAGGCCGATCCAGGCTGGAATCAGCGCCGTGGGATGCAGGCTGCCGGTGCCCAGGTAGCCAGCGAGGCCGAGGGCAACAAGCAGAAGCGCCAGAACGAGTGTCAATTTTGCCAAACAGTACCTCTCTCGCAATCCATGGCAAGGATAACAGTTTGAGGGATGCGGCACGGGACGGGGTTGATGCAAAAGCAGGGCAATCGCTTGAGAATGAATTGAGTTTGTCGTCCGGGATCGAGCCGCGCCCTACGGGGCAGGGATTTGGACTGGGACGCATTCCCAGGGCTGCGCTTCGCGTGCCCTGGGCTATCTTCGACGCTTCCCTCCGGGAAGACGGTTTTTGCTACCCGGCTTCAATGCCGGAATGAACCGATTTTGGCAGCGAAGAGTGTTCATGCGATTGCCCTGGATGCAAAAGTGTCGGGGTTGAGAATGACGGCTTCCCGAACGGTGACGACACTCGATACCTGTTCCGACAAACATTTTGGGTCACCGGCAACGGCTTTGCCTCGATCCTTGCGGCGCTTGTTTCCTATCATGGTTCGCGGCTTTCCGGGTTTTCACCGGATCTTTCCGGTTGTTCAGCCCTTACGCTTTATTTAGGAAATCCCTTTGATACTAAAAGCTGGCGTGAGCCAAGATGGTTCCAGCGGGGCAATGGGTGCCTCGCGGCAAGCTATCTGGAATTGCGAGAAAAACGATGCAAGATTTATTCATGCTCTTATTCACGGTTATCTTCTTCGCCCTTGCGTTTCTCTACGTCAAGGCCTGCCAGAAACTGAGGTAGATTCCATGCACGCCGACTTGATCACTGTGATCGCGTTGATTCTGTCTGTCCTGTTGCTGGGTTACCTGGCTCTCACGCTGCTCTTTCCGGAGAAGTTCTGACATGTCCGCCAACGGCTGGTTGCAATTTGCACTCTACTCTTTGATTCTGCTCGCAACGGTTCGCCCGGTGGGCGCCTATCTGGCCCGGGTTCTGGAAGGCGAACGCACCTGGCTAGACCCGATTCTGCGGCCCATTGAGCGGCTCATCTACAGGCTTTCCGGCGTGAATGCGGCCGAGGAGATGAACTGGCGCGAGTATGCCTTCGCCATGCTGGCCTTCTCCGCAATGACGCTGTTGGTCACGTACGCAATCGAGCGATTGCAGGCGCACCTGCCCTGGAATCCGCAGGGGCTTGCCGCAGTGGGGCCCGATCTGGCCTGGAACACGGCTGCCAGCTTTACCACCAACACCAACTGGCAGTCGTATACGCCCGAGACGACCATGAGCTATCTGACGCAGATGGCCGGTCTCGCCACGCACAACTTCTGGTCGGCGGCCGTGGGCATCGCCGTGGCCGTGGCTTTCATCCGCGGCATCAAGCGCACCAGTTCCGGCACCATCGGCAACTTCTGGGTGGACATGACGCGCACGCTGCTCTACGTCCTCGTGCCAGGCTCGATCGTTTATGCGCTTCTGCTGGTTGGTCAAGGCGTCCCGCAGAATATGCATGCCTATACCACCGCCCATCCGCTCGAAACGCCTTCACAGGTGCAGACCATCGCACAAGGCCCTGTCGCCTCGCAGGAAGCTATCAAAATGCTTGGCACCAACGGGGGCGGATTCTTCAACGCCAACAGCGCCCACCCGTTCGAGAACCCCACGCCGTTCTCCAACTTCCTGCAAATCCTGTCCATCTTCATCATCCCCGCCGGCCTGACCTACACGCTGGGCCGCATGACCGGCTCTCCGGGACACGGATGGGCCGTTCTGGCCGCGATGTTTGTCCTTTTTTCCGCCGGATTTGCCACTGTTTATTGGGCGGAGTCGCAGCCGCATCCGCTCATTCATGGCGCTGCCCAGATGCATACCGCAACCGCGCCGGGCGGCAACATGGAGGGCAAGGAAGTCCGCAACGGCATTGCAGAGAGCGCCCTCTTTGCCACCATCACCACCGACGCCAGTTGCGGCGCAGTCAACGGCATGCATGACAGCTTTACTCCGCTGGGCGGCATGGTGGTGCTCATCAACATCATGATGGGCGAAGTGGTCTTCGGCGGCGTCGGCTCCGGACTCTACGGCATCCTCATCATGGTGGTGCTCTCGGTCTTCATCGCCGGACTCATGGTTGGCCGCACCCCTGAATATCTGGGGAAGAAGATCGAGGGCTACGACGTGAAGATGTCCATGCTGTATGTGCTCATCTTCCCGCTCATCATTCTCACTTTGACGGCCGTCTTTGTGCTTTGGCCCTCTGTGGCGCTGCCCGCCCTCAGCAACCAGGGCCCGCACGGTCTCACCGAGATTCTCTATGCCTATACCTCGGGCGCCGGCAACAACGGCTCGGCTTTTGCCGGACTCAACATTCCCGTTAATCCCACTACCCAGTGGTATTACAACGTGGCGCTCGGTTGGGACATGTTGTTGGGGCGGTTCTTCATGATGATTCCGGTGCTGGCCCTCGCCGGCAACCTAGCGAGCAAGAAGAGCGTGCCGCCTTCGCCCGGCACCTTCCCCGTGAACACGTCCCTGTTCACCATTCTGCTGGTCGGCGTGATCCTCATTCTGAGCGCGCTCACCTTCTTCCCGGCTCTAAGCCTGGGGCCCATTCTGGAACACTTGCTGCTCAAGTCAGGTCAGGTTTTCTAACCGCATCGGGAATCGACGGAACGGAATCATCATGATTGAGAAAAAATCGCTTTGGAACACGGAAATCCTAGGGCAGGCGCTGATCGAATCGGTGCTCAAGCTCGACCCGCGCGGCATGGTCAAGAATCCGGTGATGTTTGTCGTTGAAGTGGGGTCTGTGCTGACCACGGCGCTGTTGATCGACAACACCGTTCACCATCGCCCGGGGTTCGGGTTCAATCTGCAGATCACGCTCTGGCTATGGTTCACGGTGGTGTTCGCCAACTTTGCCGAGGCCATGGCCGAGGGCCGCGGCAAGGCCCAGGCAGACACCCTGCGCAAGGCCAAGGGCGAGACCATTGCCCAGCGCTACCTGCCTGACGGCGGCTTTGAAGAGGTCGCCAGCGGCCTGCTTCGCTCAGGCGATGTGATCTACGTTCCGGCAGGCAAATACATTGCCGGCGACGGCGAGGTGATTGAAGGCGTAGCGTCGGTGGATGAGTCGGCCATTACCGGCGAGTCGGCGCCGGTGATCCGCGAAGCCGGCGGTGACCGCTCGGCCGTCACGGGCGGCACCAAGGTGCTCTCCGACTGGATCAAGGTGAAGATCACCTCCAACCCGGGCGAAACATTCCTCGACCGCATGATCGCACTGGTGGAAGGCGCAACCCGCCAGAAGACGCCCAACGAGATTGCGCTGAGCATTCTGCTTTCAGGCCTCACCATCGTCTTTCTGCTGGCCGTGGTCACCCTGCAGCCGTTCGCCATCTACTCGAAGGCCCCGCAGACAGTTTTCGTGCTGGTGTCGCTGCTCGTCTGTTTGATTCCTACCACCATCGGCGGACTGCTCTCGGCCATCGGCATCGCCGGTATGGATCGGCTGGTCCAGTACAACGTCCTCGCCATGAGCGGGCGCGCCGTGGAAGCGGCCGGCGACGTGAACACGCTGCTGCTGGACAAGACCGGCACCATTACGCTGGGCAACAGGCAGGCCACCGAGTTCCTCGTCGCTCCCGACGTGAGCGCCGAGCGCCTGGCAAACGCCGCGCAGCTTTCCTCCTTGTCGGACGAAACCCCAGAAGGCCGCTCCATCGTGGTGCTCGCCAAGGAGAAGTACGGTCTCCGCGGGCGCGACCTGGGCGGCATTCATGCGGAGTTCGTTCCCTTCACCGCGCAGACCCGTATGAGCGGTGTCAATCTGCCCGGCACGCGCATTCGCAAGGGCTCGGTCGACGCGATTTCGCGCTTCCTCGAAGAGCAAGGAGCGCAACTGCCGCAGAAAGTCCGCGAACACGTAGAAGAAGTTGCACGGCAGGGCGGAACTCCGCTGGTGGTCGCAGAGAATGCTTCGGCGCTGGGTGTGATTCATCTCAAGGACATTGTCAAAGGCGGACTCAAGGAGCGCCTCGCCCGCCTGCGTTCCATGGGCATCCGCACCATCATGATCACAGGCGACAACCCGCTGACCGCGGCCGTGATTGCGCGAGAGGCCGGCGTCGACGATTTTCTGGCCGAAGCCAAGCCCAAGGACAAGATGGACCTGATCAAGCGCGAGCAGGCCAAGGGCAAGCTGGTCGCCATGACCGGCGACGGCACCAACGACGCGCCCGCCCTGGCGCAGGCGGATGTGGGCGTGGCCATGAACTCCGGGACGCAGGCGGCGAAGGAAGCCGGCAACATGGTTGACCTGGATTCGAACCCGACCAAGCTCATCGAGATTGTCGAGATCGGCAAGCAACTGCTCATGACGCGCGGCGCGCTGACCACCTTCTCCATCGCCAACGACGTGGCCAAGTATTTCGCCATCATCCCGGCGATGTTTGCCGGCGTCTTCCCGGTGCTGAACGCGCTCAACATCATGGATCTGCATTCGCGCGAGTCCGCTATCCTCTCCGCGGTCATCTTCAACGCGCTGATTATCGTGGCGCTTATCCCGCTGGCTCTCAAGGGCGTGAAATACGAGCCCAAGCCAGCGGACATCCTGCTGCGCAACAACCTGCTCGTCTACGGTGTGGGCGGGATCATTATTCCGTTCATCGGCATCAAGGCCATCGACATGTTTCTGGTGGCCGTGCACTTGGCTTGAAGGGGCTTTGTATCAGGGCACGACTATAGTCGTGCCGCATGAGGCTCAATTACGGCTGCGGCTTTAGCCGCGGAGGGGGAGCAAGTGATCGGAAGCGCATTATCGCAGGGGCTAAGTCCCACCCTCCCTCTGCTGCACTTTCGGCACGACTAAAGTCGTGCCCTGACACAAGGCCTTGAGAAATTCAACATGGAGCGTGTTGTTCCGCAGCCTGTTTTGGCCCCATGGGTCGCTTTAAAGGAGATTCACCATGCATCCCGTCTGGAGAACTTCAATCCGCTTTACCATTGTCACCACCGTCCTGCTGGGCATCGGCTATCCGCTGCTGGTCACCGGAATCGCCGAGGCCATCTTCCCACGCAAGGCTGCGGGAAGCCTCATCCTCAAGGACGGCCAGGTGATCGGCTCGGAACTGCTGGCGCAGAGCTTCACCTCGGACAAGTACTTCCATCCCCGCCCCTCGGCGGCCGGCAACGGCTACGACGCCACCTCCTCCGGCGGATCCAACCTGGCGCAGTCCAACAAGACGCTCGTCGACCGGATCCAGGGCTCCATCGACACGCTTTCCAAGGAGAACCCAGGCCATCCGGTCCCCATCGACCTGGTTACCACCTCCGGCTCCGGCCTCGACCCGGACCTCACGCCGGACGCTGCCTTCTTCCAGATCGCGCGCGTGGCCAAGGCGCGCGGGATCTCTGAAGATCGCGTCCACCAGTTGATCGAGGACCACATCACCCAGCGCCAGCTCGGCGTCCTCGGCGAACCCCGCGTCAACGTTCTGGACCTCAATCTCGACCTCGACAAAATCGGGAAGTAATCCCGCTCAAAAACCTGTCTAATGGCTCATTCACGAGGTAGGTCCGGGCTTTAGCTCGGACCTAGAAGGTGCAAAAAAGACCAGGGCTTTAGCCCCCCGAGGTTGAACTTCGGGAATAAGAGCCTGCCTCAGGGCCTGAAGGCCGGCATCTTTTTGCGGCCTGAACGTCAGGGCTGAAGCCCTGACCTACCGTTGCCCCCCGATTCCGCTGAGTTTCTAGACAGACTCTAAAAACACGTTGGCCCTCCTCAAGAGGAGGGCCAGCGAACCGCTATTGTGGAATGGTTAGTTCACGACGACTGTAAAGGTCTCGGTCACAGCCGGAGAAACCGCGGGGTTTCCGACTCCGGTGACGGTGAAGACGTAGGATCCGGCGGAAGTGCCGGGATCGGTAATCGTGGTTCCTCCACCCCCACTGCTTCCGCCGCCACCGCAAGCCACCATGCTGCCCAATACTGCCATCAGCAGCATTGCACCCAGCATCGCCCGCCAACTGCGCCGCCGCGCCGGAATCCCCAGGAACACCAGGAACGCCAGAACCGCTCCGCTGCCCGCGCCCATCCATCCACTTCCCTTGCTGGCCGTGGTGTGCTTTTTGACTACTTGGGTGGTGGTGGTGCTGGGCCCTGTTGTGCCCACCGTAAAGGTGAGCGTCTGCGTGGTCGGGTTAGGCAGCGTGACCGCCAGGGTGGGTCCTCCGCCGGTGCACGACGGAGCATCCGTTGCACCCGCCGGAGATGTAGTCAGTGAGCAGGTCAAGGTGACCAGTCCCGCATAGTTGGCCGCCGCTGCCACCGTGACCACCGCGCTCGCCGAAGAGCCAGGTGCAACGCCACCCGCGGGAGTAACAACCGGTACGGGATTGTTCAAACTAAACGTGGATTCCGTTACCGTCACCGTGGCAGTGCCGGTCGTCGATCCGTAGCTTAAGTCTCCGTTATAAGTCACCGTCAACGGGTCGCTTCCAGCCGTAAGGCTGTTGGCGGGGATGGTGAAGGTGTAGCTTCCGCTGGCCAGCGTCCCGGCCGTAGAGGTATATCCGCCCCCGGTCAGCGTAACGGTGCCGGTGGGTGTTGCTCCCTTGCCGGTTACCGCGACGGCCACACTGAGCGATGCGCTGGAGTCCAGGGTGCTTGACGCCGGAGTCACTGTAACGGTGGCGACTAGCGTAGATGCGGCTGTCACCGTAACCGCAGCTGTGCCTTGTGCGAGGGCGTAGTTTGCGTCTCCGGCGTAGTTGACTTTGAGGGTGACAGGCCCGGCGCTCAAAGTGGATGCCGGAACTGTGAAGGAAAAGGCGCCGGTGCTCGAAAGTGTGGTGGACGGAGTGTAGGTTCCCGCCGTCAGCGTCACGGTCCCGGTGGGAGCTACATTCACCTTCGTCGATGTGTCAACACCACCGGCCACAGTCCCCGTTACAACCAGTGTCTCGTTCGTCGGGAAGGTGGACAGTGCGGGAGTCACGGTGACGGTAGCCTTGGAAGCGCCAACCTGCGTCGGCCAGGCGTTGACGACGTTGGCCACGTTCAATGATCCGAGACCGGTGGCTAGGTCGTAGCCCACGGTGGAGTTGTAACCGGGCAGGATGCCGATCGTATCCCCCACCCCTTCAATAGAATCGCTGACCGTGCAGTTCGGACGGTCGACTCCGGTTACGCTAAATCCGTCGTCGCATGGCATGGCGTTGGTATAGGGACTGGCGAAGGTTCCACCGTCGATATCGTTAAACAGACAGGCGCTGGAATTGGTGACCGATTCCGAGCTGCAACTCGAATAGCTTTGCTTGGCTGCGAGAGCATACAGTTGCGGATTGGCGAATCCTTGTGCCGAACCCACCTTCTGGTCGATCAGCGCCATCACGCCGGCCATGGGCGGCGTGGAAGCCGAAGTTCCGCCCACCTCCGAAGCAAACGGCTCCGCGTCTGTGGAGTAGGTGCATGGTTGGCTGTTGTAACCCGCCGCCACGCAGATCAGGTACGCGCTGTAGGAAAGCTCGCCATTCGATGAGAAAAAGGAGACATCGGGGAGATCGCGCTTGCTGTCAACGGGAATACCGCTGACGCCGGTTTGCCAGGTAGGCTTGGCATAACCGCCGCTGCAACTGGCAACTGTTGAACCATCGCTGCTGGTGCAGTTGCTGACGCCGCCACCGCCGCCAACGGTATCCACCAGGGCCGTGGCTGCGCCATTTGCCGGGTAGTATTCCGCCAGAAAGTTGCAAGCTTCCTCCGTGTTATTTACCCCGGACACGCTGTTGTTTACCGCTGCATCAATAATCCCTGCCAACGCAAACGGATTCGAGCAGGTATTGTTCCATGGCATCTCCGGCACGTAGCCGATGGCGCTGGCTTCGCTGGCGCCGTTGCTGGCGTTCCAGTACGGCGCGGTAGGGCATGCGGTCGTGTCGGTGAAAGGACACCAGTTGAAATCGGTGCCGCCAACCGCGGTGTTGTAAGGGGTGGACGCAATCCCGCTGACCGAGAGGCCGTACACGGCGGCATAGGGAACGCCGCTGGCGTCTCCGCCCTGATCGCAGCCGGCCGCGCCGGAATCTCCGGCTGCTACGAACACGGCAATCCCTTCCGAGGCCGCATCCTGCCAAAGCGTGTTGTACTGTGTATTACCGGTAGTTCCTTCGAAAAGTTCACACTGGCCGTAGCTCACGCTGACGATATGCGCCGTCACGTTGTTGACGATGTAACTTTCGGCATCGTAAAGCGTATCGTCGGTCGCCGACTGGGACGCGGCCGTAACCAGGACGATTTGCGCGTTCTTGGCGACCGATCCCGACCATTCAACGTCAAGGGAATTCTCCAGCAGGTCGTCGACGGTGCAAAGGCCGGTGGACGCTGTGCAGATTCCAGGGTCGTCGCCGCCGGGAAGGTTTGGATTGGGGTGGACGATCTTGGGCGTATTCGCTGGTCCCGAAGTGGGCAGACCAAAAAAGGTGCGAAACGTGGAGATATCGTTCTGGCTGATGTCGCTGGTTCCGGCGATGGCGATGGTCTGGCCGGTGCCGTCGATGCCTTTGTTCCAGAGTGGAAGCACGTTATAGATGGTGGCAAAGTCGTAGGGCGATATGTCTTCCTCGGTGTAGGCGGAGTTAGTGCCGCCCGTGGCCGGGACATTGATGGTGAACTCGGAACCTGGCTTGCCCGGGGCTCCGGGGGCCGCGGTTCTGGCGGCAGCGCCGAAACTCTGGGCCGAGGGCCGGGCGCCCGATGCGCGCTGCCATCCGCCTGCCTCGCGGCTCAGCGTTACCCGGCTGCCCATGCGGTGCAGAGGCCGCGGGAAGAAGTTGTGCAGCGCCTTGACGCCCACCAGCACCGGCGCGAGCGCGGCGGGAATCTGGGGATCGGTCATATTGCCGATGTGCGGCTCGCCCTTCACGCCCAAGTTGTGAATCTCGGTGTGAAACGCGCTCTCCACCTGGGCGGCCGTCCCGCTGAACCGGATGGAAAGCCGGTCTTTGGTAATTTCGCCAATGGAAAACCCATGGCCTGTAAGCCAGTTGGTGACGGTAGTTACATCCGACTCCGCGGGGCCGAAGTTGGCGCCCACCTGCTCCGGGGTTAGCCACTGATGGAAGTCGGGCGAGGCGGAGTCATACTGATTGGCCACAAACTTGTCAAAGGCGGCCTGCTGCGTGGGGTCGCGGCTCAGCACCAGGATCAGGTCGGTCATGGGCAGCGTAGGGCTGACCCGGCCAAGATCGTTTTGAGCGTTCGCCGCAGGGTGCGTGTTGCCTTTGAGCCTTACAAGATTGTTCTCGTCGATCCGGTCGACGATCCGTACCGTCGGAGCGGCGAAATGCTGGGCCATCGCCGCGGTTCCACAAAGCACTGCACCAGTCATTAGACACAAGGGGAGGAAACGCATCGGGCGCATAGGATTTCCTGGACTCTCCCGGGCGTTTCACGCGCCCGAAATCACAAACAAGTTGCGGTTCTAAGCCTAAATGCCGCGAACCACTCGCGGCCACGGAGCAATCGAGAATTGCAGTCTCACTTCAATTACGAAGCGGCAGCCGGTTCAGTTTGAAGCGGCAACGAAAAAGTGAAGCCAGGTGAATCATGAAGCCGAATGGATTGGTGAGGCCGGATGAAGACTAGAGGAGCAGGATAAACCCCGCTTCGTTAGACGTGCCGAAGCTGGCAAGGTTGACTGTCTCGGAAGCGAAGGGCTCCGCCGCGGGGACAATCCCACGAAAACCGGTCAATCCGGCTCATGTGTATTTGAAACTGGCGGACGGCTGCAAACGGGAATCGCGGCTTCACCACGATTTGCTGGAAGCCTCGATTCCCTCACCCCATGCCGCGTCAGAGCTGACCCAAGCTGGCCTGGATCTGCTTCACAAAATCCTTTCGCCGCTCCGGGTCAAGGCTGCCCGCAGCGACAATCGCTGCGTTATAGGCGGCGCGAGCTGCGTCCTTTTTGCCGGCGGCGGCAGCGGCGTCTCCCAAGGCCCATTGCGGATAAAGCTGATCCGGCGCCAGCTTTACCGCCTCTTCAGCCAGCAACAACGCTCCCTGCGTGTTTTTGGCAGAAAGCTGATCCCAGGCCAGGAAAGCGCGGCTGATGCCTCCGGCGGCCTCCATATGTACATCGCCGCGGTAGACCAGGACGCCGTAGTCGATCTCTTCATCGGGCTTCATCGTCTGGAATCCGCGGTAGGGGTTCATCTGCGCACTCGGCCAAAGGCTGCCGTCCACTTCCCCGGCGCTGAGCAGGACGCTGCCATGGATGACCGGCGGCACCGCCTCTTTGCCCGCCCCTCCCAGCCCGTTGGGAAGAACGTGGCAGTGTACGCCGTAGGTCTCGGGGTGGATGAATGGGCGCACCGTGTAGGCAAACCAGCAGTCCTCGCCCGGATGCCGGTCTTCCCACTCCTTCACCTGGTAAAGCTGCCTGCCCCAGTCCACGTTGGAGTCGTTCAGGACCCTGTGGGTGTTGCGGGCTCCGCCCCAGGCTTCGTTGGCATAGGCCAGGGAGTTGGGAAAGGTGCTCAGCGCCGAAACAATGTGGGCAGCGATGAGCACACCGCACACCCATTCCCATTTCGGCGAGAGCGGGGCCAGCGCAGCCACGCCGGCCCCAGCGACCACCGCTGCCAACGCATAGAGCGGCAGGATGTGGCGCACGCCGATGTTAAGTCCGTTCGCTCCGGCCGTAACCAGGTAGGCGACCCAGACAAAGAGCACATACACCAGGGCGCGGGAGTGGTTGGCCCCTTTGCCCAGTTTGCCGGTGACCATGGCGAAACCAGCAAGAAGCACGAGGGCCAGCATTCCCAGCGTGGTCTTGATAGCGATGGCCGCGGGGAAATACCACCAAACGCCATGCGGATACCAGGTGCCCAGGACATAGGTCGTGAACATCTTGGCAAACGCGCGAATATCCACCATGCCCATCAGATAGGCCTCGGGCAGCAGGTGCAGATGCGCCATCCACCAGATCACGCCTGCATCGAAGGGCTTCAGTTGTTGCCGGTAGGCTTCCAAAGTGGGAACCAATTGCAGGCCGGCCGGCCGCGCCGCGTAACGGAATCCATAAAAGGCCCAGAGCACCCCCACCGCCAGCAGAACCATGACTACATACGCGCCACCTAGGCGCAGCGCGGTGCGCACATGCGCGCCTTTGGGAGCAACAATCACTTCCCAGCCCACCAGGACCAGCAACATGGGACCCAACATGACTCCGGAATGTTTGGTGGCGAGCAACAAACCCAAAACGACGCCGGCAACGGCGAGGCGCAAGAGGCCGGGCTGCTTGACATAGCGATAGAAGGCATAAACCGCTGCCAGAAAGAAGAGGGTGGCCCCCACATCCGTGGTTACCAGCCCGGAGTGCGCCAGAATATTGGGATCGAAGACAGTCAACGTCAACGCAACCAGCGCTGCCGTGGTTCCGAACCACTCGCGCGTGGCAAAAAACACCACCAGCGACAGGGCGACTGCGAGCAGGGCTGCCGCCAGCCTCATGCGAAAGACCAGCCGCTGGCTTCCGCCATCGTTGGCCTCAAGCCAGTCACGGCCGCCAAGGTACGCCTCACCCTTGAACATGATGCCCTTGAGCGGGGGCACGGAGAGCTTCTCGCCCAGCACCGGCAGCGTCGCAAGCAGCTTGACCAGCGGCGGATGCTCGGGATTCAGGCCAAAGTCGCCGTTCTTCCACATGCGGTAGCCGGCGTACATGTGGTCTTCTTCGTCCCAGGTCAACGATTCCCGGTGCAGAACAATCACCATCTGCAACAACTGCAAGGCTATCAAGGCGATCACAGAGGTGATCACCCAGGTTCTGGTCATGCGCATAGGGATTTTCCTCGGTGCGAGGATGCTACCAGAGTCGGGGCTGTTCATCCCATGAAAATGATCGAATCCTGTGAATGCGCATGAAATGCAATAGACACTTCGTATCTCTATCGAATACCATCCCGGTTTTACAGGTTTAAATCATGCGTCGCGTCGAATCCGCACTCTTTGACCGTGCAGCAGAAATCCTGGATGCATTCCAGATCGAGATTCCTTCCTGGGGATTCGCCAACACCGGCACCCGCTTCGGAAAATTCCTCCAGCCCGCCGCCGCCTCAACGCTGGAAGAGAAGTTCGCCGACGCCGCGGAAGTCAACCGCCTCACTGGCTCAACCCCCACGCTTGCCCTGCATTTGCTTTGGGACCTTCCCAACGGCTCCAATGATGTTGACCAGCTCAAAGAGCTTGAAGAGCACTTCGGCATTCGCGCCGGGTCCATCAATCCCAACCTGTTTCAAGATCAGCAGTACAAATTCGGCTCCCTCTGCAGCCCCGACGCCGAAATCCGCCGCCAGGCGCTCGACCACCTGATCGATTCGATCGAGATCGCCAAGCTGACCGGCTCGCGCGACGTTTCTCTCTGGCTGCCCGACGGCTCCAACTATCCCGGCACGCAAAGCATGCGCAAACGCATTGTGTGGCTGGAAGAAGCCCTGCGCGCCGCCCATCATCGGCTCGCGCCGGATCAACGTCTGCTCATCGAATACAAGCCCTTCGAGCCGGCCTTTTATCATACCGACATCGCCGACTGGGGCATGGCCTCGCACCTGGCGCTCGCGGCCGGCCCGCAGGCCCGGGTGCTGGTCGACACCGGCCACCACTACGCCGCGCAGAACATTGAGCAGATCGTCGCGTGGCTGCTGCACACCGGGCTGCTGGGCGGATTCCACTTCAACGACCGCCGCTACGCCGACGACGATCTCACGCTTGGCTCCATTGACCCTTACCAGATCTTCCGCATCTTTCACGAACTGCTAAGCATTCAATCCAATGGGCTGCCTACCGCAGAGGTAGCGTTCATGATTGACCAGAGCCACAACCTGAAGGGCAAAATCGAAGCCAGCGTCCAAACCGTCGTCACCGCCCAGGAACTCTGGCTGAAAGCCGCCCTGGTTGACCGCGAGCAGTTGGCCCGCCATCAGCAGGCCTGCGACCTGGTGGCCGCTGAAGAACTCTTTCGCGGCGCTTTCTGGACCGATGTCCGCCCCCTTGCCGCCGCGTGGCGAGAAGCCAGGGGGCTTCCCGCCGACCCTCTCGCCGCCCTGCGTGAAGGCGGCTACGTGCAGCGCATCGCCGTGCAGCGAGGAAGCCGCCAGTCCGCCGCAAGCAGTTACGCCTAGGAATGCACTATCTTGACTACGCCGCTCGAAATCCTCGTAAAGTGGTATCTATGACCCCGACCGCATCCATTCCCGCCACCTTGAAGTTTCTCGAAGATCGCTGGGACCCCGCCGTTGCTGCAACCCTCGACCAGCCGGAGCAGCTTCGCTATCGCTCCAACCTGCTCGGCTCCGATTTGCGCATCACCAACTTTGCCGGCGGCAACACCAGTTCCAAAGTCACCGAGGCGGACCCGCTCACCGGCGAACCGGTTGAAGTGCTCTGGGTCAAAGGCTCAGGGGGCGACCTGGGCAGCATCAAGCGGACCGGCTTTGCCACCCTCTATCAGCAAAAGCTGCTCTCGCTCGAACGCAGCTACAAAGGCGTCGACACCGAAGACGACATGGTGCCCATGTACGCCATCGCCGCATTCCGCAACAACCCGGTCGCCGCATCGATTGACACGCCCCTGCACGGCTTTCTTCCCTTCCCGCACGTCGACCATCTCCACCCCGACTGGGGCATCGCGCTGGCCGCTTCTGCCAACGGCAAGACCAAAATGGAAGAGTTCAATCGCGAGTTCAACCACTCGCTGGTCTGGGTTCCGTGGCAGCGCCCGGGGTTTGAACTTGGCCTCATGATGCGGCAGGCCCTCATCGACAATCCCGGCTGCGACGGCATCGTTCTCGGCGGTCACGGCCTCTTCACCTGGGGGGACACCCAGCGCGAGTGCTACCTGAATACCATCACAGCAATCGACCAGATCGGACAGTTCATTGAGCGGCACGGCATCGCCAAAGGACCTACGCGCTTCGGTGGGCAGCCCGTCGCGGCACGCGATAATCGCAAACAGCTGGCCGTGCAAATCGCACCCTACCTGCGCGGCCAAGTAAGTACACAGAAGCGATGGATCTCGAGCTTCACCGACGCTCCCGATGTACTCCAGTTCGTGAATTCCGCCGATGCGAAAGAGCTGGCCTTTCTCGGCACAAGTTGCCCCGACCACTTCATCCGCACCAAGATTCGCCCCCTCTTCATCCCCTGGTCGGAATCGGCCGATCTCGCCGCGCTGAAGCAGCAGATACAAATCTCGCTCGACGAATATCGTCAGCAGTATCGCGACTACTATCACAGCTTCGCCACGCCCGACTCGCCTGCGCTTCGCGACACCAGCCCCACCGTGGTTCTCATCCAGGGCCTCGGCATGTTCAGCTTCGGCAAGAACAAGACTGAAGCCCGCATCGTGGGCGAGTTCTACACCAACGCAATCCATGTGATGGAAGGCGCGAGTCTGCTGGCCGAAGGCGAAGTAACCGGCACGCTGCCGCAGTGCGGCCCCGCCAACGATCCCGCCAGCTTCAAAGTCTTCACCAACTACGTCGCACTTCCGGCGATTGAGGCCTTCCGCATTGAATACTGGGCCATGGAAGAAGCCAAAATCCGCCGTCAGCCCCCGGAAAAAGAGCTTAGCCGCCGCATCGCGCTGGTTGTCGGAGGCGGCAGCGGAATTGGCCGCGAAGTGGCTCTTCTGGCCGCCGCGCGCGGCGCGCACGTCGTGGTTGCCGATCGCGATGAAGCCGCCGCTGCCCGGGTCGTCGCCGAGCTCAAGTCTGTCACCTCCGCCGAGTTCACCGCAGTCACGCCGGTCGATATCCGCAACCGCGAAACCATCGCCAAGGCCATCGACGCAACCGTCGCAGCCTTCGGCGGCCTCGACATTCTCATCAACACCGCGGCTTTGTTCCCGTCATCGCCAGACGGCGTCGTTCCCGACTCGATGTGGACCACCACCCTCGACATCAACGTCACCGCCAATTACCTGCTCGCCGATGAAGCCGCCAAGCTCTTCAACGAACAAGGCCTTGACGCAGCGATTGTGCTCACCAGTTCCGCCAACGCCGTCGTCTCCAAGCGCGGGTCGGAGGCATATGACGTGAGCAAGGCCGCTGTTTCTCATCTCGTCCGCGAACTCGCCGTGGCTCTTTCACCCCGTGTCCGCGTCAATGGAATCAGCCCAGCCACGGTGGTCAAAGGCTCAACCATGTTCCCGCGCGACCGGGTCCGCGCCTCGCTTACGAAATACAACATCCCCTTCGACGACACGCTTTCCGACGACGAACTGCGCAACCTGCTCGCCGGCTTCTACGCGCAGCGCACCCTGACCCACCAGCCCATTGATCCCGCAGACTGCGCGGAAGCCATTCTCTTTTTGGGAAGCCCTCGCTCCCGCTGTACCACCGGCCACCTGATTCCCGTCGATGGCGGCTTGACAGAGGCATTCTTGCGTTAAACTGAACCGGCTTCTATGCATTGAATATGGGTGTGCCCCATCCTTCGCGCATTTGGCGAAGAGGGGGGGGATCAAAGAACTGAACTGCCTCTATGCAGGAACCAGCACGTATTGCCATCGACCTCGGCGCTGAAAGCTGCCGCGTCTCCCTGTTGCGCTGGATCGATGACCAGCCCAGCATCGAACTCGTGCACCGGATCCCCAATGGGCCCGTTCATCACGATCGACAGATGCACTGGCCGCTCGAAGCCATCCTGTCCGGCCTTGATGAAGGCCTGCGCAAGGCCGCCTTGATCGCTACGGAAGGCATTGCCTCCATCGCTGTCGATGGCTGGTCAGTGGATTACGTGCGCCTGGCGCCCGATGGCCGGCCGCTGCACCGGCCTTTCTGCTATCGCGACGAGCGCACAGAATCAATAAAGAAATCTACTGACAAACTGATTCCACCCCACGAACTCTATGCTCGTACCGGTGCGCTGCCCCATCGCATCAACACCATCTATCAGCTACTCGCCGACACGGCTGCGGGCGTAGACCCTCACGTTCGTTGGATCATGCTGCCCGAATACGTTCTTTACTGGCTTGGTGGCCGCAGCGTGGCGGAGCACTCCAACGCCAGCCACACCGGCCTTGTGAATCTCAAAACAGGCGACTGGGATGCGGAGCTTTTCGGTTTGCTCGATCTTCCTCTCGATGCGGCTCCGCCCATCGTCCGAGCTGGGACCATCCTTGGTAACTTGCAAGGGCCGCTGGCTTCGCTCGATGCATTTCGCCACACACAGCTGATTGCGCCCGCCTGCCACGACACCGCCTCGGCCATTGCCGGCATTCCCTCCAGCCTGGAATCAACGCTCTATATCTGCTCCGGCACATGGTCTTTGGTGGGCACGGTCATCTCCGAACCCGTAACCAGCAATGGCGCATTTGACGCCCGCTACACCAATCTCGGCGCAGCGGGCGCGGGGCTTTGCTTTCACTCCCTGGTCAACGGCATGTGGCTTCTGAAGAAATGCATGGATGCCTGGAGCGCGGAAGGCCGCGTTTGGAACATCGAAGACCTCATCGCGCAGTCTGCCGTTTCCGGATTTCCGGGCGTCATCGACGTGGATGCGGAACCGCTACTGCTTGACTCCGACATGCCGGAGCGCATCAATCACCAACTATGGCGACGGCGTTGGGCCACCATCCCCGACATTGCGGGCAACGAGCCAGTCTTTGCCCGCGTCATCTTTGAGAGCCTCGCCGATCGCTACGCCGCCGCGCTCACCAGCCTGGAAAAACTGCTTGGTCGCACATTGGACCGCATTCATATCCTCGGCGGCGCCAGCCGTAACAAGCTTCTCACCGAGCTGACGGAGGAGCGTACGCATCGGCCCGTCGAAAATGGCCACCCGGAAAGTTCCACTATCGGCAACTTTGCTGTTCAACAGGCTGCGAGCGAAGCCGACGGCCGGCCCGTCACGGCAGACCGCATCCGCTACTGGGCCACAGTGCTTTGCAAGTGCTAGCCAGCGGATCTGTCGATCATTCCCAAACAACAACCGCACTCACCGCGCGATCAATTCGCTCCAGCGCCTCCGCCGGCAGCTTTACGCCGATCGCGCGCACATTGTCCGCCACCTGCTCAGGCCGCGAAGCGCCGATGATTGCCGAGGCTACCTCCGGCCTGCGCAATACCCAAGCCAGCGACATCTGCGCCATCGTCAGGCGCAAGTCCGCCGCAATCGGCTTCAGATCCGCAACTGCCTGCAACAGGAAGTCCGACCGGAAATGCCGCCCCGCCGTCTCCATGAACAGGTTCATTTCGTCGCTCGCCGCGCGGCTCCCAGGCGGAGGCGGCTGCCCGGCCGCATATTTTCCCGTCAGCACTCCATGCGCCAGCGGAGAGAATGCCAGGTTGCCGATCCCATGCCGAGCGCATGTGGCAAAAACGCCGCGCTCCGGCTTGCGCCACAGTATTGAGTACTGCGGCTGGCTCGACGAGAACGCGGTCAGCCCGACCGCTTCGGCAACTGCAGCCGCTGCGTCAATTTGCTCCGCCGTCCACTCGCTGAATCCGATGGCCCGCACCTTTCCAGCGTGCACAGCCCGATCCAGCGCGACCAGCGTCTCTTTGAGCGGCGTCTCCTTGTCGAAGCGGTGACACTGATACAAATCGATGCAATCGACACCCAGCCGTTCAAGCGATCGGTCAAGCTGCTTTTCAATTTGACTCGCGGACAGCCCGCTATCCGGCTCATCACCCACTGGAAAATAGAGCTTCGTCGCAATCTGGTACCGGTCGCGCGGATAAGCCTTGAGCGCCTGCCCAAGCACCCGCTCCGCCTCGCCTGCTCCGTATTGATTAGCAGTGTCGAATAGCGTAATGCCGTGGTCCACCGCGGCGTGAATGCAGCGAATCGCCTGCTCTCGCGAAATTCCGCCCGCAACCGTGAGCCAAGTCCCAAAGCTCAACTCCGAAACCACCAGAGGCCCCTCGCCCAATCGCCGGTATTGCATACATTTTCCTCATCTTGGTGCAAGGCTGTGAAGAATGCATCGCACTTGGTCCTCTTGCATATCCCTAGAGACAGGTGCATCATATTCTCTATATGAGCACCCCGACTCCATCTCCCGCAACCGTCGGGCTCTCTCGCAATCGAAAGGGTACCGAGGGAATGCGGCGCAAAAAACTTGCTGCCCGCAGAACAACCGTAACGCTTTCTCCGCAAGCCCAGGAGATTGTCGAGCGATTCAAGAGCGCCAGCGGATCTTCGACAAGCGCTGCCATTGATCGGATCATCCAGCAAAGCGAGCCAAAACCCTCCCGCCTCAAGGAGGTCAACGGATTTCTCGTGCTGGACGTCCCCGCGGATCACTCAACTGTGCATTTCACCCTCGAAGATCTCAAACAGTTTGAGGACAACATGAACCGTGAATACGTTGAGAGGCTCATGCCGCGCAAGAAGGAGACCGCGCCCGCCGCGAACGGACGGGGTCGCAGGCGATGACCTTCCTTCTGGACGTAAACGTGCTTCTCGTCCTTCACGACCCGCGGCATCCACACTACAAGCCTGTTTTTCGATGGTTCGCGCACACTAGCGCAAACAGCTTTGCCACTTGCCCGATCACACAGTCCGGCCTGTTCCGCCTGCTCACGCAGGGAATCCCAGGCTTGGTTCCGTTTGAAATGGTTGAGGCTCGCAAAGCCCTTGAACACCTGACCGGGCGCACCGGCCACATCTTCTGGCCTGACGCTCCTCCTTGGATCGGGAGCACCAAGCCCTTGTTCAACCGGCTCCAGGGCCATCGTCAGGCTACCGATGCCTACCTGCTCGGACTCGCCATTCTAAACAAGGGCAAGCTCGCAACTCTTGATCTTGGAATCCTGCACCTCGCTGGCGCTCAATTTGCCGCCAACGTCGAATTGATCGAACCCTGATCCCTGTCGCTCAAAGGGCTCTGTCACACGATTCATTCCTTCGACATCCATGCCTCCCTATTCCCTGCGTCCCCACGTTTCTATCCCACCGCCTGCACCGTCCCCTTGCCAATCAGCTCTTCCACCCGCTCCACCCAACCGCGATCAGCCGCTACGCTCATCCCATCCGGCTCCAGAATGACCGCGTATTCGCCTTTCTTCTCCAGGTGAAGCATGACCTTGCCCGGCCCC
This sequence comes from Occallatibacter sp., assembly GCA_050013495.1. Lineage (GTDB taxonomy): Bacteria > Acidobacteriota > Terriglobia > Terriglobales > Acidobacteriaceae > Telmatobacter. The sequence continues at coordinate 8,537 of JBEKFD010000023.1, read as the reverse complement.
GGAGCCGCATCCGCAGCGCTCTTGAGCCCCGCCAACATCTCCTCCGTTGCGCGATCGAGATTGACGCGGATGCGCACGCCGGAGGGGAGTTTCACCTGCACTTCATCCAGAGGCATGATCGCGCTAACCGCAATTTTCGGCGCGGCATCTTCATCTCCCATCAGCACGCCGCGCACCAGGACCGGCGCTTCCATCTTCAATTGGCCTTGCAGCTTCTCGTAGTCGCGTGAGAAGCAGATCAAATCGATCTTGCCGGTCGCGTCTTCGAGAGCCGCCTGGGCGTAAAGCTTCTGGTCGCGCTTGGATTTCTGCACCCGCAGACCAAGAATCATCCCCGCCACCTGGATCTCGTCCGCAGGGTCCGCCTGCGTGCCCCAGCGCTTCTCAGGAGGCTTCCGTTCCAGCGCCTCAGCCGTTGAAATCACACCCGTCAAATTCCGCAGCTTTTCCGCATATTTATCCAGCGGATGCCCGGAGACAAAGAAACCCAGCACCTCTTTCTCATTGCTCAGCCGCTCGCCTTCTTCCCACTCCGCGGTGCGCGGCAACTCATCCGCATCGCGGCCGTGCGCTGGAGTCTCATTGAACAGTCCAAACAACCCATGTTGCCCTTGCGCCGCATCCTTCTGCGCCTTCAGCGCGCGCTCCATCGCCTTGTCCACGGCCTTATACAGCGCTGCCCGCGAACCCAACGAGTCCAGCGCGCCGGCCTTGATAAGCGATTGAATCACCCGCGAGTTCATCACGCGAAGATCGACCTTCTCGCAAAACTCCCACAAACTCTTGAAGCGCCCGCCCGCATCCGCACGCGCCTTCATGATGGACTCGATAGCATTCCCGCCCACGTTCTTCACCGCCGCCAGTCCAAAGCGGATCGACTCGCCTTCCGGCGTAATATGCGGCGTAAACTGCGCGCCAGAGACCTGCACGTCAGGCGGCTCTACGCGAATGCCCATCTCCTTGCACTCGCCGATATACTTCACCACGTTCTCCGGCTTCGAAGTTTCCGAAGTCAGCAGCGCCGCCATGAACTCCACCGGAAAATGCGTCTTCAAGTAAGCCGTCTGGTAGGCCACCAGCGAATACGCAGCGGAGTGCGATTTATTGAACCCGTACCCGGAAAACTTCTCCATCTGGTCGAAAATCTCGCCCACCGTACTCTTCGGATGTCCCAGCGCCGCAGCGCCGCTCATAAAGCGGTCGCGCTGCTTGGCCATCTCCTCGGCGCTCTTCTTGCCCATCGCTCGGCGCAGCAGGTCCGCCTCGCCCAGCGAGTAGCTCGCCAGCACGTTCGCAATCTGCATCACCTGCTCCTGGTAAACAATCACGCCCAGCGAGTCCTTCAGGATTCCCTCAATCTCCGGCAGCATGTACTCGACTTTCCGCCGTCCCCACTTGCGCTCGACGAAGTCGTCGATCATGCTCATCGGCCCCGGCCTGTAGAGTGCATTGAGCGCCGTCAACTCCTCCACGCTATCCGGCTTGTAGCGCCGCAGAATGTCGCGCATGCCGCTCGATTCAAATTGGAAAATCCCCGATGTCAGCGCCGAGTGAAACACCTTTTTGAAGGTCGCCTCGTCGTCCGGCGGAATCGCATCGATGTCCAGCTTCAATCCCCTGCTTTTCTCAATCAGCTTCAGGCAATCGTCAATCACCGTCAGCGTAGCCAGGCCCAGAAAATCCATCTTCAAAAGGCCCATCTTCTCCACCGACTTCATGTCGTACGCGGTAACAATTTCGTCGTTCTTGGTCTTGTTCAGCGGCACCAGTTCGGTCAGCGGACGCGGCGCAATCACCACCGCCGAGGCATGAACGCCGGCCCCGCGCACCAACCCTTCCAGCTTCTTCGCCGTATCAATCAGCTCTTTCGTGACTGGATCATTCTCATACGCCTTCCTCAACTCCGGCACATCGTCAAGAGCCCGTTCAAGCGTCATGCCCACGGTCATCGGAACCAGCTTCGCGATCCGGTCCACATCGCCATACGGCATGTCCAGCGCGCGCCCGCAATCCTTGATGGCCGCCTTCGCCGCCATGGTATTGAACGTGATAATCTGCGCCACCTGCTCGCGCCCATATTTGCGCGTCACATACTCGATCACCTCGCCGCGGCGGTTCTGGCAAAAGTCCACGTCCACGTCGGGCATGGTCACGCGCTCAGGATTCAGGAACCGCTCAAAAAGCAGCGAATTCTGCAGCGGGTCAACATTCGTGATCTCCATCGTGTACGCCACCAGCGACCCCGTTGCCGATCCGCGCCCCGGACCCACCGGAATCCCATGATCGCGCGCGTACTTGATGAAGTCCCAAACAATCAGGAAGTACCCCGCGTATTTCATCTGCTTGATAATGCCAATTTCGAAATCCAGCCGCGCCTGGTATTGCTCGAGCGAAGCCCGCAGCACGCCGCGCGAAGCCAGGTGCGCAATCGAAGTATCGAGCCGCTTCTTGAAGCCCTCGCGGCACACTTCTTCGAAGTAGCTGTCTATCGTGTGTCCCTCCGGCACGGCAAACTCCGGAAACGGATTGTCCACTTTGGCCAGCTTCAGATTGCAGCGCTCCGCAATCTCTTGCGTTCGCTTCAGCACATCGGGAGAATCCTTGAACAGCACCGCCATTTCCTCGGCGCTCTTCACAAAAAACTGATCGCTGTCAAAGCGGAAGCGCTCCTTGTCATGCACCTTCGCGCCGGTCTGCACGCACAGCATCACGTCATGCGCATGCGAGTCCTCGCCGCACAAATAATGCGAGTCATTCGTCGCCACCATCGGAATATTCAACTCGCGTTCCAGCCGGAACAGCGCTTCATGAATCTTCTTCTCGTCTTCCAGGCCCTGGTCCTGAATTTCGAGAAAGAAATTCCCTCTCCCGAAGATGTCCTGATACTGCTGCGCCACGCTCTTGGCCTTCTCGTAGCGCCCGGCCATAAGCTCCTCGCACAGCTCCCCGCTCAAGCACCCTGAGAACCCGATCAGCCCCTCCGCATGTTCGGCCAGGTACCTCTTGCTCACGCGCGGCTTGCGATAAAACCCATGCAGCGAAGCCTCCGACGTAATGCGAATCAGGTTGCGATAGCCTTCTTCGTTTTGCGCAAGCACCAGCAAGTGATTGTTCTCATCCCCCTCCCCCGGCTCGCGATGATCCTCTTTTTTAGATATATAAAGCTCGCAACCAAGAATCGGCTTGACGCCCTTAGCCTTGGCCGCGTCGAAGAAGTGCACCGCGCCATAAATATTCCCGTGGTCCGTCATCGCCACAGACGTCTGCCCCAGCGCCGCCACCCGCTCCACCAGCTTGGTAACGTCGCAAGCCCCATCCAGCAGCGAGTACTCCGTATGCAAATGCAAATGCGTAAATTCAGTCATGATTAACTACAATTCTACCGTCGCGCGCGGCGACCAATCCGAGCCAAACACCGGTTGAAATCTCGTGTGAATTAGGAAAAGCCGCAACTGTGAGTTTTAGGAGCAAACAGGTATTCGCCACCCCGTTCCACTCCAGGAGCGTTGACCAACGGCAGAAGCTCCATTCAAAATCGGGTGCAATCATCGCGAGAATGCTTCATTACACGAGTTTTCAGGCTTTGCACGTCGAGATTGCCTGCAAGAGACGAAAAGGGACCAAGAATGCAATTCTCCGAACGACAAGGATACAGGCCAGTCCGAAAGGCCATCCAAATCGAGTCAATTGACGAGGAACTCAGAAACGGACTTTGGAGCGTTTTGAATATTCACGTTTGGGATCACGTTCTTGGAAACCGGTACAAGCGCGGCGTCTCCATTGCCGACAATGGGGAAATCGAGACCTTTTGCGGGAGAATCTGGTTCAACTGCTACAAGAAGCCGTTGGATACGCTCGGAGACGATTGGATCACGGTTCACACTTTGCTCAGGAAGGACTTGTTTTGAGCCGAATATCCGGATCGGATCCTGTATAATTCCAGCCCTTAGGAGGAACTCCGCATGAAAGCTTCCAGAATTTGCCCTGGCTTCGCAGCCGCTCTCGCCGTAATCGGGCTCTTCGCGGTTCCTGCCGCGGCGCACGCTGACACCTACGAGACCTTTGATTTGGCTGGTTCAGCCGGCCCTGGCAGCCTTGACGCTGTCGGAATAACAGCTTCCGGCACTGCCGTTCTCGTCTATAACCTACCAGCCGGTGCGCCTCAGTGTTTAATATCGGGCATCTGTCATGAGTACGAGACCTTTGTGGATGGTGTCATGGTCAACTACTCGCCTACTGCTCCCAATCTGGTCTATGACAACGGAACCCCATGCACCGTTAGCGCGCCATTCCTCACCTCCCCTGTTCCGGGAACCTGCAACAACGGACACGAGGTCTACAACTCTTTTGGAGATGCGCCGTACCCCTACTTCAATGAGACTTTCACCGGTCCGGATCCTGTTGCAGATTTGTTTGTCCCACCTCTCGGCGAGCCAGACATAGATTTTGTCCATCTGAATTCTTCCGGAGATTTTGTCTATGACGCCTACCGCAACGGCGATAACGGCGCCGTAGATTACCATGAAGCCATCGATCTCACCAGTGAAACTCCCGAACCCGCCAGTATCTTCCTTCTCGGCACCGGCTTAATCGCCGTTGCAGGGACTCTGCGCCGCCGCCTATTCGCGTGTTCACACTAAACGCAGTGCTTCGATGATGAGGGCGAAGTTGAGGAAACCGAGGAAGAGGGCGTCGAGTTTCTCGAAGCGGGAGAAGATTCTGCGCAAGCCCTTGAGGCGGGGGAACAGCCGCGCGATCTCGTTGCGCTTTTTGTAGAGCGCCGGGTGCCGGGTGCCCCAGGTCTCGCCTTTGAGACCTGGGAGTCCACTCAGTATGTCTCCTCTCGACGCAGCCCACAATACAGCAGCACCACCTCGCGCCCCGCAATGTCGTAGCGAAAACGGAACCTCCCCGAGCGAAGCCGGTACTGGCCTTCTCCTGCCGCAACCCCTTGCAGCTTCTTGATTGGGTATTTGTGGCTCTTGTTGTTGGGGCCAGCGAATGATCGCGAACTCCCATGCGACGCTTTTCTCAAACAGGATAAAGGATTACGATGGCGAGGAGGGCTCGAATATGGCAAACGTGGAAACGGATGTTGAGATCGACTGGACAGCCTGCGAACTGATCGAAAGAGTCCCCGGCAAGGTATCCGGAAGGCCTGTGGTGCTTGGAACTCGCATCATGCCGGATCCCATTGTGAACAGCTATGAGCTAGGCGATAGCATCGAGGATATCCGCGAAGGCTTTCCCACCCTTTCTGTCGCCCAGATCGAGCGTTTGATCGAGTTTGCGCAGGAACAGCGGCGGCAGCGACAACAGTGAAGATATTGCTCGACGAAAACCTCGACCACAGGCTGCGCAGACATCCTGGCTCGCACGAAGTTTTCACGGCCAGCTTCAAAGGTTGGGATGGACTGAAGAACGGCAAGCTCCTGGATGTGGCCGAGAGCGATGGTTTTGACGTATTCCTCACCGGGGATCAAACCCTTTATTATGAGCAGAAACTGACGGGCAGGTGACTGGCGGTCATCGCCATGTCTTCAGTCTAGTGGCGGATTGTCAAGAATTACCTGCCTCAGATAGAAAGGGCCCTGGAAAGCGCAGTTCCCGGCTCCTTTCAGGCATTGGACTGTGGCACATTCAGCCGAAAAAGAGCTCCGGAAGAGTAAGCGTCACTTCACCAGAACTTCATCCCGCACAAAATGGAGCCGGATGATCTTCGGAGCCTCCATGGTCTCGTCGAAGTAGCAGCGGACGGCATCCTTGACCATCGCGCGCAAGTCTTCCACGGTGTCTCCCTGCGTATGGATGCCGTAACCGAGGGCGTGGGCCGTATAACCGCCGTCCACCTCGTCTTCACGCACCTCAAAGATGATTTCTCTCATAGAAGGAACTCCCCTTCCGCCTGAACAAATGCTACACCGCCCGGATGTTCCCAACAAGCTAGCGCGAGGGCCATTAGCGAAGAATCAACCCGGCGATCGTTCGCATCGGCAAAACCAGCCGCAATGACTCCGGCAGCCGAACGAATCCGTGCGCCGCATAGAACCCCGCCGCCCGCTCGTCCAGAGCATCCACCACCACCATCGACGAGCCCACCACGTCGGCGTTCTCATAAGCCGTGCCCAAGGCCTTCGCCAGTAGCATCGAGCCGAGCCCGTGCCCCTGCATATCTGCACTCACCGCCAGCCGCCCAAGCAGCGTTGCGCTCACCACCGGGTAGCGGGGTAGATGCTTCCGCGCCGCATCGGGAATCGCTCCCGGAGCCAGCCCATAGGCGCACAAGGTAAAGTAGCCCGCGATCTGATTTGGATGGCCTTCAAGAACCAGCACAAATACCGCGTTCGCCTTGCGCCGCATGTCCTGCGATGCCTGCGTTTTCAGGTACACATCCAGGCTCTCGACGCCGCAGGTGAATCCGTTCCGGTCATGTTGCTTGCCCAGCGGTTCGAGCCGGTAAAGAGCCTTCTCCATCAGGAAACAAACCCCTCCGCCGCTGCCCGGAATGCGCGCCTCAGCCGCGCATTCGGTTTGGGTGGAGAGATGAGCGCGTCGAAAAAGGTCTTCCGATCCCGTTCGGAAAGCAGCAGCGCCTCATGCCGGCTGATTGTCTGCCGAGTTGCCTCTGTCAGCGCCGTCAGGCAGAAGTCCGTAAGGCTCCTCCGCTCCAGTGCCGCCGCCCGCATCACCATCCGCTTGGTCTCCGCATCCACGCGAAATCCCATCCGCGTCCCGCGCGTCCGGCGTTCTCCATCATTCAGGGCCTGAGGCATGACAATCCTTCCAGTCGAACGATCGCGTTCTCAGTGTACGTCCATTGGTCGTACAAGGTCAATTCTTACAGCGTCCATGCTATTTCAACGGCGAAAAGTCCGCGGGATCTAAATAGACGGATTCGACTTTCTGGACGATGGGGCCATCTTTCTGGGATTCGGCGGCGAGTTTTTGGAACTCGGGGTCTCTCACGAATTCGGCCCAGTTCTTTTCAGCGGCGGCGCGGCTGGGATGAACGAGCATGAAGATGAGCGTGTTGCCGGCGAGCGCGGGATCTTGTGGGACCCAGTAGCCCACGCTTTCGATGCCATGGCGTTTGAGGATGCGGATGTCGAAGTCGCGGAAATTGGCTTTGAGAGTCTCGAGCTTGCCGTCATAGCAATGGTAGGTTCGCAACTCATAAACGCGGGCCTGCGCCAAGGCGGAGGCAGAAGCTGCTACGAGCAGGAACAGGAGGAGACAACTTTGAACCATCGCACCGTGTTTTCCTGCAAGCGTGGGCCTCAGATTCGGCATGGAACCCTCCAGATCGAATTTGCGGAGTTGATGTGCGGCACAGCTTGAACTCGTCGGGATTACGCGGGAAGGGTTGCTGGACCCGGCGCAAGATCGTACACGCCCTGCTTGTTAATAGGAGACGCTTCAACTCTCAAATTGGATTCGACCGCTGGCACGAAAATAAAGGCGGCAATTCGAATGTGGCTTTTTCTCTTGCCAGACCCGGAACCGTTCTGTATTTTGGCACCGGAGGTTTTTCCCATGATTTCTCGTAGACTGGTTTTGGGCAGCGTCCTCGGCCTGGGACTCTTCGCTTCCGGCGTCGTAGTAGGGCAGAATGTGAACGCGAACCGGCATCCGAATCTAGCTGCAGCGCAACGGCTGATGGAGCAGGCTGTCGGAAAACTGGATGCCGCGCAGGTTGCGAATGAGTTTGACATGCATGGCCATGCGCAGAAGGCGAAAGACCTGCTCGCCCAGGCGTTCAACGAGGTGAAACAGGCTGCAGAGGCGGCGAATCGCCGCTAGTCCTGATGCGCACGAAAAGGTCCTACGGCTTCCAGTTCGACCCAATCAATACGCGCAAATCTAACCTACTGGCCCAGGGTGCTGCGCCTGCACAGCGCTTCAGCCAATCTCTGCCTGCGCCAATCTTCACGCGATCCGGCAACCCCGCAGCGATCTATGCAAACAGCCGCAAGATGCATTAGCCTGTTGCGAAGAGTCCAAAGATCGGAAGGAACCCGCCATGCTTGATTTGAACCAGAGCGTCATCGTCATCTCCGATAAAGGAATTACCTACGAAGGCTACATTATGGCGCGCGCATCGGGAGAAGATGGCGCAAGCGCCTACAAGATCGGCCTGGAAGGCGCGGGCTTCGAGCAGCAAGGACAGTGGCACAAGGCCAGCGACGTCTTTGTGCCGGAGCGGGTCAAGGAGGACGGGATTTAGCCTCGGCCGGTAACCCGCTAAGTCGCCGTCAGACGGGCCAAGGGCCCCGCATACGCCATCAACAAAACGAACAACCCCACCAACGCCGCCAGCGTCAGGCTGTGCCAAAAGACGAAGCGCAGAATCGTCCCTTCCTGGCCATAGCTCTCTGTCGCAGTGGAAGCAACAACGATGCTTGGCGCTGCGATCATCTTTCCCATCACGCCGCCGGCCGAGTTGGCCGACGCCATCAGGAGCGGCGACACTCCGATTTGCCGCGCCGTCACCTGCTGCAAACTTCCGAACACGACATTCGATGCAGTATCGGAACCCG
>JBEKFD010000022.1:0-55728 GCA_050013495.1 Occallatibacter sp. | reverse complement strand
GGCAACGCCGCGGCGCGCGGGCCGAGCCTGGCCGGCGTGTACGGATCGACGCTGCAATTGACCAACGGCTCGCAGGTGCAGGTGAACGAGGCGTATCTGCGCGACGCGATACTGAACCCGTCCGAGCACGTTACGGCGGGCTATGCGCCCATTATGCCGACGTACCAAGGCCAGATCAGCGAAGACGGCCTGATTGATCTGGTGGAGTACTTGAAGACATTGAATACCAACTATCGGGTGCAGCAGACGTTGACGACATCGGAGGCGGACCAGGCAACGCCTTCGGCGTCAGGGGCGGTGAAACCATGAGCGAACAAGACAACACCATTCTGCGCTTGCCCGACCAGAGCACGGCGCGGGTGCCGAAGAAGAACTTCATCACCGCGGAGGACGGCCTGCTGAGCTGGTTGCTGACCGGCGACCACAAGCGGATCGCGATGCTGTATCTCATCTCGATCACGGTGTTCTTCTTTATCGGCGGCGCGTTCGCGGGGCTGATCCGGCTGGAACTGCTGACCCCGCAGCCAGACCTGGTGGCGTCGGACACCTACAACAAGTTCTTCACCATGCACGGCGTCATCATGGTGTTTCTGTTTCTGGTGCCGAGCGTGCCGGCGACGCTGGGCAACTTCCTGATGCCGATCATGCTGGGCGCGCGCGACTTGGCTTTCCCCAAGATCAACCTGCTGAGCTGGTACCTGTATGTTGTGGGCGGCATCATGGTACTGACGACCATGGTGCTGGGCGGAGTGGATACCGGCTGGACCTTCACCACGCCGCTGTCGACCCATTACCTGAACACGCATGTGGTCACCACCGGCCTGGCCGTCTTTGTCGCCGGGTTCAGCTCCATCTTTACCGGGCTGAATTTTATCGTGACCATCCACCGCATGCGCTGCCCGGGGATGACGTGGTTCCGCATGCCGCTGTTTGTGTGGTCGCACTATGCGGCGTCGATCCTGATGGTGCTGGGCACGCCGGTGCTGGCCATTGCGATCGTGCTGGTAATGCTGGAGCGGCTGTTTGGCATCGGCGTCTTCGATCCGACCAAGGGCGGCGACCCGCTGCTGTTCCAGCATCTGTTCTGGTTCTACTCGCACCCGGCCGTCTACATCATGATTTTGCCCGGCATGGGAGTCATATCGGAAACGATTTCTACCTTTAGCCGCAAGCGCGTGTTCGGCTATACAGCGGTGGCGTTCTCCTCGGTGGCCATTGCGGTGTTCGGCTTCTTTGTGTGGGCGCACCACATGTTCATCATGGGAATTTCGAATTACGCGGTGCTGGTGTTCTCGCTGCTCACCATGCTGGTTGCGGTGCCTTCGGCGATCAAGATTTTCAATTGGACGTTCACGCTCTACAAAGGCTCCATCACGTTTGAAACCCCGATGCTCTATACCTTCGGCTTCATGGGGCTCTTCACCATTGGCGGGCTGACGGGCGTGTTTCTCGGTACTTCAGGTACCGACATCCACCTTACGGAGACTTACTTCATCGTGGCCCACTTCCACTTTGTCATGGTGGGCGGCATGCTGATGGCGTTCCTCGCGGGCATCCACTTTTGGTGGCCGAAGATCACGGGGCGCATGTATCCGGAGAAGATTTCGCAGTTGGCTGCCGTGGTGACGTTCATCGGCTTCAACTTCACCTTCTTCCCGCAGTTCATTCTGGGAACGCTGGGCATGCCGCGCCGCTACGCTTCTTACCCCCCGGAGTTCCAGGTGCTCAACGTCTTCTCGACGGCCGGCGCATCGATTCTGGGTGTGGGCTACCTGTTGCCGATTATTTACCTGACGTGGTCGCTGAAGTACGGCGAGATCGCGGGCAATAATCCCTGGCAGGCGACGGGCCTGGAGTGGCAGACGCAGTCTCCGCCGCTGACGGAGAACTTCCTGGTGACGCCCATCATGGACCACGAAGCCTACGACTACGAGTGGCTGGAACATCAGACAGAAAAAGAGGTGCCCAGTGTCGGATAGCACTGCCATAGCGCATGGCGCCCACGCCGCCCCCGAAGGCTCCCACGGAGGAGGGCACGAAGAGCATCCGTCCTACCTGCGCCATCATTTTGAGAACGTGGAGCAGCAGGCGGACGCGGCCGGCTTCGCCATGTGGCTCTTCCTGCTTACAGAAGTCATGTTCTTCGGCGGACTGTTCACGGCCTACCTGATTTACCGCAACTGGTACTACCCGGCGTTCGTGGCGGCATCGCACCAGTTGAGCATTCCACTGGGCGGGCTGAATACACTGCTGCTCATCACTTCCAGCTTCACCATGGCCATGGGCGTGTGGTGCGCGGAGACGCGAAGAAAGAGCGGTCTGGTGCTGTGCCTGGTGCTCACGTTCATTCTCGGCCTGGGCTTTCTGGGCATCAAGACCATCGAATACGGGGAGAAGATTGAGAAGCATCACGTGCCCGGGTTCCACTTCAGCCTGGATTCGTTCACGCATCCAGATGTAAATAACCCCGCCACGGCCAAGGATCAACCCCTCGCGGTGGACATGGCGCGCCACACCGAAGTCTACTTCTCGCTTTATTTCGCCATGACCGGCATGCATGCGCTGCACATGATCATCGGCATTGCCATCCTGGGATTCATGATCTTCCGTGCGCAGGCCGGCGCTTACACCGCGGGCCACGTGACGTTTGTCGAAAACTTTGGCTTGTATTGGCACTTCGTCGATATCGTTTGGATATTCCTGTTCCCGCTCCTCTACCTGATCAGCAGACACTCTTGAAGGACACGACACAATGACCGATCAAAAAGAAATGGAAGCAGCGAGTCATCACGTTGTCAGCCCGATGATCTACGTGATCATCCTCTTCGCCCTTCTGGTGGGGACCGCACTGACCGTCTGGGCGTCGTATGTTGACCTGGGCATCTTCAACCCGATTCTGGCGATTGCGATCGCATGCACCAAAGCGACGCTCGTTGTTCTGTTTTTCATGCACGTCAAGTACAGCTCCAAGCTCACCAAGCTCACCGTTTTCGCCGGCATCTTTACCTTTCTCACGCTCATCGGCATGACGCTGGCCGACTACATCAGCCGGGCGTGGGGGCGGTGGTAGAAGGGCAGGGAACAGGGATTAGGGATTAGGGATTAGGGATTAGGGATTAGGGATGATGCAGATTTGCACGATTGGGCTGCCCGATGAGGCAGCCCTTTCTGATTTGCTGCTTGGACTTCAAGTCCGGGGAGGGACGGTAATGGGGCGCGAGGCGGTCTGCACTTGCGACTGGGCGGGGACGGTCGCGGAGGTCAAGGCGCTGCTTGAAACGAGCGAATTGATTCTGCGCGGCGAGATTCGCAGGCGGGTGCCGTTCCACGAGATCAAAGACGTGAGAGTTCTGTCGGACAGGCCAGGGGCGAGGCGGTGGAACTTGTGCTTGGGGCCGCCGTGGCTGCGAAGTGGGCTGCGACGATTACCAGCCCGCCTTTGTCGCTGGCTCGAAAGCTTGGCATTACGGAAATGACGGTAGTGCGTGCTATTGGCAACATTAACGACGAAAGCCTGAAGGCAGCGGTTGCTGCGGCGGCGCGGGTTTCATCGGAAGGCGCCGATCTGATTGTGGCTTGCGTCGACACGCCTGAATCCCTGTTGGATTCGCTCAAACAGGCCAGGGCCGCGCTGGCACGGGCCGTTCCCATCTGGATTGTCTATGCCAAAGGGCCGGGACATGCGCTGAACGAAGGCGCGATCCGGGCTCTGCTTCGGGCCAATGGGCTGATGGATACCAAGGTGGCGTCGGTCTCGCCTGCGCTGACCGCGACGCGGTTCAATTTCCGCAAATCGGATTGAAACACATCCTTCATTTATTGGGTTTTGATCCGGTCCACAGCGACTGCCTGCGGAAGACGTGAGTGCGGCGCGGACAATGCAGAATAGAGCTTGGCTCATTCTGCATGAAAACCGCTTCCGGCAATTCCCAAATCAGCGATGATCTGACTCGACTAGGCAGCCAGCCGCGCGTGCTGGTGCGGCAGGATGGGTTGCCGCGCGAAGGCGGCCGATGCGTTGTCTACTGGATGCAGCGGGCGGTGCGCATCGTGGACAATCCTGCGCTCGATGTGGCGATTGAGGCGGGGAACCTGCTGGGGTTGCCGGTGGTGGTGTACTTCCAGGTGATTCCGAATTACCCCAACGCCAATTTGCGGCACTACCACTTCCTACAGCAGGGGTTGAGAGATGTTGCGCAGGACGCGGCTGAGCGGGGTGTTGGATTTGTGGTCCGGCGTTCGCCGGAGAGTTCGCTGGAGGCGTTTCTTGAAGAGGTGCAGGCGGCCCTGCTGATTGGCGACGAGAATCCCTGCCGCGAGCCGGAGCGCTGGCGCAAGGTGCTGGCAAAGCGGCTGAAGCTGCCTTTTTGGACCCTGGATGCGGACGTGGTGGTGCCGTCGCACGTCTTCGATCGTAGCTTTGTGCTGCTGCATCATTTTCGTCCGCATTTGAAGGCGGAGATGCCGAAGTACCTGGTGGAGCAGAAGAAGATTGTGCCGCTGCACGAGTGGAAGCCGGCGAAGAAGCTCGACCGTTATTCACTTGATGGTGATATAACCGCGGGGTTTTCGAAGCTCAATCGAAGCGTGGTGCCGGTGGACAGCTTTACCGGAGGCACGCACGCGGCGCTCAAGCGGCTCCGGGATTTCGTCGATCTTGAATTGAAGGACTACGAGGCTGCGCGGAATCATCCGGAAGTGCGGGGAACGAGCCGGCTGTCGCCTTACCTGCATTTCGGCAACATTGGGCCGGTGACGATTGCGCTGGCGGTGAGGAAGGCTATCGCGGACTGCAAGGCGACGGAGGCGGCGGGCGAGAAATATCTTGACGAGCTGATCGGCTGGCGTGAGTTGGCTGTTCTCTTCGTGCGCCACGAGCCGAACCACGACACCTGGGAGTGCGCCGCGCCCTGGGCACGCAAGACGTTGATCGAACATACGGGCGACCCGCGGCCTCATCGCTATACGTTCGCTCAACTGGAGAGCGGCGAGACAGGGGACGAGCTATGGAATGCGGCGCAACGGCAGATGGTTTCGACCGGTTGGATGCACAACTACATGCGCATGTACTGGGCCAAAAAAATCCTGGAATGGGCGCCCGATCCGGCGCGAGCGTTTGAGTGGGCAGTCGAGTTGAACGACAAATACGAGTTGGATGGGCGCGACCCGAACGGCTATGCGGGGATTGCCTGGGCGATTGTGGGCAGGCATGACAGGCCATGGTTCAACCGGCCGATCTTCGGGCTGGTGCGGCCCATGTCCGGCGCGTCGATGGCGAAGAAGTTCGATGCGGAGGAGTACATTCGGCAGCACGGGGGCGGGCCGGTGGAGGGTCAATTGTTCTAGCATTCCGCCATAGAACGGGCTGGCTAGCAGGTGAAGAGGAGATTGCTTCGAGGCCGGTGCGGCGCGTGGTGAATCGTTCCGCCCCTGCGGGGCGGGGGATTCAATTTCGCCATAGTTCCAGGATTCCGTCCGCTTCAGCGGACTTCATCCTGGGCTATTATCGATACCGCCCTCCGGGAGGATATGCGCCTCTCGGCAGGCGCGGCGAATGGCAGAACTTGCGCTCGAAACAGAAATTCGGCGACGCGGTTGGTGGGCGCGTACGTAGCGAAAACCCATGCGTTCCCGTTTTCGTACTATAATCGCATCGCAATCCAATCCCGGAAACAGCGTGTTTCGCATGATCGATTCGATGGAGTTCCCGCCATTCCCCCTTGGAGATTTGAAGAGGGGAAGCCGGACTCGGAATCCGGATGTGTGGGGCGATGTGGGATTTGCAGAGGATTTCCGGCGGAACAGCCTGGCTGGGCTGGATTGGAACACACGGCTATCGAGAGTTGGGGCGCGGGCGCGGCGGGAGACGAGCCAGGCTCGCGGCGCTGTGCTGGCTGGTGATTGCGGGTTTGCCGCTCGCGCCAGGGCAGCTCATTCAGGCGCAATCTCCGCCGGGTCAACCGAAGGCCCGACCTGCCCCTATTTCAAACGCAAGCCGAAGCGCGAAGCAGCCGGCGAGGCCATCCCCGCAACGAGACACCATTCCGCCGCAGGTGCTTGAGGCGCAGCGTTTTCTTGCCGCGCGCGGATGGGCAGTTGGCGGGTCCGGCGCGCGGCCTGTTCGCAGCTTCAGTGGAGGGCTGAGAGGCTCAGCAGCGAGAGCGGCGGTGCAGCAACTACAGCAAGCCTCCAACCCCTGGCAGCCGGTGGGGCCGGATGCAGTGATCACGGCGAACTACGGCCTGGTTTCAGGCAGGGTTACCGCATTGGCGCTCGACCCGTCGGACGCGACCGGCAATCATCTTTACGTGGGAACAACCGGCGGCGGGGTATGGGAGGCACAGAATGCGGCCGTGTCCAACGCGTCGCTGGTGGCGTTCACGCCGCTCACTGACGCCGTGGGGGCGCTGAGCGGCACGGTGGATGCTTCCATCAGCATTGGCGCGATCACCGTGCAGCCGGGCGGGACAGGCGTGCTCCTTGCCGGCACCGGCGACCCCAACGATGCGCTGGATTCCTACTATGGGGCGGGCATTCTGCGCTCGGCGGATGGGGGAAACACGTGGAGCCTGATTACCGAGACCGCCGATCGAAGATGGATGTTCGTTGGAGAGGGGTTCGCCGGATTTGCCTGGAGCACGGACAATCCGCAACTGGTGGTGGCCGCCGTGTCGCAGGCCTATGAAGGCACGCTGGTGAATGTCGATCTGACTCGGGGCAGCTATGAAGGGGTGTATTACTCTGAGGACAGCGGCGCTACCTGGAGCCTGGCCACCATAATGGACGGAGCCGGCGCGATCGTCCAGGGACCGGGCAGTCTTTTCGATGCGCCGGACGGCAATGCCGCAACGGCGGTGGCGTGGAACCCGGTGCGGCATCTTTTTGTGGCGGCGGTGCGGTTTCATGGCTATTACCAGTCAGGGGACGGGATTACCTGGACGCGCATGGCCGCGCAGCCCGGCGCAACCCTGACACCGCAGGCGTGCCCGACCAATTCCGGGATGACCGGCTCGGTGAATTGTCCCATGTTTCGCGGCGCGCTGGCGGTGAACCCGCTGACCGGCGACACTTTTGCCTGGACCGTGGATGCGTACAACCAGGACCAGGGGCTGTGGCAGGATGAGTGCGACCTCAGCAACGCTGCCTGCAACGCAGCAAACATCACTTTCGGGCGGCCATTGAACACGCAGGCCCTGGAGACGGACACCGGCAACGGAGCTGCCACCATTGCCGACGGAGACTACACTTTGGCGCTGGCGGCCGTGCCTTTTGCGCCTCAACCGGGAGCGGACACTTGGCTGCTGGCCGGGGCCGACGACCTGTGGCGATGCAGCCTGGCCCAGGGCTGCGCGTGGCGCAACACCACCAATGCCTCCGCCTGCATGAGCGCACAGGTGGCCGGGTTCCAGCACGCGCTGGCCTGGAACGCGGCCAATCCGCTGGAGATTCTTATCGGCAACGATAGCGGCCTTTGGCGCTCGCTGGACGCAATTGGAGAAACAGGCCCGGCCTGCGACGCAACCGATGTTGCGCACTTCCAGAACCTGAATGGCGGGCTGGGTTCGCTTGCCGAAGTGGAAAACATGGCAGTGAGCGGCAGCTCGTCTTACACTCTGATGGCCGGGCTGGGAGCGAACGGGACCGCTGGCTTGAAAAGCGTCGCGGCTCAAGCGGATTGGCCGCAGATTCTGGGTGGGAATGGCGGTCCGGTGGCCATCGACCCCCGCATCGCGAGCAACTGGTATGTGAACAACGACGACGGAGTGTCGATCTACCTGTGTTCGGACACCTCCCCATGCACTCCGGCGGATTTCGGCACTACTCCGGTGGTCAACAACAACGACGTGGGCGGCGATGGGGAAGCGATGGCTTCGCCCGCGCCATTCCTGGTGGACCCGCTGGACACGACCCAGTTGCTCATCGGCACCTGTCGCGTGTGGCGCGGGCCGGCCGACGGACTGGGCTGGAGCGGAACGAATGCGATCAGCCCCATCCTGGACAGCGGGGCGACGGGCGTCGCTTGCAGCGGCGATGCGCTGATCCGCTCCATGGCCGCGCTGGCAGTAAGCGGAACCAGCGAGGTGGTTTACCTGGGCATGTATGGCGCGAATAATGGCGGTGCGAACCTGCCCGGCCATATTCTGAGCGCGACCATCGATTCCGCGAGCGCGGGGATGCCCGTGTGGCACGATTTGACGCGCAACCCGGTCAGCAACTCTCCGAATGCGCTGAACAAGTTTGGGCTCGATGTTTCAAGCGTTTTTGTCGATAGCCATGACCCAACGGGGAATACCGTTTACGCAACCGTGGAGGGATTTTCCACCGCGGGCGAGACGGTGCAGACGGTGTATGGCTCGATCGACGGTGGCGCGCAGTGGGCGAGTCTCAAGGCTAACCTGCCTTCGGTGCCGGTCAGTGGCCTGGTGGTGGACCCGCAAAGCGCCGGTACCGCTTATCTGGCTACGGATGCGGGCGTTTATTTCACCGCGCAAATCTCCTCGTGCGCGAACCTGCCCTCTTCGTGCTGGTCGGTGTTTGGAACCGGACTTCCGGAAGCGCCAGTGACGGAGTTGAGCGCCGCTCCGCCAACGGCCGCCGCGCAGGTGCTGACGGCAGGCACATATGGGCGGGGCGTTTGGCAGACGCCGCTGTGGTCGGCGGGCACGAGCGTGACCACGGCGACGGCCAGCCCCAGCCCATTGGTCTTCTCGATCCCGGTTGCGGCGGATTCGACCAGTCAGCTGCCGGTCTCGATTTCGAATACGGGCAACGTGTCGCTGAAGCTTACCTCAATCGCCACCACCGGGGATTTCGGCTGGACCGATCCCAACTTATGTTTGGAAAACCCGGTGGCGCCCGGCTCGGCCTGCTCAATCGATGTGACGTTTTCGCCTAACGCGGCGAGTCCGCCGACGTTCATGGGACAGATGACCATCTTCGCCAACGTCGAGGGTGGCCAGTTGACTGTGGGGCTGAGCGGGACTGGAGCGCCGCCAGGCGCCGTGACCCTGAGCACCAGCACGATATCGTTCGGCGGTGTGCCGCTGGGCACAACCCCTGCGCCCGAGTTGCCGGTCAGCGTCAATAACAGCACGACATCTCCTATCGCGAGCGTTTCCATCAGTCCCGCTTCGCCCTTCGCGATTGCCAGCAACACTTGTGGCGCCGGTGCGCAAGTGCCGGGGACCTGTAACGTCGAAGTCGAGTTCTCGCCGGCAATATCCGGGCCGGCGGCGGGAACATTGACCTTCACCGATCAAGCGGGAACGCAAATGGTGACCCTGACGGGAACCGGGCAAGCCCCCGCGACCGATCAGACCCAGCCCACTTCGCTCAGTTTTCCCCCGACCGCCATTGGGGGGCAGCCTTCGTCCCTGTCTGTGACGCTGACCAATAACGGAGACCTGACGCTGACCTCGATCACTTTATCGGTGACAGCGGGCTTCAATCTGGCTTCGAACAGCACCGCCTCGGGCGGCTGCGGGACGCAATTGCCGGCGCACACGCCCTGCTCCATCAGCGTGCAGTTCGCTCCCACTCAATTGGGCCCCCAGACGGGCACGCTCACAGTTGGCGACATTACGCGCGTGAAGCCGCAGACGGTGGCGCTCTCAGGGACCGGGGTGCAGCCAGCCGCGTTGAGCATCAACGCAAACAGCCTGAACTTTGCCGTCGAGGACTTGGGCGTCGCCAGCGCGCCGCAGACTTTGACGATCACCAACAACGGGGGCTTGGCGGTATCCAATATGGGCTTTGGGATTGCCGGCCAGCGCGCGTCAAATTTTTCCTGCGGCGCCACCATCTGCAGCGCAACTACCTGCGGCACTACGCTCGACCCCGGCGGCAACTGCGCTGTGCAGGTGATCTTTAATCCGGCTACGATCGGGGTAAGTACAGCGAGCTTGAACATTGCGGCCGACAACGTAAAAGTGCCGGCGACGGTGGCTCTGAACGGGAGCGGCCAGGCTCTCTCCGGTCTGAATGTCAGCCCTCCGCAACTGATCTTCGCGGCAACGGTTGCCGGCTCATCCAGCGCACCGCAGACGGTCACGGTGAGCAACACCAGCGGCGTTGCGGCAAGCCAACTTGTGCTTGAAGCCTCCGCCGGGTTCAAGCTGACGCAAGGCACTTGCAACAGCAGCCTGGCGGCGGGCGCAAGCTGCACCGTTGGAGTGATTTTCGAACCAGGCTCGATTGGGCCAGTTGCCGGCACACTCAGCGTCACGTCCGCAACCATTGCCGATAGCCCCACGGTGGCTCTCAGCGGCGCCGGGGCCTATGCGGCAGCCATCCAGGTGATGTCGCCAACGCTCACGTTTGGCAGCACCGGCGTTGGCGAAACAAGCGGCCCGATCACGGTGACCGTGACCAACGCTGGGGTCGCGGATCCGCTGAGCAATCTCGCGCTGGCGGTTCCGGCAGGATTTCAATTGGTGAACAACATCTGCGGCGCTTCGCTGGGGCCGGGAGCCAGTTGCACGGCGGCCGTGGAGTTTGCTCCCAGCGCGGCCGGCGCGCAGACGGGGAGCCTTACCGTGAGCAGCTCGGCGGTAACGAGCGTGGTCCAAGTGCCGCTTGCGGGCGCGGGGTTCGACTTTACAGTAGCGGTGCTGGGGTCGAGCACTCAATCCGTGGCCAGCGGGCTGAGCGCCAGTTTCACGTTGCTGTTGACCCCACTCAGTGGCTCGTCGGGAGGGTTCACTTTTGCGTGCAACTCGCTTCCTGCGAATGCGGTCTGCGTCTTTAATCCATCCGGCGAGACGCTGAACGCCGGCGCCGCGGGCAATGTGACGGCGCAGGTTTCGACGGGAAGCATTGCCGCATCGGTGCGATGGAAAGGGCAACGTGCTTGGCGCGTCCTTCCGCTGGTATGTGGTCTGTTGCTGCTGCCGCTGGGATGGAAGAGGAAGCGGAAGGCTCTGCATGGGGCGATTTTGCTCCTGCTGCTGGCGATGGTGTTGTGCGGAATTGGAAGCTGCGCGAAATCGGGCGGCGGAACAGAAGGTGGATTGGGCGCGAGTTCCGGTGGCGCGACCACGCCGGCGGGGACGTATTCGATTCCGGTGACTGTGACTTCGACCGGCGTTTCGCATAATGCCACGCTGACGCTGACTGTGGACTGAGGGTTGGGGGGGGCGTCCGCGCCTTGCCAAGGCAATCGGGGAGACGCCGTATACTCTATCTTCGGGGGATGATGCGGCGCGCCGCCTTGAATTGTGAAAGCGGAACCTGAGGGGCTAAAGCCCTTGCTCTTTTCTGGGCCTTTGCGGCACGACTGAAGTCGTGCCCTGCTACAAAGCCGGCCTGATAAATTCGAGTCGAGGGACTGATGCGACTTCAGTTGAGGATGGATTCTTTGCAACCCGCCAGGCGAAATGGAATGGCTGAAGAATGACTGCCAAAGTAACCGTGGAAGAAGTGGAGCGCGTGGCGGAGCTAGCGCGTCTGGAGCTGACGCTGGAAGAGACCGGCGCGATGCTGCACGATCTGAACGCCATTCTGGACTACGTGGCCGAGTTGAACGAACTGGACACTACGGGGGTTGAGCCGCTGGCGCAGGTGACGGAGTTGCTGGATGCGGGGGGCGGCGGACTGCGCGCCGACGCGTTGCTGCCTTCGCTTGATCGCGCCAAGGTAATGGCAGAAGCGCCGGAGACGAATGGAGTCTTCTTCAAGGTGCCCAAAGTGATTGAGCGTTGACCACCTGCGGTGGGGCAGACGCCGCTTCGCGACCGGGTTTTGCAAAGGGGTTATTGGGGGCCGGAATTAAGGAAGGCGAGATTGTTGAGCGAATCCAAAACGGCGGAATGCTACGTGGAGAAGCCGAGAACCCTGGCAGAACTGCGGGCTGAGATTTCCGCGGGCACAACCAAGGCTGCAGACCTTGCGGCCGGATATTACGACCGCATTGCGCGCGTGAATCCCCATTTGAATGTCTACCTCAGCCTGACCAAAGAGCGGGCGCTTGCTCAGGCGGAGCTTATTGACGCGATGGCGGCGAAGGGCGATCCGCTGCCGCCGCTGGCGGGCGTTCCGGTTGCAATCAAGGACGTGATGGTGATGCAGGGCGCGGCGGCGACGGCGGGATCGAAGATATTGAAGGGCTATCACCCGCCGTACGATGCGACGGCAGTGGCCAGGCTGGAGGCGGCGGGCGCGGTGCTGCTGGGCAAGCTGAATTGTGACGAGTTCGCGATGGGGTCTTCCAATGAGAACTCCGCCTACGGGCCGGTGCGCAACCCCGTGGACACGGAGCGGGTTCCCGGCGGTTCGAGCGGCGGTTCGGCGGCGGCGGTGGCAGCTAACCTGACTGTGGCCACGCTGGGGTCGGATACGGGCGGGTCGATTCGGCAGCCAGCAAGTTTTTGCGGGGTGGTGGGCGTGCTGCCGACTTGGGGACGGGTTTCGCGCTACGGGCTGATTGCGTTTGCGTCGTCGCTGGACCGGATCGGTCCGTTCGCAAGCAACGTGCGCGACGCGGCGACGATGCTGGGCGTGATTGCCGGTTACGACGCGAAAGACGCTACCAGCTCGGTGGCGCCGGTCGAGGACTACGCGGCGGAGAGCGATAGGCCGCTCAAAGAAACGGGGAAGGCAGGATTGCGCATCGGCGTTCCGGCGGAGTACTTCGGCGAAGGGCTTGATGCGGAGGTGCGGGCGTCTGTCGAATCGGGCATTGCCGCGCTTGAAGCAGCCGGGTGCATAGTAAAGCCGGTGTCGCTGCCGCATACCAAATATGCCGTTCCCGTTTACTACCTTGTGGCCACCGCGGAAGCCAGCGCCAACCTGGCGCGCTTTGATGGAGTGCGCTACGGGTACCGGTCGCCGGCATCGGAGACGCTGTCGGCGATGTACA
Organism: Occallatibacter sp.; assembly: GCA_050013495.1. GTDB lineage: Bacteria > Acidobacteriota > Terriglobia > Terriglobales > Acidobacteriaceae > Telmatobacter. Next base: position 42,872 of record JBEKFD010000022.1, on the reverse strand, counting down.
GCCACTCGCGCGACGAGGGGTTTGGCGCGGAGGTGAAGCGGCGCATTCTGCTGGGAACCTACGCGCTTTCGGCGGGCTATTACGACGCTTACTACGGCAAGGCGCAGCAGGTGCGGCGGCTGCTGGCCGAGGAGTTTTTGCGCGCCTTTGGCGAGGTGGACGCGATTGTGACGCCGACGGCGCCGACGGCGGCTTTCAAGCTGGGGGAGAAGACCGGCGATCCGCTGGCCATGTACCTGGCCGACATTTACACGGTGACGGCGAGCCTGGCGGGAATCTGCGGGGTGACGGTGCCGTGCGGTGCTACCGCAACCGGGTTGCCGGTGGGGATGCAGGTGTTGGCGCGGCATCTGAATGAAGGGACTGCGTTCCGCGTGGCGAGGGCCGTGGAGGCTGCGCAAGGTTAGGGACGCTGGTTTCGAGGGCAGGCGCTGGAGGGGTTTCGCAGCGCCCCTACAGGGCGCACAGGTTTTGGGTCTGCGGACCCAGGGTTGCGCTGCGCTTCACCCTGGGCTATTCTCGTGTTCTCCCTACGGGAGACGGTTCTGCGAACTTGCGCGAACTGGACTTCACTTTGAAGTAATTTTGCGTGGGCCTGTGCCCCGATTCGCATCCCCTTGAATCTGCGCCGACTCTTGAGGAGCTGGCGGCATGAGAGGTTGCGGGCGGATTCTGGCTGCATTCACAGTGGTGGCGATCCTTGCCGGGCCGCAGGATCTTACAGCGGCGCCGCGCAAGGCCCGCATCGTGGCCCTGGGTGCCGTGCGGAAAGTGGCTTACACCAAGGCGGGCGATCCGGGTGGGGCTGCGGCGGGCGAGGATTCGCTCAAGATCCGTGCGCTGCTGGTGGACGGCGCGGTGAAGGAGTGGACCACAGGGGACGCTCACGACGTGACCGATCGCAGCTTCGTGGTCAGGCGCGCCATCCGGCTTAACGACACACTGCCGAGCGATCAGCCGGGCAGTGCCGACAAGCGCGAGCACTGGGTGTGGCAGCGCGGGCCGTGGCTGCTCGTGGACCGTGTGACCGGGCACGTTGTAGCGCTCAAGCTGCCGGACTACGACCCCGGCGTGAGCCAGGTGAGCTGGTTTCGCGATTATGGGGCCTATTGCGGCGTGACGGCCAGCGGCAAGAGCCTTTACGCGGTGGTGGCGCAAGTGGCGGCGCGCAAGGCGGTGCTGGCGAAGAAGCTTGGAGCCTTCGAGATAGCGAATCGTCCCGATGCGGTTTGCGGGGCGGCGGAGTGGCAGCGCGAGCCGCTGCGGATTACATTTCATCCGGTAGGCAAGGACTCGATTAGCTTCGATATTGTTCCTGGATCGGCGGTGCTGGTGGAAGATGCTGGGGACGAGGCGGAGACGCCGGTTGGGGATGCGAAGCCGAACTAGCTTGTCCTGGAAGGCTGGGTTGGGGTTCGTAGATTCCCACCCTTGGGACAAAGACAAAAACGTCCGACCCAAGGGTGCCCCGATCGGGCACCCGGCGAGTTAGGAAAGAACAAACGCAGGTCCTTCGACTCGTCCGCCGCGGCGGACTCGCTCAGCCGTCCGCCCGCGGGGGAACCGATGCCCCGGTTCCCCCACCACGACAGTTTCCTACAACCGATGTCGCTGATTTAGAGATAAAAGGATGACAGAGCGTAAGCTTAGTTAGTGATGGAATCTCTCGACGAACTGCTGGTTAAGGCTGAGGCGGCGCACGGGCACTTGTGCGCGGGACAGATCCTGGGCGTGCGCATGGCGTTGCTCGGCCTGGAGCGGCTGGGGATTACGGACCCGCTCGGGGCCGACCGCAAGCGGCTGGTGACTTATATCGAGATCGACCGCTGCGCCACGGATGCAATCGGCATGGTGACCGGCTGCAGGCTGGGCAAACGCGCGCTCAAATTCCGCGACTGGGGCAAGATGGCAGCGACCTTTGTTGACCTTGCATCGGGGCGCGGGGTACGGATTATTGCGCTTGAAAACTCGCGCGAACTGGCGCGCCAACTCTATCCCCACGTGGAGCCGAAGAGCCGGCAGCAGATGATGGCTTATCGCGAGCTGGACGATGAGCAACTCTTTCGCCAGCAATGGGTGCGGGTGAATGTGGATGTGGCGGAGTTACCTGGGACCAAAGGCGAGCGCGTGCTATGCGCCGGCTGCGGTGAGGGAGTGAACTTTGGCCGCTTTGTCGAAGCAGGCGGAGTGCGGCTCTGCCTGAGCTGCGCCAACCCCGCGCTGCGATATTGGAAGCCTGACGAATAACTCCCTGAAGTTTGTGCTTCCAATTCTTCTAACATTTGGGATAACTCTACTTACTAAAGCTTTATAGAAGTTCTATTCGATCCTTACTGCTCGAGGTTTCTCCTAATTGTGCAGAGCTTTCCGCTCGGCTGCTGTCGCTCCAGGTTCAATGTGTCCTGCGGAGAGTTGAGCAGGAGCGTACTTATGAACAGCGTTCTGGTTGGACTCGCGTATCTTATTCCCACGGCTTTTGCTGTTGCTTTCATGGTGTGGGTGTTCTGGAACTTCTGCAGGCAGTTTCGCAGGCATTAGAGAGCTAGGCGAGTGATTCGGCGCGTTGACGTTTTGGTTTTCCAGGTCTCAAAATGGAGATCCTTCGGCAAGCTCAGGACAGGCTCCGGGGCACCCACAATTGTGCGGAACCCAAGAAATGCGTTGTGCATCCCACCCCTCGGCTTACGCCGGTTTTGGGGTACTGCCGAGCCCCGCGGGTGACGGCGCGCCTTGACAGGCAACAGTCCGCGCGTTTCTTATCGTATTCAGGCATTATCCTGGAATTTTGGCGGCGAATCCTGGCGGCGGAAGCTCGGGTCGCATGCAGCGGCCGATCAAGTCAAGTTTCCGTATTCGGGTTCTGGGGTAAGGCCGTGTCGAACAGGAAGCAGACGGCAGTTGGGTCAAGAGGCCGGTAAGCGGGCGCGGAACTGGATTTTCAGTCAAAAGCTCCGCTCGAACCGGGTCATACCTCGCAATGTCTGGCCGGAACGAGGCTGGGCACAGGCAACGGCCCGGATCACGCCCAAGTCCATTCCCGGAGACAAATTTTTCAGGTAGCCGGCTGAACGCCGGTTGGCCTGTGCCCTGACAGGCTGCGGGTTTTTGCGGACCGGGGGTGGGCAAAGGATGAACAGTGGGGATTAGTTTGGCAACGAGTTTGGCATTTTTTGCGCCTGGGACCGCTGGACCCGGTGGAGGCATTATCGGGTTTCTGCCCATGCTTCTGCTGCTCCCGATCCTTTACCTGGTCATGATCCGGCCGCAGCAGAAGAAGCAGAAGCAATGGCAGGGGATGCTGGGCAGCATCAAGGCGGGCGACCGCGTGACCACCGCCGGCGGCATCCGCGGCATTATTCTTTCCATCAAGGACGATGCGATCGTGATCCGTGTGGCTCCGGACAACCTGAAGCTGGAAGTGGCCAAGAGTGCGATTGCTTCCGTGACCACGCAAGACGGGGCCTCGGGCTCGTGAGGGGCGGAGACGGTCGGAGTTCGTGGTTTCCCACCCTTGCGACAAAAACAAGTACGTCGTGCCCAAAGGGCGCCCAGATGGGGCACCCAGTGAGCGCCAAGTGAGATTTTTCCACGCGAATTTATCTTTTGGAACTAGAGAAACGGGACGATGAATAAGAATCTCAACAAGAAAATGGCCCTGATCGTTGCCTGCCTGGCGGTTTGCGTCTACGGATTCGTAGGGGTGCCGTCGGGCTTCAGCGGCAAGGCGCTGACAGACTCCATTACCAGGCGCATTCATCTTGGGCTGGACCTTCGCGGCGGCGCTCATCTGATTCTGCAGGTCGTGGTGTCGGAAGCGGTTGGTGCTGAAACTGACGATGCCATCGGCCGCATCCAGCAGGACCTGAAGACCGCCAACCTGACCTTTACGCAGGTGTACAAGCCCGATCCGGTGAAGCAGCCGGAGGTGATTCGGGTGGAAGGCACTGCGCCGGCCAGTTCCTCCGTTGTGCGGTCAACGCTTGACGACAAGTTTTCCAACCAGTACGACCTGGCAAGCGGCGGCGCGGACAATACCTGGACGCTGACCATGAAGCCCAGCATCGAAACGGCACTGGAGCAGCGCACCGTGGACCAGGCCATTGAGACCATTACCGATCGCGTGAATTCGCTGGGCGTGAGCGAGCCGGTGGTTTCGCCCTATGGGCTGGGAAAGAACGAGATTCTGGTTGAGTTGCCGGGCATCTCCGACCTGGAGCAGGTGAAGAGCATCATTCAGTCCACCGCGCGGCTTGAGGTTCACGCCGTGGTGGGCGGGCCGTACAAGGATGAGCAGGAAGCGCTGGCCGGCAGCAACGGCGTGCTTCCGCCGGACGAAGAGGTGCTGCACGGCTCGGGGAACCTGGCCACCGGCTCGGATGCAGATGCCGTGTTTGTACTGAAGCGCGTTCCGGTGGTTGCGGGCAACGAATTCCGCTCCGCCGATCCGGGAACCGACCAGAACGGACGACCGGCCGTTCACTTTACGCTGACCAACGAGGCCGGCGACAAGTTCTACGACTACACCAGCAAGAGCGTCAACACCAGCATGGCGGTGGTGATGGAAGGCCGCGTGAAGGAAGTGGCCAACATCCAAAACCCCATTCGCGATACCGGCGAGATTGTGGGCAGCTTTTCGCCGACCGAACTCGACATTCTGTCGAAGATGCTGCGCACAGGCGCGCTGCCGGCTTCGCTGAACCCCATCGAGGACCGCACGGTGGGCGCATCGCTGGGCGCGGACTCGATTCGCGAGGGGGTTACGGCTGCGGTGGTGGGCGTGCTGGTGGTGATGGCGTTCATGCTGTTCTACTACCGCGGCTCGGGCATCAACGCCGACCTGGCGCTGTTCCTGAATCTGGTGATTCTGCTGGGATTCATGGGGTACACCAACTCGGTGTTGACGCTGCCGGGCATTGCCGGCGTGATTCTGACCATCGGCATGGGCGTGGATTCGAACGTGCTGATCTTCGAGCGCATACGGGAAGAAGTGCGATCGGGCAAGGCGCCCGCGGCGGCAATCGACCAGGGCTTTGCGCATGCTTGGACGACCATTTTCGATACCCACGTGACCACCATTGTTTCGGCGGCCATTCTGTTCCTCTTCGGCAGCGGGCCGGTGAAGGGGTTTGCCGTCACGCTGACATTCGGTTTGGCTGCCAATTTGTTCACGGCGGTGTATGTTTCGCGGGTAATCTTCGAATGGCATCTGGGCAGGTTGAAGCCGGGGGAACCGATTTCGATCTAGCGGAGTTTCTCGGGATTTCTTGGCGTCGGTTTGAGAATGGTTCATGTGGCGCGAGCGAAACAAAAGCAGGTCCTTCGACTCCGCTGAAGGACGCTTCGCTCAGGATGACAGCTCTTTTGTTTGTGTGAGATTGAGTGGCAGGAAAAGTAGAGAAGAAGGGTAGAGAACCAGTGGAATTGTTTCGCGGCGTAAATGTGGACTGGCTGAGGCTGAAGTGGTACTTCCTCGGCTTCTCATTGATTTTCAGTGTGGCCGGCGTTTGTTCGATGGGCTGGCATTGGGCTCATCCCGTAGGCGGCCTGCGCAGCCCGGTTCCCTTGGGCGTGGACTTCCGCGGCGGCACCGAGGTGGAGGTGCAGTTCGTGCAGACTCCGGACATTGGCGTGATTCGCCAGGCCATGGATGCCTCCGGAATCAAGGACGCGCGCGTACAGCGGTACGACGAGACGCGCCCGGCACTCAACGCGGTCTTGATCAGCCTTCCCGAGCAGCACAACGAGACCGAACTGGAGACGGGCCAGAGGCAGGTGCTGGACGCGCTGAACGCGCACTATCCAAATCCCATTGTTCCTTCGGGCACCAAGGTGGACGTGGTTGGCCCAACCGTCGGCCATCAACTGGAACGGCAGGCGCTGCTGGCCACGCTCTATTCGCTGCTGGGCATGCTGGTCTACCTGTGGTTCCGCTTCCAGTTGATCTACGGCGTGGCCGCGGTGGTGGCCGTGTTCCACGACACGCTGATCACGGTGGGCTTCTTTGCGCTTCTGAACAAGGAAATCAGCTTGACGGTGATTGCGGCCATTCTGACCCTGATCGGCTATTCGATGAACGATACGATCGTGGTGTTTGACCGCATCCGGGAGAATTTGCGGCTGAGCCGCCGGGAGTCGCTTCCGGACGTGGTCAACCGCAGCATCAACCAGACGCTGAGCCGGACGGTGTTGACATCGGGGCTGACATTTCTTACTGTGCTCTCGCTGTATATTTTTGGCGGACAGGTTCTAAACGGCTTTTCATTTGCGCTGGTGGTGGGTATTCTAATCGGCACATACTCTTCGATTGCCGTGGCCGCGCCCATGCTGGTGGCCTGGCAGGAATCCCGCGCGGGGAAGGGCAAGAACACGGTTTTGCCGGCGGCAAGGCGCTCTAGAGGTTAGGGCTTTTGGGGCAGGACTTATTATGACGGGTGCATTGCTTTTTGAGCAGGCTTGGCATCCAAGGTATTGTTCTGGTACAAGGGGAACACATCTGTGGTACCGTTTTGAAGCCGGGAACATTCGAGGTTCCCGCGGTGTCTAATCAGGAGTAACCAACACCCCGATTCGAGGCTGGCCATGTTTGAAGATTCCACGTTTGAATCCTCCGGCTCCATCAACAAAGCGAACAAGAGCAAATATTGGATGATGGTGACCTTCATCACCAATGGATCGATCTTGGTGCTTTTGATTTTGATCCCGCTCATCTATCCTGAGGCGCTGCCGAAGACGATGATGCTGACGATTTTGACCGCTCCGCCGCCACCACCGCCACCGCCGCCGCCGCCACCGCCGCCTGAGGTGATCAAGGTAGTTCACGTACAGTCGGAGATGATGAACAATCAGCTCATGGCCCCGACCAAGATTCCGCACGATATCAAGGTAGTTGCCGAGAAGGAGGCTCCACCCAGCCAGGGCTTCGGCGTGGCCGGCATGGAAGGTCTTGGCGGCAGCTCGGGCGGCGTGGTTGGCAGCGTGTTCGGCTCGGGCAGCGCTCCCAAGGTGAAGGCCGAGGCTCCCAAGAAGGTCAACATCTCCGGCGGCGTGGCCCAGGGCATGTTGCTGCAGAAGACGGTTCCCTTGTATCCGCCGATTGCCAAGGCGGCTCGCGTTTCCGGCACCGTGATTCTGCAGGCCACCATCTCCAAAGCCGGTACGATTGAAAATCTTCGCGTCATCAGCGGGCCGCCGATGTTGCAGCAGTCGGCCATGGATGCGGTGAAGTCGTGGCGCTACCGGCCCTATCTGCTTAACGGCGACCCCGTCGAGGTGGAAACTACGGTCAACGTGGTCTTCACTCTCGGTGGATGATTCGGACACTGGCCTCTTTTCAGATTTCTGGAAAGAGGCTTTGCTTTTTACCTGAATGCGAATCCTGAAAGAGCCGCATTCCTTTCGAACCGCAATCCGCCTCGGCGGATCTCAATTCACAAGAAACTCCTTAGGAGGAACGATTCAGTGATTCTCGCTCAGCTCGCACATTTCGCTTCGCATACGGTCAGCAGCCTTGCCCTCTTCCAGGAAGATCAGGCGGTCGGCTTCAGCCCCATGGAACTGTGGGAACATATGGGATGGCCGGTTCGCATCATCGCCATCGTCCTGTTCATTGAGTCGATCTGGTCGCTGGCCGTGATGATCGACCGTTACCTGTACTTCTCGGCAGCCCGCAAGCAGTCGCGCGAATTTGCGCCCAAGGTGGCCGGCGCCCTGAAGGACAGCAAGCTGGAAGAAGCCATCAAGATCGCTGACCGGAACAAGAAGTCGCATCTGGCCGAGGTTGTGACGGCTGGTCTGCAGGAGTTCCGCTCCTCGGGCGGCTCGCCCACCGAAGAGACCATCGAGAGCTCTGGCCGCGCATTGGAGCGGGCCGAGGCCATCGTCCACGCCAAGCTGAAGAGGGGCCTTGCGGTTCTGGCTACCATCGGCTCCACGGCTCCGTTCGTCGGGCTGCTGGGTACCGTCATCGGCATTCTGCACGCCTTCCAGCAGATCGCCACGCAGAAGACCTCGGGCATCGGCGCGGTTGCCGGCGGAATTTCCGAAGCCCTGGTGACCACGGCCTTCGGCTTGCTGGTCGCCATCCCGGCCGTCATGGCCTTCAACTACTTCACCGGTCGCGTGGAAGCATTCGACGTGGAGATGGATAACTCCTCGAGCGAACTGGTGGACTACTTCATCAAGCAGAGCCACAAGCGCTAAGCGAAGCGTTTGTCGGCAGGAGCGGGAGTTTTTCGGAGGGCGGTGGAGAATGAATCTCCACTGCCCGCCGGTTTGAGTCTCGCAGATCCATCTGGTTGCTGAACGGCACCGGAAGCATCCGGCGAAAAAACATCAGGACGGAGCCCAGGCAATGGCAATCGCGGTTCGCAACGAAGGCAGTAACGTCAACTCGAACATCAACGTCACCCCCATGGTGGATGTGATGCTGGTTCTGCTGATCATCTTCATGGTCATCACCCCCATGCTGCAGAACAAGGTGCAGATCGATATGGCGCAGGTGACCAACCCGGAGAACATGCCGGACGCCGACAAGGATGACGCCATTGTCGTCGCCATAACGCGCGACGGCGGGGTATTCCTGGGGCAGAACAAAGTCGCTCTCTCCGAATTGGGCAATCTGGTCCGCGACAAGCTGGCCGACAAACCAGGCAAGACCATTTTTGTTCGCGCCGATGCGCGGGCGCAGTTCCTGGCGGTGGAAAACGCCATCGACGCCGTGCGTACCGCGGGCGTGGACGACGTGGGCTTGTTGACGCAGAAGCGTGAAACGGCCGCCGCGCCCGGCGGAGAATAGCAATTGGGCTTTCACGCCGTCCTTTAACAATTTGCAGGAATTTAGGAGTTTGAAGCCATGTCAATGTCAACTGGGGGCGGGGGAGCGTACTCGTCCGACATCAACGTTACCCCGATGATCGACATTCTTCTGGTACTTCTGATCATCTTCATGGTCATCGTGCCGGTAGTGCCCAAGGGCCTGGATGCGCTGGTGCCGCAACCACCCAAGGATCCCACCAAACAGCCGCCGCCGACGGACCGCACCATCGTGGTGCAGGTGTTCTACCGTCCCGGCGCGGCCCCAACTTACAAGATCAACGAAACCGACATCAACAAGGGCGATCTGCTTGCCCGTCTGACCGAGATCTACGCCAACCGCGCCGAGCGCGTGATGTTCGTCAGGGGCGACGACGATGTGAACTTCGCCTATATTGCCGAGGTTATCGATATCGGCAAGGCGGCGAACGTGGATCACATCGGATTGATGACGCCCAAGATCTTGGCCGGCCAGTAGCCGGCTGCGTCTTTCCCTGAGCGGATGGTTCCAGCGGGCATCAATGACGCCGAGCGGTACCCGCCCTTCAACAAAGTCTCACGTTGCCGACTGGGCCGGGGAGTTGAATCCTGGGAGGCAACAGGAGTAAAGTTCCTAGTCCTGGTTGTGGGGGCTCCCGCCCGCTGCCAATTGCAAGAGATTTGAGGAGCGCAGGAAAAGGCGCAGCCTGAAGGAGAAGGATACGAACATGAATGGATCCGCACGTACCTGGGCGTTGGCGGTGGGATTGGCCGGCATGGTGCTTTCCATGAGCGGGTGCAACCGCCTGGCAGCTCGCGACCAACTGAACAAGGGAGTTGAAGCTTACAAGAGCGCCCGTTATGAAGAGGCGATCGGACACTTCCAGAAGGCCACGCAACTCGATCCCAGCTTGCCCATGGCCAAGACATACCTGGCCACCGCACTGGCGCAGAATGTGGTGCCGGGCCTGGATTCGCCGGAAAACCTGAACACCGCAAAACAAGCGATCGCCATCTTCGAGGAAGTGCTTGCCAAGGATCCCAACGATGTGAACAGCCTGAAGCAGATTGCAGGCATTTACTACAGCATCAAGAAGTTCGACGACGCCAAGGCATGGCAGAAGAAGGTTCTGGCCGTCGATCCCAAAGACCCGGAAGCGGCTTACACGATCGGCGTGATCGACTGGACGCTGGCCCACGAGAATACCCTGAAGGCGCTTGCGGCGGCGGGAGCCAACGATGACGGCGAGGGCAACGCCAAAGCACCGAAGAAGGTGCTGGAGCAGATCAAAGACGAAAACTCTCAGCTTGTGGAAGAGGGCTTGCAGTATCTGCAACAGGCAGTGGCCAACCGGGCCAACTACGACGATGCCATGGCCTACCTGAACCTGATCTACCGGCGCAAGGCGGATGTGGACTACGCCAGTGACGCCGCCCGCAAAGACGATGTGGCCAAGGCGGAAGAATGGCGCACCAAGGCAATGGGTACCCGCAAGGCCAATGAAGAGAAAAAGAATGCCGGCCCTGGCGGCATCACCATGGATGCCAACGGCAACATGAAGTAAGCGCTGCACGCTTGACTGGATTCACGAACGGCCTCCGCTCTCAAGCGGGGGCCGCTTTGCTTCCAGGCTTGTTCCAGCAATCAACCGGCGCCAGGGTCCGCGGCCTGAGGCTGGTCAAAGAGCGACCTCTCCTCAGTTGAAGGCTTCTCAAACATCTGCGCCCACTTCTGCATGTCTTCAAAGGTAATTGCGGGCGTCTCTGCGTCTCGCTTGCGGATTCGATCGAACAAAACGTCAACTGGGGCATCGAGGAAGTGGAGTTCGACGGCAGCTCCCAGCTTGCGCGCTCCCATGCGGAGTGCATCCCGCTCGGACCTTGCCCAGGTTCCCCACTCGATGACGACATTATCACCGAGACTCAGGATTTGTTGAGCGACCTTCCACTGAAGCTGCTCAATCCGCTGCCGGGCATCGCTGTCCCAGAGGTTGATGCTGAGGTCGGCCATCCACTCGTCCGCGCAAAGGCGAACGCCATGAAGTTTCTGGGCAACCTGCGTGGCGTGCGATGTCTTGCCGGCGCCGGGCAGTCCGCAAACGACGATGAGCCGGGGAGGAGATGGTGGTTTTCTCATTGGAATCTCCTCCATCCCGATTTGATCCGGAATCGCAGGCTCCTTGGTAGGGTCAGCGTGCGCGCGTGCCCAGACTCAATTGCGGGAGATCAGGTCTACTTCGCGCCTTCCTTCAGAATCTGGTCGGCGAGGTAGTTGTGCACCTTGGCGTCGTCGCGGAGCACTTCCTGGTAAGCGGTTCTGAGCAACTGCGCGTTGACTTCGCGGAGGCTCCCTCGAATGGAAGCCTGCACGCGCACGTCAGTCAGTGTCCGCTGGCCTGCCGCTTCCCTGGAGATCAGCTTGTAGATGGCGTAGCCGATGGGCTTGCTTTTCGTAATCGCGCCGCCATTCATGGGAAGAACGTCAGTATATTGACCCGGCTTGAGCCGGGTAATGGCGTCGTACACTTCGGAGGTGGCTGCCTGGTGCAGCGCCGAATCGGGGACAAAGCCCATTTCGCCGCCATTCGAGGCAAAGTCTTTGTCTTCTGAGAAATTCATGGCTACGGCGCCGAAGTCCTCGCCGTTTTCGAGCTTCTTGTGTAGCGCCTCGATCTTGTTCTTTGCGTCAACCGCGTCTGTTGCCTTGTTGTTCTGCAGGTTGCCGGTCTGGGGCGCGGGAGCGTTGGACACGATGATGCGTGCCAGGCTGTAGCGGGGCTCAATAAAGTTGAAGTCCGCCTTGTGCTGCGCATAGAAATTGGTGATTTCGGCATCGGTGATGTTGATTTTGGAGTCGATCTCCTTGTTGATGAGCTTGTTCTCGGTCAACTGGTGGCGCACTTCGCGCTTCAAATCGTCGAGCGTTTCATTGCGCTGCTTGAGCTGCTTGTCGAATTCCTCCTGCGTCCAAGGAAGCTTCATCTCGGTGATCTTGGCATTCACATCCTCGTCGGTGGCGACTACGTTGAGCCTGACGGCGCGCTGCTGCAGGATCTCATCGTCGATCATTCCCCGGAGAATGGTGAGGCGGGCGATGTCGGCCTGCTCCGGGGATGGCTCCTCCGGGGCTGGTCCCTGGCTGATTTTGACGATTTGATACTGGCGTTCCAGATCTGCGCGCAAAAGATCCTTGCCGTTCACAGTGGCCACCACGTCCGGCGCCGGCGCGCGGTGACAGCCCGACGCCACGGCCAGCAACGCGCCGCAAAGAAGAATGAGGGCGGCGGACTGTTTACGGGCCAACAAACACGATTCGACTTGCAACCTTGTGTCTCCTATGGATTCCACGAAGTTCCCGGCATTCAAGCATAAATCCCTGAGCCGGCAAAACGATAGCCGCGCGGATCCGTCTATTTTCCCGAACCGGGCTTAGCGGTTGCCGCAGCCGCAGGCTGGGTGTGCGCGGGGGCCGGCGGCGGTTGTTCTCCCGCGGCGCGCAGGGCGCGGTCGATCACCGCCCAAACCTGCTCCTCGGGGATGGCGCCGTCAAAGCGTTCACCATCCACAAACACGGCGGGCGCGCCCTCGATCTTCAGCGTTTCGGCTTCCTTGAGCGATGCATGTACTGCGCTCTCGTCCTGCTTGGCAAGGCAGACGTCCAGGCTGGCGGCGTTGAGTTTGCCCAGCGTGGCTTCCTGGCGGGCGATGCGATCCAGAGCCTCAAAGCTCTTGAGCAGATTGCGTTCCGGGCCGGCGACCTCGCCGCCATGACCGTGGAGATAATCCACGTAGGTCCAGTACACGTCGCCGTTTTGCGCGGCCAGGCAGTTGGCGTCCACGGCGGCGTGCATGGCCCATGGGTGCATGTCGGCGGGGAGCGGGTTGTCCTTGTAAATGAAGCGGACCTGGTCTTTGTAGCGCGCCAGGGTATCGGGAAAGAGCGACTGGTGCAGGCGGGCGCAATAAGGGCATTCCAGGTCGTCGAAGTTGATGACCGTTACCTTGGCCGCGGGGTTGCCGCGGATGGGACGGCCGGCAACGTCGATGGAGAAGATGGGGGCATTGGCCAGGTCGAAGGTTTCCAGGCGGGCCAGGGTTTTGCCGTCCCTGGAGAGGAGAAAATTCACGATCGTGGGCTTATCGCCATGCGTGAGCGTTACGGGGAGGGCGTCGTAGCCGTCGATTTTGCTTGGCTGGCGCGCGCCAATGGCAACGATGTAGTCCTGGGGGATGTTGTATTGGGAGCGGACCATGACCTCGATGCGGCGGTTGAGGGCGGCGTCTGCGGAGGGCGTTGGGCTGGTCTGCGCCTTGCAGCCGACAGTGAGGCAAAGCACAAGCAGGCCGGCCATGATGCGGGTGGGTGACAAGTTGAAATCCTCTCAATAAAAGGATACTCCAGCGGCCTTGCAGCGGGGCAATGGATCGCATTGCCGGCACAGGCGGTATTGAGTTGACGCGCGCTGGGACAAAAGGCAAGCGGCGAACGATCATTGGCGAGTGTTGGTGAGAGCGCAGGCATCCTGGTTGCCACCCTCGCACGCCTTGGCGTAGAAGATTGCTGCCTGACGGGCATCCTTGGCGACGAGCTTGCCGTCCACATACATTGAGCCGAGGTGAGTGCAGGCCTCCAAATCTCCCGCATCGCAGGCTTTGCGGTACAAACTCACCCCCAGGCCCAGGTCTTTAGGGAGATCCACACCGTTGATGTAAACAGCGCCGAGATACTCACAGCTCGATAAGTTGCCGCTGTCACAGGCCCTGCGGAAAAAGCCGGCCCCCAGATCGGCGTCCTTGCGGACATCCGTGCCCTCGAAGTACATACCGCCAAGGGAGGAGCAGGCCATCGCGTAGCCGCCGTCGCAGGACTTTTGCAGCAGGGGTACAGCCTGGGCGACGTCTTTCTTGACATCGTCCCCGTCAGCATAGGCCGAGCCGAGGTCGTAGCAGCCCCACATGTCGCCGCCGTCGCAGGCTTTGCGGAACAGAGTCATGGCCTGGGCGGCATCTTTGGGGATATCCGAACCGTTGAGGTACATGGCGCCAATATAGCTGCAGGCGGTCATGTATCCGCCGTCGCAGGACCGATGCAGATAGCTCAATCCTTTGGGCACGTCCTTTTTCGCGTCTTTGCCGGTGACGTAGATTGCGCCCAGCCTGTAGCAGCCGCTCGGCTCATGTCCGTCACATGATTTGGCGTAGAGGCTCATGGCCTGAGGAACGTCTTTCGTTACCGAATTGCCGGAGAGGTACATACCGGCCAGACCGGAACAGCTTTGCAAATCCAGAAAACTGCAACCTTTGTGGAAGAAGCCCAGTGCCTGCTCGGGATCGGCCGCGGTGCCCTGCCCGCCCAGGTACATTGCGCCAAGGTAGGAGCAGGCACTCAAGGCACTCACGTCGTCGCTGTCGCAGGCTTTGCGGAAGAGACTGAGCGCCACGGCCAGGTCTCTGTCGACGCCCTGCGCATTCAAGTACATTTCGCCGAGGGAGGTGCAGGCCGGCATATCTGCCCCATCGCAGGCTTTGCGGAACAAGGGGACGGCCTGCGCGAGGTCCTTTTCTGCGCCGGGGCTCAGCGCGTAAGTCGCGCCCAGGCCATAACAGCCGTTCACCACGCCGGCATCGCATGCCTTGCGATAGAAGCTCTCTGCCTGGCCGATATCCTTGCCCACACCTTCCCCGAGATAAAACAGGGTTCCGAGCTTTTCGCAGCCGAGGAATTCGCCGTCATCGCATGCCGTGCGGAACAGGCCGGCTGCCTTTGCGGCGTCTTTCTCCACCCCCGCGCCATGGTAAAAAATGGAGCCGAGGCTGACGCACCCCTCCATTTCGCCGTTGTCGCACGCCTGACGGAACAGCTTTGCGGCCTGGACTGAGTCCTCGTCAACGCCATCGCCTGCCAAATACATCTGCCCCAGGTCGTTGCAGGCAAAGTTGTAGCCGCCGTCGCAGGCTTTGCGGTAGAGGCGTACCGCCTCGTGCGCGTCCTCTTCGACGCCCAGGCCGCGCTCGTAATCCACTCCCAGGTTGTCGCAGCCCACCATTTCGCCGCCGTCGCAAACCTTGCGATAGAGGGTGATGGCCTGGGCGTAGTCCTGGGGAACGCCATGGCCCTGGCTGTAGAGATCGCCCAGATACGCGCAGCCATGGAGATTGCCCTGGGAGCATGACTTTTCATACAGATGCTTTGCGCTTTGCATATCGGGCTGGATGGTCTCGCCATACTCATAGAGCGAGCCGAGGATGACGCAAGCGTCAGTGACGTTGGCGCCGCATCCCAGGCGCGCAAGCTCGACGGCGCGGGTGTAGTCCATGTCTCCGCCCAGGCCGATGTTGAAGCTGTTGGCCGCCTGGGCGCAGGCCCAGCCGTCTCCGCCATCGCACAGCTTCACCGTGGCGCTGCGGGCGGCGGGAAAGTTCTTGAGCGGGTCGTCCGGGCGCCAATAGTGGAGGCCGGCGGCGCGCACCCGCGCCAGCTCGCTGGTCTCGAGCGGCGTAAGCTCGACCGGCGAACTGCCGGACGTGGGCGGCGAGGAGGCCGCGGCGCCGGCGCCCAGCGGAATGATGAGCTCGCCGCCGCCGTCGAGGTCGAACGCGCCGAAGCCCGGGGTCTGGTTGGATCCCTGGTTCATGCCGACTTCGTGCTGAGTGTACGCGCCCAATTGGGTTGAAGTGATGAAGCCCTGGGCAAAAGTGTCGGCCTTGCCGCTGGTAAGTCCCTGGATCATCAGGCCGGTGAAGAGGGAGTGGCCGGCGAGCGGACCGGTGTCGGCGGCAAGCTGATCGCCCTGCGCGCTGTACATGACTTTGCGGCTTATCTTGCGCAACATGTCCATCTGGAAGCGGGTGTCGCCGCGGGAGGTGACAACCTTGGCCAGCGCCATGCCGCTGTGGCAACTGTCGAGGATGACGAGGATGTGCGAGGAGGGAAGCGTGGCGATTTTGTGCAGGAGTTCGTCGATGTTGATGTAGTTGGACCAATGTTCGTTCATGCCCGGCGCGCGGGCTTCCCAGGGGACGAGGAAGCCGACAGACTCGGTCTGGTCGCCCACTTTGTCGTTGCGGGTGGTGCCGTGGCCGGCGAAGAAGAGGACCAGGTCGTCTTCCGGACGGAGCTTGTTGCGCAGGTCGTCGTCAATGAGGGAGTCGATGGCGTCACGGGTGGCGTTCTTCTCAGTGAGCGGCTCGGTGGCGTATTCAAAGCCGAACTGCGAAGTGAGCAGCTTGGCGAATCCGGTGGCGTCGCTGACGGCGGTGGTGAGGACAGGCCAATTCTGATAGTGGTCGATGCCGATGGCTACGATGTAGTGATGGCCCTGGTGGATGGGCTTTTCCTCGGCGTGGGTCGGGAAGCCGCGTGCGGCGGGGCTTGGCGGCATGGGCGCGGGCGCAAGTTGCGCAAAGGCGATGGCGCCCATGGAGAACAGGGAAGGAATTGCGATTTTCAGCCAGTGCGGGATCATTCAAGTTTCCAGGAAATATCGCTGCAACGAGATGGCCTCACGGTAACATATCTCTGGAAAACCTGGCGACGGGGAAGGCGGGGAGATCGCAAAGCAAGCGCTTTAGCAGGCCGGCGTAAGAGGGTTATCCCTTTTGTCCCATGCGGGCGAGGCGGGGGACGACGATGAGGGTGATGGCAAATAGGAAGAGGGAGGCGGCGATGAACTCGAGGTGGCCGTGGCGAAGGTCTTCGAAGATCAGCTTGGCGGCGACAAAGACGAGGGCAGCGTAGGCGATGCGCGTGAGCTCCGGGCGGCGCATGCGGACTCCGGCAAAGGCTAACGCAAGAGCGACCGCACAGATGGAGAGGGTGCGGATGAAGGCGACGTGATAGACATCGGGAACAATGCGCAACGCGACCAGGTGAAGAAGGACCTGCACGAGTAGAGCAGTCAGGGCGAAGACGGCAAGGGCAGCGGGGATGAGGCGAAGCGACTGGCGCAACCAGTCGTGGGCCGGCATCGAATTGCCTGCGGCATAGCAAATCAGGGCGCAAGCTGCCGCGATGGCCGCTTCTGGCGCAAGGACGATGGGGAGCTTTCCGGCTAAGGCGTTGAAGGCATAGCTGAGCAGTCCGGAAGCAACCGCAATCGACGCCAGCAGGACCACGCCGTGAACCTGCAGCGTCAGGCGGTTGGGGCGGACGCCGAGAAGCGTGAAGGCAATGGCGGCCAGGCCGAGGCAGAGCGCCTGCTCGATGGCAGGCAGGCAAAGCGTGCTTCCTGCCAGCAGCAGGGCCGTGCCCCAGGCGGCGAAGACCTGGTAGTTGCGGCCTGCGGCCAATCCGCGGGCCACGGTAAAGACCAGTGCATAACAAGCGGCCGACAGGAGCAGGCAGACTACGCCGAGGCCGATGGAGCCGAATTGCGGCGCGAAGCTGAGCACGCTGAAGGCGGCAAGCGCGAAGGAGATGGTGGCCTGGATTATTTCAAAGACGGTGATGTTTTGCCCCAGCATTGCAATGCGGATGGCGATGGCCACGGCATAGACGAGGAAGAGCGCGCAGGCGGGAGCGGTCAGGGCGATGACGCCGACGGTGGGGTAATCGGCGCGGGCGGATTGCGGGCCGGAGTAAATGAAGATGGAAACCCAAACGGCGAGGTCAGCGGCCGCGGCCACGAAGGGGCGCACGCTGCGCGCGTGATTTTGTTCTGTCGAGTACTCGCAAACCAGGGCCATGAGGAGCAGCACGGCGAGGAAGGGCGTGAGCTCGCGGGTAGCGATGGCGAGGGCCAGGGCAGCTACGGCCGCGGCGAGATTGGCGATCCAGAAGACGGGCGTTAGATTGCCCTTCCACGCCAGCGCGGAGGCGGCAAGGATGAAGGCCGCGAGGATGGCCGCGGCGGCTACTGGGGACAGCACTTTGAAGCTCAGTGTGAGTTCCCAAAGCATGGGCGCGAGGATCAGGGCGGAGGTGCCGGCGTAAATAGCGCTCGGGATCCAGGTGTCTGCCTGGACGCGGACGGCCCAGACCAGCCACATGAGCGCGTAGGCAATGGCGATGGCTGCAACCGCAGCCTTGGGGAGCGAAGTGGACTCAGCTATCGCGCGCAGCAGGTAAGCGCCGGCAATGCCGAGCATGGCTTTGCCGAGCACGGAGAACAGTCCGGCGGTCTGGGCAGAGGAGAGGCCGTCTGCGGTATGAGGTGTGGCGAGGGCGTTGGCGCTGGTTGCGCCTGAGTCGACGGGGGAAGGGTGTTCCAGGACATAGATACGCTGCTCGAGGGTTTCGAGACGAGCGGTGAGCTGGTCGAGCGTAACGGGAAGGTCGTTCATTTAGTCCACCCGAGTTGAAACAGAAACCGGACGGTCTCAATCTCCGGCTGCGGGCGCGTGGGCGTGATTCTCAGGCCACGGCGGCAGCAGCTTGACCAGCACCCATAGGAAGAACAGCGGCAAAAGAGTCAGGAAGACGGCGACTATCAGGCCTTCCTTGGTGACCAGGGTCATTTTGTAGGTGGTGTAGCCGAGGAAGCTCTTGGAGAACAACTGGCCGCCGATGACGACGTTCCAGCGCATGGCGAAGATGCCGATGAGGGCCAGACTTCCGGAGACGGCGTACATGCGCTTGCGGACGATTTCCGGCAACTTGACTACCTGGGTAATGAACAGGAGCACGAGCGGGGTGAGCGTGCCAAGAAAAATCTGAATGACGATGTGCGGGATGTAAAGCTGAGTGTGGACCAGGAAGTTGAGGCTGCGGAAGGATTCGTCCGCTTCGTAAACGCGATGGACCAGGTCGAGCATCTCCAGGCTGAAGTCGATGATGAAGATGTAGAAGAGATACATGGCGATGGAGTCGACGCAATGCACGTCGATCTTCTGCTTGCGGAGCTTGGTGATGGCCATGTAGAGCAGCATGACTCCGGCGATGCCGGAGACCATGGCGGAAAAGATGAAGACCACGGGCATGAGCGGCGAGGACCACCAGGGATTGGCCTTGATGGAGCCGAAGATGAATCCGACGTAGCCATGCAGCAGGAAGGCGGAGGGAATGCCGATAAGGGTGACGATCCAGCCGACGCGGTTGTCGATGGCAAGCGAGCGCGTGCTGATGTTGCTGGAGCCAAGCGTCATGATGCGGTAAATTATGCGCAGCAGGCCTTTGCTGGATTGCGAAAGCAGCACGATTTCGCGGCGGTAGTCGAGCCAGATTTCAAGCACCAGCACGGCCATCAGGTACCAGAGGTAGATGTAGCCGAACATGGCCATGGCCGAGGTGCTGTGGGGTGTGAAGTACATCTCGGGCGAGCGCTCGGGATGGCCGAGGTGCAGTTGCAGCGGCAGGGGCGCGACGAGAAGGAATGATAGGGCCGTGAGCAGCGCGAGGCGATAGGTTGGCTCGATGGCCTTGACGCGGAAGATGCGCGGCTCGATGGCCTTGACGCGGAAGATGCGCACCAGCGAGGCGAGAATGAATGCGCCGGCGACCAATCCCGTGATGTAGGGATACAAAACGATCAGCACGCTCCATTGGAGGCCGATTTCGTTGGGATACATGAAGCCTTCAACACCGTTCATACGCCCTCACTAAAACAGCTATCAGCTTTCAGCTATCGGCTTTCAGCTTTCAGCTCTTAGCTTTCAGCCTTCAACTCCTTTGCGGGGAGCCTTGCAAAACTCAACTTCTCAAAGAACCAGCTAAAAGCTGAAAGCTGAAGGCTGAAAGCTGCATTTCCTACCGCACCGAGCCGTCCAGGCCGTTGTAGAGGACCTTCGCCCCTGTGGCCATCTGCGGTTTCAACACTTGTACGTTGTGGGTCTTCAGGAACTCGTGGATCGGATCCTTGGGATTCTTCAGGTCAACCAACTGGCGCGCGCCGGTGGGGCAGGCTTCGCAGCAGGCGGTGGTGAGCCCCTTGGTAATGCGGTGGTAGCAGAGCGTGCATTTATCCGCAACGCGCTTCTCGGGATGAATGTAGCGGCAGCCGTAGGGGCAGGCCTGCACGCAATAGGCGCAACCGAGGCAGTACTTCTGGTCAACCAGCACCACGCCGTCCGGGGCGACGAAGGTTGCGCCTACGGGGCAGACCTGGGTGCATGGCGAATCGGCGCATTGGTTGCACATCTTGGGGACGAAGAAGTATTTGCCTGATGTATCGGTCTCGACTGGAAACCCTTCCTTGCCGCCGTCGGGAGAGATGACGTGCGGTTCGGTCATGGGGTTGATCATGATGTCCTGCGGGTTCTTCATCTCCCAGTCATCGACGTGATAGCGCTCGACCCAGGTGCGAAAGTAACCGTCGGGGACATCGTTCTCAGTCTGGCAGGCGCGCACGCAGTTGCCGCAGCCAATGCACTTGGGGATGTCGATCAGCATGCCCCACCAGTGATCGGACATCTTGTAGTTGGGCGAGTCTTGGGGAGTTCCGGCTAGCACGGATTTCCAGGCAATGGCGGCGGCGGGCAGCAGGATCAACATCTGACGGCGGTTGATATTCACTTTGCACCTCCCGCGGGCTTGGCGGGTACGTCGGCAGCCGCCGCGTCCATGCTCGGATTGTGTGGCTGGTGGCAGGAGTCACAGGGCATTCCATTGGAGTGGTCTGCGGGCACAACCTGGGGAAAGCCCTTGGGCTTGGCGGCGCTGGCGGTGTGGCAGCGAGCGCAGAGCACGGTGGTGTCAGGCAGGACGGGCTTAACGGTCGAAGGGTCGTCGGCGGTGGCGTGTTTGGCTTGCGCGCCGTGGCAGGCTTCGCAGTTGACGTGCGCGTGCTTTCCCTTGTTTTTCTTGTCGGCTACATCGGAGTGGCAGGCCTCGCAGGTGTCGTGGCCGGCGAACTTTATTGGGTGAGACGCAATTTCACCGATGGCCGCGGCGCGATAGTGACCGTACTGCCCAAAGCTTGGCGGGACCACGAAATGGCGGACCACCAGGAACACGATGAATGCGAGGACAAACAGCCCCGCAAATCGGAACAGATGGCCTGCATCCTTGAAAACACTCATCAAGCGCTCCCCACAATGACCCAATCATGGGCTGCGGACCCCTTTCAGGTGATCTGCAACACTCACTTCAGACATGGCCTTATGCAACTGTGACGGTACGGAGGCGATAGCAGCGCTGTATGTGAGAAGGATCACAAGAAGATGTGATTTACGGAGCTTCCGTTTAAATCGACCAAGCCATGGCCATCGCCTTCCTGGCGAATTCCCTCAGTGGCTGAAGCCCAGCAAATTGAGGGCAGTAGGCGGCACGGGCGATATTGACGTGACGCGGTGAGGCAAAAAGCAACACTTGCCCCACCATTTAACAGGCTCACCGCGACCGGGTGGTCACGGAACATCCCGGAGAAGCACGGCTTGAGATTGCGGGGTATCCACGATGAGCCCCAGATTTGCGCCGTCCGGGGAGGCGCGGATCCAACGCACGGTTTTTCCAGGAAGCGTCGCGACCTTGACAGGAGCAGCGCTATCCAGCGATTGCCGCCAGACGGTGGAATCGGGTCCGGTCTTTGTCGTGAAGAAAACCGTCTTGTCATCGGCCGAGAATGCGGCGAAAAAGAAGAAATCCGGAGGCAGCGCCAGGCTCTGAACCTTCTTGACCGGATCGGCAGAAAAAATCTGCAGATTGGGAGTTCCTCCAAGATGAATGCCGGCAACGAATTTTCCATCGGGAGAGAGACTGTACCTCATGCCGCCTGCGATCGATTCTGCAGTTCCGCCATTCATGGGAATGCGCCTGATCTGGGGATGGTCGTGATCGTGATTATCCGCATAGAAAAGCCACTTGCCGTCGGGCGTGCATGACGGATAAACATCGTAGGGTCCGGCGGTCAACGGTGTTGCCGAGCTGCCGTCGCGGTTCATCTTGTAAATCTGCATCGAGCTTTGGCCCAGGGTGCCCCCCACGGCCACGATCGTATCCTGACCGCAAAGAGCCGGTTCCAGGAACCAGTGCTGCCGGGCTACATTGAGCGTGGTGGTTTCGTCTTTGCCGAGGTCGACCATCTTGAGGGAGCTCTCTTCATCGGATGCCAGGATCGATCCATTGTCCAGCCAGGAGAAGAACCTGAGCCCTCGCGGACCGTAATCCTGCAGGCGGGAAGGATCTGCCAGGTTTAGGATTTGGAGCCGTGAATTGCTGTCTGTCTGCCGGGTCGCGAGGGTCTTCCCGTTTGCAGTCAGGCTAATGCCGCCGTAGGAACTCAGGTCATTCGTAATTTGGCGAAGGGTTCCGGCCGGATAAGAGAGGAAACTGACTTGTCCGAGGAAATTGGGAACTTTGCGGACGATGGCGAACAGGCCCTTGCCGCCGGGCTCCCAGCGAAGGTCGGTCAGGTATCCGCCGAGCGGGGCCATCGAAATGAGAGGCTTTCTCAATCCCGAAGCGAAGTCAAAGGCTTCGACGTTGCCTCGTTCGTCTTCAACGACGGCGCGTTTGGCGGCCGGATCGCAAGGCGCATCGACGAATCCGGTGGTCTTGCCGTTTGCCAATACCCGCTCGTCGCCCCCTTCCGCGCTGGCGCTGAGAAACTGGAAGGTGTCGGCAGCGGCATTCTCGCGATAAAAGCATACCCGCTGGCCGCCATCGATAAAAACCGGGGCCGCATCCACGGCTTGAAGGAGGCGCTCCGGCGATCCTCCGAGGACCGAAATCCTGTACAAATCCGTCCGGTCCGGCGGAGGATTTCCGAGCGCGGAGACGCGGAAATAAATGTAACCACCGTCGGGCGAAAACATGACGCTCACGTATTCCTTGAAAGCAGGATCCTTCAGGACGACCTTCTCGGTGTCGGTTGAAATCTGACGGAGGGTCAGGCTCTCGGAGCGGTTTGGGTCTTCCACAACGGAGGCGAGGTACATTCCGTCCGGCGAGATTGCGGTCATACTCACGTGATCGCTGTCCATGGCCTTCTGGATGGAAAAATGCTCAAACGGCTCCTTGGCCTGCTTTTTTTCAAACCGGTAAACGAAAGCCGACAGCAAGGCGAGGAGCAATACGGCTGCCGCCCATGCTGAAATTCTCCGGATTTTGGCTTTTCCCGGTTTGCCGAAATCGAGAACCGGGGTGCTTCCCGAATCCGACAGCGCCTCCAGCGCAAAAGCCAGGTCCGACGCAGATTGAAAACGCTGCTCGGGTTTCTTCTCCAGGCAGCGATGAACCACCCGCTGCATCCCTGGAGCAATGGCCGGCATAATCTGCGATATTCCAGGCGGGTCTTCGTTCAGGATTGCGGTCATGGTCTCCGCGGCAGTGGGATGCTGGAACGCTCGTTTGCCGGCCAGCATCTCGTACAAGACCGCGCCGAAGGCGAAGATATCGGTGCGGGAGTCGATGTTGCTTCCGCGCACCTGCTCGGGCGCCATGTAGCCGACTGTGCCCATCACCATGCCGGGGTCCGTACTTCCGGTGACCGTCGTTGTGTCGCCGTCGGAATCGGGCTGCCGCTGTGTCAATTTAGCGAGACCGAAGTCCAGAATCTTGATTTTGCCGTCGCTGGACACGAAAAGATTTTCCGGCTTCAGATCGCGGTGAACGATGCCCTTCGCGTGCGCTGCGGCCAGGCCATGCGCGACCTGGATTCCGTAGTCGACGATTTTTCGAGAGGGCAAGCGACCGCGCTGCAGCAGTTGACGCAACGTTTCGCCCTCGAGCAGTTCGGACACCAGATAGGGCGCGCCCTGGACAACGCCAAACCGATAAACGGCAAGGATATTTGGATGATTCAGAGCCGCAGCGGCCTGCGCCTCCTGCTGGAAGCGCCTCAGCTTTTCTGGGTCCTGGGAAACGACAGGCGGGAGAACCTTGATGGCTACTTCCCGCATCAGGACCAGGTCGCGGGCGCGGTAGACCTCACCCATTCCGCCCGAGCCCAAAAGGCCGAGGATCTCATAGTCATCGATTTTTGTGCCTGCGGCCAACGGCATGGTGAACCAGATTATATCTCGCAAGCGGCGCCTGGCGGACCTCCCGTTTGTCGTGGCGGGTGCACTGACGTGCTGGATTTTTATCGGATCACGGGCAAATCGGAGGACATCTGTTGTTCAGGTGAAACGGGCAATCGTCGATGCAGTTGAATCTCGCCCTGGCGTCGAACTCCAAGAACGCACCGGAAGTCCGCAAGCAGATGCAGTTGCTTCCCTGAGGGGGCATTGTGAACGAAAGGCCCGGCAGGAGTGGATGAGCTTGGAATTTTTCAGGCGATGCTGATCACTTGCGCGCCGCCCGCCGCCAGAAAAGCGGCGTGCATTTCACCGCGGCGCTGTTCGGCGGCTTGCATGAGCTCGGTGTAACGGGGGATGGAGCGAAGGGGATCGAACCAGGGATCGCGTGCGATGGCAGAGGTGCAGAGAAATCCGCGATCGATGGCTTTGCAGAGAGCTGCGATGGAGCGGTCGGTCTGGTTGATGCGGGCCAGGTGTCGGGCGGCGTAGAAGAGGATTTCCGGATCTCCGAGCAGAGCGGTTTCCGCGGGCGCCAGCGCGCTGCTCGATTCTTTCCAATCGCCTTCGAGATAGGCGCGCAGCGACCGCATGAGACTTCCGACCGCGCCCGTTGCGCCTCCAGACTGCTCGCGTTCCCGCAGCATGGCGAGGGCGGAACGGTCTTCGCGCATGGCAGCGAGCGCGGCGCAATCGAGGTAATAGCCCGACTTGCTGCCGTAAAAGTCAATTGCGCCGGCGTAGTTGCCGAGAAGGAAATGCGTATGCTCGACACTGGTAATCAGGTGGGGATCAAGATGACATCCACGAACGTGAGCGGCAACGGAGGCCTCAAGTTCGTCGCAATAACGGCAAGCCTGCACCAGCCCTGCAAACAATTCCGGATCGTTTCTGCGCGAGCGCGCCCGCTCAAGTAATCGGACCATGGCCTGCCGGGGCCGGCCCTGATCGCATTCTGCCGGCGTATAGAGATTGTGCGCGATGGTGAGATCCGGATTGAGAGCAAAGGCGCGTTTGAAGGCATTTGCGGACCGCTCCACATTGGCGCCTGCGTCATTACTGAACTTTCCAAGGAAGTGGTAGACACGACCCAGGCGCGCCCATGCAGGCGCGTAATTGGGGCTCTCCTCGAGACACTGGAGGTACAGGTCGCGGGCCAGGCTCATGTTGTCGACGGTTCGGGCAGCGGTGATCTGGTTGCCGCGTAGATAGTACTCATAGGCGCGGGCGCTGGCCGGGACGTCGCGATTGGAAGCGCGGCGCTCGCGTTCGTCGAGTGGGATGCGGAGAGAACCGAGGATGCGCTCGCAGAGTTCGTCCTGGACGGTGAAGAGGTCCTGCATGGAGGAGTTCACCGATTCCGACCAGATCACGGTGCCGGCGGGTGCTTCCACGAGCTGGCAGGTGAGGCGAAACTTGTCGCCGGCGCGGAGCAATGAACCGGTGAGGAAGGAGTCGACGTCGGCTTCAGTCGCCACGCGACGGGGATCGGGCTGGCCTTCGAACCTGGTGGCCAGGAGACTGGAGCGAACAATCAGGTTGTCCATCGCCGAAAGAGAATTGCTGATGGCTTCTGGCAGGGTGAAGGTCAGGAAATCGGTTTGTTCGTCGCTTTTGGGCGAGCGAAAAGGGAGCACGATGATGCGGGAGACAATGCGAGTTTGCGCTGCGACGGACGAACCTGCCGAAAGGGAGATGAGTTCGAGGGATTCAGTCATTTCCCGGGCCGAGGGGTAGCGGTCTTCGACGCGCTTGGCCATGGCGCGGCGAATGATGCGGTCAAAGGCCTCGATTTCACGCGACCCGCTCAGAGGAGGCGGATTCTGATGCAGGACGGCGTAAAGAACATCAACGAGAGAAGTACCTTCAAAAGGGCGCTTGCCGGTGAGCAGTTCGTAAAAGATGGCGCCGACCGAGAAGATGTCCGCGGCGGGACCGGCGGGGAGACCACAGGCCTGCTCGGGCGCCATATACCAGGGAGTGCCAACGATGCCGCCGGCGGCGGTGAATGTGGCCGTGTCGGCCTGATTGGACGCAACAGTTGACTCAGGGAGCATGGTTCGCGCGAGGCCAAAGTCCAGCAATTTAACGCCGTGGCGCGTCAGGAACACATTGGAGGGCTTGAGATCGCGGTGAACGATGTGCAGGTCGTGGAGCGCCTGCAACGCCTCCAGGATCTGGCGCTCGATTTTCAGCGCTTCTGAAACGGTGATCGAATCTGCGAGCAGACGGTCCGCGAGAGACTGGCCATGGAGCAATTCCATAACCACGACGAGAGCTTCTCTTTCTTCGAGTACATCGTAAACCTGGCAGACATGAGGATGATTGACGCGGGCCAGGGATCGCGCCTCGCGCCACAGGCGATTGCGGGCGGCGTTGCTTTCATTTGCTTCGCTGATGGTCTTGATGGCGACGGGCCGCTCGAGGCGATCGTCCCACCCCTCGTAGACGACTCCCATTCCACCCCGGCCGATCATGCGCCGGATGCGGTAGTGACCAATGGCTTCCAGCATGGAGCCATGATAGTCCGGGGTGAAGAATGGCTGCAATGAAACGGTTTGCCGGCTTGAAACTATCTCGGCGATCAATAGGCCGGCGGGAGGGTGGGGTCGCGGAAGACGGACGTGGAGCGGCGGATGTCTCCTACAGAGCCGAAGTTGGCGAGGGTGAAGCTATAGAGATACTGGGTTTCGTCGCGGATGCTGCCCAGCTCGAAGCGGCGATAGCCGAAGGTGAGGCCGCAGCAGTTCCAGTTGTAGACGGCCTGCACGCCGGCGTACTGCAGCGAGTTCAGCACAAAGTCGTAGCCGGCGTTGGCGGCCATGTTGAAGCCGACTTTGGTCTGCTTGCCAATGGAGACGAAGGGCTGCACCTGCTGGCTCTGGATGGTGGAGGCCGCGCCACGGTTCTCATCGACGGCGTTGAGCATGGCGTGGCCCAGGCCGACAGTTGTGTTTCCCCAACTGTAGCCGGCGAAGATGTTGTCGGAATCGAGACGGCCGGTCTTGGGATCGAAGTCCATGTCCCACTCGATGCGCAGGTTGTCAATGGCTTCAAAGCGCACGCGGGATATGAGGGGCGAAAAGTTGCGCGGGCCGGTGAGGAAGGCGACGCCGGTTAAATCGAGAGTGGAGTCGAAAACGTTGCGGCGGTTGGGGACGATTGCGCCGCCGAAGCTGGGATCGAAGAAGTACTTTTGCGCGATTTGCCAGCTGGCCCACTCGCGGGGCTTGGCTGGGCACTCGCCGGAAGGGTCTTTCTGCTCGAGTGCGCAGGGTTTGTCCTCGGTGGGGCGCAGGTAAAAGCGCTGCGTGAGCGAGAAGCCCATTTCGTTGGTGTTGGTGGCGATGTCGGTGGTGTCGGCGAGAAGCACGTTGCGCGCCTGCTCGCCGATGCCGCCGACGAAGCGATAGGTCAGTTCCGGCTCGATGACGTGGCGGAGTTCGCGGCTCCAGCGGTTGAGGGCGAAATCGCGTTCCAGCGCGGGCGGACGAATTTCCAGGCCGGCTTCGACGTCGGCGCGATTGAGTCCTTGGTGGTTGATGGTGGGCGTACCGCTGCGTGCGCCGGTGAGGTCGGGATTCTGGCTGATGGAGTAGCCCGTTTCGCGCAACGCAACTTCGGGAACGATGCTCCACCCGGCGACGGACAGCGGCAGAGAGAGATGCGGGTAGAGGTCGACGCGGCCCACGTTGCGGGCGTGAAACTGGGGCTCGGAACGGCTGAGGTAATCGAGCGACGAGCCGAGGCTCCAGTAGAGCGGCGTTGCGCCGAGCGGACGATCGAGCACGTCGTAGCGCAGGTTGGGCAGATGGATGATGCGGGCCTCGTCGCCGTTGGTGGAGCTGGCGAAGGTCTGAAACCGGTTCATCGAGACGGAGGGAATGAACCCGTTGTGAGCGTGGGTGAGCGAGACGTCGCTGGAGACTTCAGAACTGATGGCCTGCGAGTAGTTGTCATTGAAGACCAGGCGGTAGACGTAGCTGGAGAGGAACTCCACATTGCCGGCGACGCGGGTTTCAGGAGAGAGATCCTTGCGGCCGTCGGCGGCTACGTCTACGCCGCCCTGGTTGACGAGTTCCGTTCCGGTTGGGCCGGGGATGAGGCCGGAGGGCTGCGGGTTTGCAGGGGCTAAAGCCCCAGTCAATTCGGTGGCGCTTGCGGCACGACTGAAGTCGTGCCCCTTCAAAGCAGCAAGTCCTTCGGCGGCCTTTGTTGACGCGGAGGTGGTGGAGAGGGTTGAGCCGACCTGCTGCTCCACGCCGCGGTCGAACAGCGCGTTCCAGCGGACCGTGAGGTGGTCGAGGCTGGGGCCTTTGTAGCGGAAGTCGCCGTTGGGGGCCCAGCCGCGCTTGGAGTAGAACTCCGTGCCCAGGACCATGTCCATGCTCCGGCTGATGACCCAGTAGACTTGTTCGCCGACGACGAAGCCCTTGATGGAAGAGTTGCTGACGACAGGGATCAGAATTCCGCTCTCGCGGCCGGTGTCGTCGGCGGGATGGCGGAGGTATGGCAGATAGAAGAGCGGGATGCCGAGAAACTCGAAGATGGAGTTGTGGGTGCTGGCTTCTCCGTTGGCGAGTTGGATGGAGCGCGAGAGCAGTTGCCAGTCGGGCTTAGGCAGGCGGCAGTTGGTCATGGAGCCGTCAATGATCCGGTAGTTTCCTTCGCCGGTCTGGATGAGGACGCGGCCCGAAAACAGAAATGGATTGGCGGTGGAATAGACGACCGAGCGGCCGGCGGAGCGAATGCCCTGAGAGCCGTTGACCTTATAGAACCGGGCGGTGTGCATGTTGAGCCGCATGTCGCCGTGGTCGGCGTTGATGAGCACATCGTTGGGGCCGCCGGCAACCTGCACATGGCCCTCCGCCTGCACCTCGGTTGTGGTGCGGTCGTAGACCACTTTATCGGCGCGCAAAATGTAATCGCGGTAATGGAACTCGACGCGTCCTTCGCCGGTCCAGACATTGCCCTTCCAGCTTTGATTGTCGGCAGCGGCCTCTACAGGAATGCCCGTAATGGCCTCGGGTTCAGGCTGCGCGACGGGCAGCATTTCCTGGTCGGGAGCGTCTGGAAGATCGGCGGAGGGAACCGCATTGGTCAACGTCTGCCCGCTAACTTGCAGGTGACAGAGGACCAGCAGCGTGATAAACACAAAGTAACGAGGACGCATCCCGGATTCAAGCACCCTTGCAAGGCTCAGGATAGCAAAAGCAGGCAGTCATGATTGGGACGCGGCCCACCGAGCTCGGGCAGCAGGTGAATATCGAATTGAATATACAGGTCACGGATTCGACCCTTCGAGCGACGCCCACAATTTCCCGCGGAACTTCCCTTCTCAAGAGAGCAATGTGCGCGATGCACCTGGCAGGGTTTCGCGAAGCGCAGCAGCGGAAGTGGATTTGCGCTGAAGAATTACCGGCCGCGCAGGAAGGAATCCAGAAATGAGTCAGGGAACTTTGAGACAATCAGCATTACAGATTGACAGCACCGCGGAGTGGAAGCAGGAAGTGGCCCGGCGCCTGGCCGAGCACAACGAACGCAAGAACGCTGGAGCGAATTTGCCACAAACGGACGCCAATACGCCGCCCGCTCCTGGGAGCCGCGCCGCAGCTGCAGCTGCGCGGGTGGCAGCTCGCTATGCCAAGGCTCCAAGCTATAGCGAGATGCTGGCCGATGAGGCCCGCGCAGCGGTGCGCGCGGCTGAGGCTGCCTCCAAAGCTGCGCTTGAGGCGCAGGCCGTGGCTGAGTCGGTGCTAGCCGGCCTCGAGGCTGCGTCGTCCGCAACACAAACCTGGGAAGTGGAATTCTTCACACCGGCCGAAGCGCAGCCCGCAACGACGCCGGCGGCTGAGCCGGCGCCGGTTTCGGCAAAGCAACCCGCACAGCCAGCAGTTCAGCCGGCCGTGCAGCCCGCGGGTGCATCTTCAGCGCGGCAATCGTTCGAGATTCGCTGGGACGCCGACTTGCCGGTGCGCGAGGCTGGACCGTCGGCTGGCCGTGCCTACCATGGGAAGCCCGGGTATGACGTCGTCGTCGAGAGCTTGCGGCGAGCGGCGCCGGATGCTCAGAGTCCGCTGGAGGCGGAGGGATTTGAGGTGGTGGAACCGGCACAACCGATCCACGCCAACCTGATCGAATTCCCCCGCGAACTGGTGGCCACGCGCAAGGTGCGCCCGCGCCGCGCGGAGGGTCCCAATGCGGCATTGATGGAGGCGCTGGGGCAGCTGAGCATTTTTGAGGTTGATCCGCGAACCGTCTCCACAGAGCCGGAGACATCCGGCCCCGCCGCCGAAGCAGGAACCGCGACATGGGTTGGCCCGGAGTGGTCGGGCATTGAGCTGGAGGAGGAGCCGCAGGAAGAGATGGCCGTCCCCGCGCGTACCCCGGCGGCGACGGAGAGGGAAGTGCAGGTTGTGGCGGACGCGGTTGTGCAACCGGCGTCGATGAATCGGCGCATCCTGGCCGCTGTGATGGACTTCTCCCTGATCGCGTCAGCCTTCGTGGCTGCCGGGCTGCTTGCTGCCATGAATGTGAAGACGCTTCCCTCGATCAAGGCTATGGAGACGGGCTCGGCGGTGGCGCTGGCCTTGACGGGCGCGTTCTATTTGGCCTTGTTTTTCATCCTGGCCAAGGCGACGCCGGGCATGAAGTACGCGCAACTGGAGTTCTGCACACTGGCCGGTAAAAGACCTACACGCGCGCAGCGGTGCGTGCGCCTGGGGGCGCTGATGCTCTCCATTCTGCCGGCAGGGCTGGGAGTGGCTTTGGCCATCTTCGACGAACAGAACCTCTGCTGGCACGACCGGCTTTCGGGGACTTACCTGCGCAGGGGATAAGGCAGATTACAGGTTACAGATTGCAGTGCCCGCGCGGTGCGGGGCCGTTGCTTGCGACTGTTGAAAGCCGGCCTAAAGGCCGTTCATATTTATTGCATCTTCCAGCGGTCTGAAGACCCCTGCACCCTCCGAAAAGACCCCGCAACCAAACCCGAAAAGACTGCGAAAGCGATGCACCGCCAACGGCTGCTGGCGCGGCATCGATTTGCGCGTGAAAAACCTGAGGAACCTTATCGACACGCGTTGCGTATTCTTCCTTGGGTTGACATTCTACCCGAAAGAAGGAATACTTGGGTCGAATGGCTACCCAAGAGAGTAACGACGAACGCATTGCCTTGCTGCAGGGCACGCTGGACCTGCTGATCCTTAAAACTCTGCTGCTGGGGCCTTGCCACGGGCAGGGCGTGGCGCGGATGATCCAGCGCCAGAGTGAGGACGTGTTTCTTGTAGATCACGGTTCGCTTTACGTGGCGCTGCAGCGGCTTGAAGACAGGAAATGGATTCGCGCCAGGTGGGGGGTGAGCGAGAACAACCGCAAGGCGCGGTTCTACTCGCTGACTCCGAAGGGCCGCGGGCAACTGGTGGAGAAGACCGGCGAGTGGAGAAGGCTGACGCGGGCGATGGGGTTGATTCTGGACGCGAGCGGCGGCCTGCGTGAGGAGGCGTGAGCATGTTCAGGCGGAAGCGCAGTGCGGAGGATTTTGCGGCGGAGATCAAGGCGCACCTGGAGCTGGAGGCCGACGAGTTGCGCGGCGAAGGGCTAGGCGAGGACGAGGCGCAGTGGAAGGCGCGGCGTGAGTTCGGGAATGTGCGCGCGGCCGAGGAGCGATTCTACCTGAGAGGACGCTGGGTGGCGTTCGACAAGCTGCTGCGCGATGTGCGCTTCGGGCTGCGCTCATTGCGGCAGAGCCCGGGGTTTGCGGCTACCGCGATTCTGACGCTGGCGCTGGGGATCGGCGCGAATACGGCGGTGTTCAGCGTGATGAATGCGGTGCTGCTGAAGTCGCTTCCGGTGAGCGATCCTGACCGGCTGGTTTATTTGAGGACTTCGAATCCGCCGCGCGGCACCGGCACCATCGATTCCAATCAGACGTTCTCGT
The DNA here is from genome assembly GCA_050013495.1 of Occallatibacter sp. Lineage (GTDB taxonomy): Bacteria > Acidobacteriota > Terriglobia > Terriglobales > Acidobacteriaceae > Telmatobacter. The sequence goes on along the minus strand of JBEKFD010000022.1, from coordinate 11,251 downwards.
ATTCGGTGTATGACGCGCTGCGGCAGCAGGGGCGCGGGCTTTCGCCCGTGATGGCGTATGTGCCGCTGTCGGGCAGCAAGGTCGCGGTGCGGTACGGTGCGCAGCCTGAAGAGGCGGAAGGCGACATGGTGAGCGGCACGTTCTTCTCCGGGCTGGGTGTGAATCTGCCGCTGGGCCGCGGATTCAGCGCAGCGGACGAGAGCAACCACGCGCCGCTTGCGGTGCTCAGCTTCAACTACTGGACGCGGCGGTTTGCGCGCGATCCGCAGGTGCTGGGGAAAACACTGTTTGTGAGCGGCGTGCCGATGACGATTGTGGGCGTGGCGGCGGAGGGATTTGAGGGCGTTGAAGGCGGCGGGTCAACAGATTTCTGGATTCCGTTGCAGAACCGAAGGGAGCTGAATGCGTGGGGCAATCCGCCACAGGACGGCAAGCTGTACATTGCGGACTCGACCTGGTGGTGCCTGCGGATGATCGGGCGTCTTGCTCCCGGCGGATCGAGAGCGCAAGCGTTGGCGCAACTGCAGCCGGTGTTTCAGACGGCGGCGTATGTGGGCATGGGCGGGTCGCCGATGGAGGGCGAGAAGCGGCCGGTGCTTAGCCTGGCGGATGCGAAGAGCTTTCCTGGCTATGACGCGGATTACGGCAGGCCGCTGCGCATATTGATGGCCATGGTGGGGCTGGTGCTGCTGATTGCGCTGGCCAACGTGGTGATGCTGCTGATGGCGCGGAATGCAGCGCGGCAGCGGGAGTTCAGCTTGCGGCAAGCGCTGGGTGCGGGACGTGGGGAACTGCTCAGGCAACTGCTGACGGAGAGTTTGATCCTGGTGACGGCGGGTGGTGCGCTTGCCTGGGCCTTCGCGTTGATCGCGACGCGCCTCCTGGGGCAGTGGGCGCAGATTGAGACCAGTCTGGCTCCGGACCGGACCGTGCTGCTGTTTACGCTGGGAGTGCTGGCGCTGGCCGCGCTGCTGTTTGGGCTGGCGCCGCTGCGCGTAGCGCTGGCAGGCAGGGCGGAACTGGCGCTGAAGACTTCGGCGGCGACCTCGAATATGGATGCGGGCAAATCGCGGACCGGGCGAATCATTGTGGCGCTGCAGATGGCGCTGTGCGTGGTGCTGCTGGTGGGCGGCGGGCTGCTGATTCGCACGCTGCGCAATCTGCAGAATACGCCGCTGGGCATGCAGGTGGATGGGCTGGTGGTGTTCGGCGTGAAGCCGAATATTCCTTCGCTCGCGGAGGGGCGGCTGTTTTATCAGAACCTGCTGGGCAAGCTGCGCGAGTTGCCGGGCGTGGAGTCAGTGACGGTGATGGAGGAGCGGCCGGGGTCGTGGTGGTCAGACAACAGCGACATGCAGGTGGACGGCAAGCTGCCGGAAGTGGCCAATGGCGCGTCCAGAACTGTCCGCAGCAATGTGGTGGGGCCGGACGTTTTTCGCACACTGGGCGTGCCGGTGCTGGCGGGGCGCGATTTTGCCGATTCCGATACGGCGACGTCGCCGTATGTGGGGATTATCAACGAGGAATTCGCGAGGCGGTTTTTGCCAGGCCTGAATCCGCTGGGGCACACGGTCGGAACGGACGACGGGCGCTACACCATGACCATTGTGGGCGTGGTGAAGGACCACAAGTATCGCAGCATCGACGAAGAGCCGATTCCGATGGCGTGGTATGAGTATGCGCAGATTCCGATGGTGGGCGCCATGAATGTGGAGATGCGGGTGCACGGAGATCCGCTTGCGATTCTGCCCGCGGCGCGCAAAGTGGTGCAGCAACTGGACCCGAACCTGCCGCTGATTCGACCCATGACGCAGCGCGAGCAGTTCGAAACGACCATTGCCCATCAGGTTCTGTTTGCGCGGCTGGCGGGGTTCTTCGGGTTTCTGGCGGTGGTGCTGGTGGCGACGGGCCTGTATGGAACGCTGGCCTATCGGGTGAGCCTGCGAACAGCGGAGATCGGCGTGCGCATGGCGGTGGGGGCACGGCGCGGGCAGGTGGTGTGGATGATTCTGAAGGACAGCCTGGCGCTTACGGTTGCCGGAGTTTCGATGGGGGTTCCGCTGGCGATGCTCGTTGGGAGGGCGCTGACTTCGTCGCTCTATGGGGTCAGGGCGCTGGACGGGATGAGCTATACGCTGGCAGTGGCAGGGCTGGCGGTAGTGGCGCTAGTGGCGAGCGTGGTGCCGGCGGGACGTGCGGCCAGCGTGGATCCGATGAGGACGTTGAGGACGGAGTAGTGGCTCTCTGAACAGCACGCCGAAAAGCAACCGCAGGTCCTTCGACTCCCTTCGGTCGCTCAGGATGACAGAGCTATTGGACGTGATGGCTCAGGATGACGGACCCACTTACGATTATTGAGCGAGGGCGCGGATGGCGCTTACACCGGCGCCTATCAGGGCGGTTTGGTCGTCTTCGGGCAGGACCTCCAGGGAAAAACTCTGCAGCGTGCTCATCTTGACCATGGACTCAATGATGGGCCGGAGTACGGCGAGGTCGAGGAAACTGACGTTGTGGCCGGTGAAGTAGAAGCGGCCGGGGCCGGCCAGGTGAATGAAAGAGGCCGTGGCAGCGGCCAGGGCGCGATGCCACAGCTCGACAAAATCGCTGCAGCGCTGGTCGCCCTGCCGGGCGTGGGCGAAGACTTCTTCCGGCTCCAGGTCGAGGAAGCGCATGCGCATGGCGCGGTAGCCCATGATGCCTTCCAGATGGCCGATGCCGCCGCAGCCGCAGAACTTCTCCTTGGGATCGAGCGAGACGGTGACATGGCCGCCTTCCCATACGCCTTCAACGTAAGGCCAGCGGCCATAGCCAATGCCATTGCCGAGCGTCCAGACACGGGTGAGCTTGTTGAGCTGGCCGCGAGTGGCGGCGACCCCGGCGGCGATGGCGTCGGCGTCGTTGGCGATGTGGACCGGAGCCGTGATATTGCGGGCGGTTAGGGCCCGGGTGAGCTCGTCGGCCAGGCGCATGCCTTTAAGCTGGGTCAGGTTGGGCGAGTCTTCAACCACACCCTGGCGGATGATGCCGGGAACGGCGACGCCGATGGCATCGACGGCGGTGGCTTCGGCGCCGGCCAGGGTTTCGATCTGCGCGGCGAGGAGTTCTACCATTTCGCTGCCGGGCATGGCGGAAAGCGCGTCGAGTTCGTGGGTCTCGATGGGATAGCGGAGAGGTCTGCCGACAATGCGCTGATCCTGGAGGCGGCCGGCTACGAGGTGTTCGGTGATTACGACGCCAATGGCGGTGGTCATGGGGACCTCTCTAGGCGAAGCGCGGATCGGAATGTGGCTGGGTCCTGAATCCGAGTCAAGAATAGCTCAGAGGCGCGGGACGCGTCGAACTGGGTCAGTGTTGGGACGGGAATTGGCGTAGGATTGAATTATGGCGACGTTGGTGCGAATCGGAGCGGAGACGCTTCCTCGAGTACTGGTCCTCGACCCGCCGGTTTCCGACGCCGAGTTTGAGACGCTATGCAGGGACAATCCAGACCTGCGCCTGGAGCGCACGCGGGAAGGAGCGGTGCGCATGAACCCACCGGCGGGCGGATGGACGAGCAGCGGCAATGAAGAGATTTTAGGCCAGCTCTACGGTTGGTGGGCTAAGCTCGAGCGCGGTCGGATATTCGATTCAAACGGCGGGTTCCGCCTTCCGGACGGGTCGACGCTTAGCCCGGACGCAGCTTATCTCTCCGAAGAGCGGCTGAGCGCTCTGCCCAAGGGAGAGTTGCGGAGCTTTCCGCGGGTTTGTCCGGATTTTGTGGTCGAATTGCTCTCCGAGACGGACTCCTTGGCCGGGTTGCGGACGAAAATGGCAGACTGGATCGCCAACGGTGCGCGGCTTGCCTGGCTCATCGATCCTTACCGGCGCGAAGCGTGGGTGTACCGGCCGGGGATGGAGCCTGAGCGCGCGGCCGAGGGGACGCTGGCCGGGGATGGGCCGGTGGAGGGTTTTGATTTGAATCTCGGCCGGGTGTGGAAGCGTTTCGAGGACTGAGGGCGGTGTCGCATCAACCGTCGTGGCGCACAACGTAGCGGAGCGCCTGCTTGGGGTGCGCCGGACGAGGATTCATTGCCCACGCGGGACAACACGTGGATGCCGTATTTCCTTGATGATCGTTTCTTGAGAGGCTCCGCGGCGGTAGGGGACGGTGGGGCAGATGAGAAAGTCGGCGAACAGGGCTCTACCCAGGTCGTCGCCCTTGTAGGGGATGTAGTTTAGAATCAGGTCAGTGGACTTGCCGTCGACGACGAAGAACGTGTGGTGCGTGCCGATGTGCCAAATCTCTAGAAACGAGTCGCCGCTGTAAAGGATGGCTCGGCCATGAATGGTGCGGCACCTCTGGGCATTTGAGGGCACGACGGAAAAGAAGAGCAGAGCCAAACAGACAATACGGAGAAGTTGAATCATCGCGGTTCAAAGACTTCGACGGAGATCAGCATAGCACTAAATGGTCTTTTCATAGGCCAGAGAGGCGCTTTCTCCGTAATCAATTCGCCTGGTAGCGGTTGAGACGGCCGATGCCGTTGAAGGCGGCGGCTTTGTAGCACTCGGCCAGGGTTGGGTAGTTGAAGACGGTGTCGATGAAATAGTCCACGGTGCCGTCGAGGATCATGACTGCCTGGCCGATGTGCACCAGTTCGCTGGCGCCCTCGCCGATGATGTGCACGCCAAGCACCTTGCGCGTGTCGCGATGAAAAACGAGCTTGAGGCGGCCGGTCGTGTCGCCGCGAATCTGGCCGCGCGCGGTTTCGCGATAGTAGGCCATGCCCACTTCGTAGGGGACGTCTTCGTCGGTGAGCTGTTCTTCAGTTTTGCCGATGAAGCTGATTTCGGGAATGGTGTAGATGCCGTAGGGGTAGAAGCTGGGGTTGGAGTGGGCGGCCTGGTCGTTGAAGGCGCGGGCGGCGGCGATGCGGCCCTGCTCCATGGAAACCGAAGCGAGCGAGGGAAAGCCGACCACGTCGCCGACGGCGAAGATGTGCTCGACGCTGGTCTGGAAGTGCTCATCGACGGGGATGCGGCCACGCTTGTCGGCTTCCAGGCCGGCGGCGGCAAGATTGAGGTCGTCAACGGCGCCCTGACGGCCCACGGCATAGAGCAGGGCGTCGCCGGAGACCTTCTTCTTGCTTTCGAGATTGGCAACGACGGTGCCGTCGGGCAGTTCTTCTACGCTTTGAACGCCTTCGCCCAGGCGCATGGTGACACGGGCATCGCGCAGGTGATAACTGAGTGCTTCGATAATCTCGCGGTCGGCAAATTCCAGCAGGCGGTCGCGCTTTTCGATAAGCGTGACGCGCACGCCGAGCACGGCGAACATGCAGGTGTACTCGACGCCGATGACGCCGCCACCGACGACGATCAGGGAGCGGGGCAGCTCGGGGAGGGCGAGAATCTGGTCGCTGTTGACGATGGTGCGGCCGTTGATGGGCACCGTGGGGGAGTCGGCGGGCTTGGTGCCGACCGCGATGATGATCTTCTCGGCTTCGAGCGTAGTGTCCGTTCCGGGGCCCTCGATGCGAATCTGGTGGGGATCGGTGAAGCGGGCCAGGCCATGCACAATGTCGATGCCGTTGCGCGAAAGCTGGGCCTCGGTCACGTCCACTTCGGTCTTGATGACCGCCTGGACGCGGAAGGCCAGGTCGGCCATGGAGATTTTTTCCTTGACGCGGTAGTTCATGCCATAGAGCGTGCGGTAGTTGTAGCCGGAAAGGTGCAGGACGGCTTCGCGCATGGTTTTGGAGGGGATAGTGCCGGTATTTATGCAGACGCCGCCGACGACGGAGCGGGCTTCGACCACGGCCACGCGCTTCTTCATCTTGGAAGCGGCTACGGCAGCGCGCTGGCCGGAGGGTCCGGAACCGATGACGATCAGGTCATATTTGACGGCGCTCATGCCAGTGTCTCTCCAGGGTTCGATGCAACGCGGGGTTCGATGCAACGCAGGCCGCTGCGGGTCTGAACGGGAGGCGGCGAAGAACCACAACCGGATCCTATCACGGCGCGCCACAGAGGGGATGCGAGGATTCTGAAGGTTCGAAAAAAATGCTGCCGGAACGAAGTCCGGCAGCAGAGGGAAAAACTTGAATAGATGTTTTGAATTCGCTCAGGCTACCAGGCTGGTTGGCCTTTGCCAGCGGGTCTTCCGCTGGATGGCCTTCCACCGTCCAGCCGGAACTGGCGAATCATGCCGTCCAGGTCGCTGGCCAGCGAAGCGAGGTTCTTGAGCGCTTCGACAGCTTCTTCAGCGCCTTGCGCGGTCTCTGTTGAGAGGTGCGAGATTTGCCCGGCGGACTCGGATATCTCTCCCGAAGCCGCAGTCTGCTCGGTGGCTGCGGTGGCGATGAGGTGAATCTGGTGCTCCACCCGCTTTGACGACTCGATGATGGCTTCAAGGCTGCGCCGGGCGTGGGCGGTTTCTCCCATGCCTGTTTCCACTGCGGAGCGGCTCTCCTGCATCACCTGGAGGGTTTCGCGGGTCTCATCCTGAATACTGCGGATGGTGCCGGCAATCTCCTCGGTTGCGCCCTTGGTGCGTTCGGCCAGGCGGCGAACCTCGCCTGCGACTACGGCGAATCCGCGGCCATGTTCACCGGCGCGAGCCGCCTCGATGGCCGCGTTCAGAGCCAGCAAGTTGGTTTGCTCGCTGATCTCCTGAATCACGTTGACGACCTTGCCGATTTCCTCGGAGCGATGCGCCAGCGATTCCATTTTGTCGGAGACGGAACTGGAGGCGGCGGCGATCTTCTCCATCGTGGCGGCTGCGGACTGCATCACCGATCCGCCTTGAGTGGCGGTTTCCGCGGACTCGCGGCTGGCGTTGGCGGCGCTTTCCGCGTTGTGGCTGATTTCGCCGATGGTGGCCGTCATTTCCTGGGCGGCGGCGGCAATCTGGTTGGTCTTGCTGGATTGCGTGTTGGCGTTGCCGGCGCTTTGCACGGCGCGGGTGCTGATCTCGGTTGTGGCGGCAGAGAGGGTTTCCGCAGCCTTGGCGACGGACTCCAGGGTGCCGCTGAGGGAACGGGCGCATGTATTAATGGCCTCGCCCAGGCGACCGATCTCGTCGGTTCCGGTGATTTCCAAATTGACGGAGAGGTCTTTGGCCGCCATGCTTTCCAGCGCAGCCATTTTGATGCGAAGCCGGGGCGCAATGACATGCGTGAGGACGTTGCCTATGAGCGCGCAGAGCAGGACAATCAGCGCGGTGGCTCCCATGTTGATCCACAGCGCGTGGGCGCTGCTGGAAGTGGCATCGGCGGCGTTTTGAGCTCCGCTCTTGGCCTCGAATTTGAGCGACTCGTTTGCGCTTGCCATGGCCTCGTCGAACAGGCCGATCGTGGACTCGGACATCAGCAGTGATTCCGCGTCCGCGCCTTTGCCCGATTCCAGCAGCGCGACGCCCCGATCGCTGATTGCTTTGAACTGCGTAAAGACGGCGGCGGCCTTTTCGTTGAGTTCCTGCTGCTGCGGAGAGGAGATTACTGCCTCATACGCTTTGGCCGCATCGTCGTGCTGGACAAGGCCCTTCTTCCGCTTCGCCTTGTACGACGCCGTGCACTCCGGAGTCTTGCACAGCAGCAGCGCCAGGTCGGCGCGGCGCATGGTGTTAGTTCCGCCACGGACTTCCGCGAGGCTGGTAACGGCGGGGAAGGAAACTGCGCTGAGTTCCATATTCTTTTTGGCGATGCCGGAGAAAGTGAAGAAGCTGAAGATGCCCAGGGCAACGCAAAGGGCGCAAACAGCGCCGAATGCAAAGAGGAATTTGCGGGCAATGGGTAGGTTGCGGAGCCAGGACATGGTTGAGGACCTTTCTCTGTCGGTACTTTGACCCTATCGGCGCGCTTGCACGGGACTTGAGTACTTTAGACTTACCGGATCGGAGACCCATCGTGAGGCGGGCGGCGGGAAGACTGGTCGCAGGTGACGCCAGGTTGTTCGATTGAAATGGATTGCAGAATGTGTCAAAGTTCAATTTATGGACAAGGGGCAGGTGATTGAGACGCTGCGTCGGCACGAGCCGGAGTTGAAAGATGCCGGCATCGTGCATCTGCGCCTTTTTGGGTCGGTTGCGCGAGGCGAAGCGACTGCTTTGTCCGATGTGGATCTCATTGCCGATTTTGACCGCTCCAGGCGCTTGACGTTGTTTGGCATGGCGCGTCTGGAGAACAGGCTCAGCGACCTGCTAGGCGCAAAGGTCGATCTTTCGCCTGCAGGGTCGATGAAAGAGCGGGTGCGCGGGCGAGCTTTGCACGAGGCTGTTCATGCCTTTTGAGGATGCGAGATCCCCTTCGAAGACATTGCGGTGATCAGCATGCGAGATTGACGCGCAACCGCACGCGCCGTAGGCTCATAACATGGAATTCAAGGTAAGCGAACTGGAACGGGAACCGATCGACTTTGACCTGGAACTGGCTCCGGGGGCGGTCGATCTGGGCGAGGAAGCCGAGCAGGTGGGGAACTTGGTCACGGCGGGGCGGGCGGAGGTGCTGCATGAGCACCGCGGGCCCAAGGACATTGTGGCCGACATCCGGCTTAAGGGGAATTTTTCGGGGAAGTTTCAGGTTCCGTGCGCACGGTGCGTGGAGCCGGTGGAGATTCCGCTGAGCGCTGAGTTCGACCTGATCTTCCGGCCCGCGGAGGCGGATTCCGAGGCTCTGGAACGGTCGATTACAGCGCCGGAAACGGAAATCGGGTATTATCTAAAAGACAGTCTGTTGCTTGAAGATGTGCTGCGTGAGCAGGTGCTTTTGTCCCTGCCGGTCAGGACCCTGTGCAAGCCTGACTGCAAGGGACTTTGCCCGCGCTGCGGTGAGAACCGCAACAGCATTGCGTGTACCTGCGAAGAGGGTCCAGCCGACCCCCGCTGGGAAGCGCTTGCTGGGCTCCGCGGCCGGATCAAGTCCTGAACATAACCCCAAGAGATTGAGGGTGTTCCGCCGGGGCCCTTCGGGCCGTCTTCGATTTGGGGTGCAGTGCCGGCCCCAGGGTGAAGCGGGCGGGAACACGAAAGGAATTTGTCATGCCTAATCCGAAAAGGCGCCACTCGACGCGCCGCACCGCCAATCGCCGCGCGCACGATTTTTTGACTGCTGTCGGCGTCTCAGAGTGCCCCAACTGTCACGAGAAGAAGCTGCCCCATCGCGCCTGCCCCAAGTGCGGCGCATACAAGGGCCGTGCCGTTCTGGACATCAAGGAAGCAGCCAAGTAGACTTCAGCACCTATGCTCATAGACATCGCTCTAGACGCCGTAGGTTCCGACAAAGCTCCTGAGCCGGAGATTCGGGGGGCCATCCAGGCCTGCCAGAGTCTGCCTGTGCGGGTCCACCTGGTTGGCCCCGAAGCAGAGCTGCGCGACCTTCTGGACGAGCACCTGGAAAATGAAGACCTGCCCATCGTGATCCACCATGCGTCGGAGCGCATCGGCATGGAGGAGAAGGCGGCGCACGCGGTGCGGAGCAAGAAAGACAGCTCCATGCGCGTGGGGCTGAAGCTGGTGCGCGAAGGCAAGGCGGCGGGATTTGTAACTGCCGGAAACACCGGCGCGGCCATGGCGACAGCCAAGATGGTGCTGGGCGCGCTTCCCGGCGTAGACAGGCCGGCGCTGGCGACGCCGATGCCCAGTTCGACCGGCAATCCGTGCGTGCTGCTGGATGTGGGCGCGAATGTGGACTGCAAACCGCACAACCTGGCGCAGTTTGCTGTGATGGGTGAGATCTACGCTCGCAGCGTGCTCAAGATCAGCAATCCGCGGGTTGGCCTGCTCTCGATTGGCGAAGAAGAGACCAAGGGCAACGACCTGACGCGCGAAGCGTTTCCCCTGCTGAAGGCGCTGCCTATCCGGTTTATCGGCAACGTGGAAGGGCGCGACATCTTCTCGGGCCTGGCAGATGTGATTGTCTGCGACGGCTTTGTGGGCAACGTGGCGCTGAAGACCAGCGAAGGCGTAGGGCGGTTTGTTCGGGATGTGCTGCGCGAGTCGTTGACGCGGACGGTTACGGCGCAGGTGGGCGCGCTCTTGTCGCGGCGGGCCTTCAACGAATTCCGGCGGCGGCTGGATTACCGCGAATACGGTGGCGCGCCGCTGCTGGGCGTGCGCGGTGTGTGCATCATCGGGCATGGCTCCTCGAACGACCGCGCCATTTTCAACGGCATCCGCGTGGCTTACGAGTCTGCTGTTGCGGGGACGAACGCGCGCATCGAGCAGGAGTTTGCCAAGGTGCCCAAGCGGGTGGCGGCGACGGCCGAAGCCGGTTCCGAAGTCACGATTGTGCAGTAGAGCGCGATGCCTCCCGATTCAAACAGCAAGAAGATCCCATTTAATTCATCGATTCTGGACCAACTGGCTTGCCCAGCCTGCATAGGCGAGTTGCGCCTTGAAGGGGAACGGCTCATTTGCGCGGGGTGCGGGCGCGGCTATCCCATTTTGGATGGAATCCCGGTGCTGATTGCGGACCGCGGTTCGGATCCTAGCCAAACGGTTTCGAGTGCGACTTCTTCCAATTCCGATTCGACTGGGCGAACCGAGTAGGCCCTGGCCGCTTCCCGTGAACTCACAACGCCTTTCAGCTCCTGACCGATGAAGTGGAGAGCAGCGCCATCGTCGGCGGCATATCCTGCGTCCAGCTTGCCCTCCTGCATGAAGCGGTGATAGGACGGGCGGCGTTCGGGCTCGCCGTCGTAATGAGGGCAGTTGCTGCCGGGGAGGAATCCGAGGCACGCGAGCGGGGCAAGGGCGCCGGGAATCACGGAATCGCTCAGGCCCTGTTGAAACCAGCAGATTGAGCCGGCGCTGATGCCGGCCATGACGATTCCGGATTGCCAGGCCTCGCGAAGAATCGCGTCCAGTCCCCATTCACGCCACAGAGCCAGCAGAGCACGCGTGTTGCCGCCGCCGACGTAGATCACGTCTTGTTCGAAGACGAAGGAGCGCAGGTCGGCTGTGGGCGGCTTGAAGAGCGACAGCTCGGTGGGCACGCAGTCGAGTGTGCGGAACGCGGCATAAAACCTCTCGCTGAAGCTAGCTGCATCGCCGCTCGCCGTGCCGACAAAACACACCTTGGGAAGCGACACTGCGGCCGTGGAGAGAATAAAGCGGTCAAGCAGCAGGTTCTCGGGTTCCATGAGGAAGCCGCCGCCGCCCATGGCTATAATTTGAGGGGGCCTTGTCATCTTGATTCCTTCTGAGTTACGGCACGTTCCGAGACTAATCTCAGCCACTCATCCGTGTTCACGAAACGCTCGCGTTGCTCGCCCC
>JBEKFD010000021.1:0-32825 GCA_050013495.1 Occallatibacter sp. | reverse complement strand
GATTTGCCGCAGAGGCGTCCGGCAACTGCAATCGGCGAGTTGTATACACGGTATATCAAGCCGAGAATCGGCCATCTTCTGGGGAGAGACGATGCCGGAGATAGAATTGCGGCGAACAGCGAAGAAGTTATCCGCAGGAACCTGGAGGATCTTGACAGCTTTCAAGAGATAGTAAAGAGTCAGGGAGCGCGATTGATGCTTGTCTACATACCTTTCAGGCGAGATATTCCTGAACTGAGCCAGGCGTCTGCATCGATTCTGAAATTGTGGTGCGACGCTCACCATGTTGCGATGTTCGATCTTACATTGGCGGAAGCGCCATACTCTGCAAGAGAGATCACTCTGGACAATGGCGTACACTTGAATGCCAAAGGTCACGATGTTATCGCTCGCGAGATAGAGCGGTCCTGGCTGGAAGAGGTTGGGAATCGATAACGGAGTAATTGCAGGTCCCGGACTGTCATGCGCTGAAAGCCCTGACCGTGATTTGAGAGTACCCTCACCGGAGATCAGGTGGGAACGAATACTTGCACTTGAGGATGGCAAGCAATGAACGTCTCAGTTTTCACAATTGGCAGATTTCAGCATTTCGACCTGGGACGCCAAATACTCCGGCTCAAACACAGGCTTTCTCTGTTTACAAGCAATCCGCGAAGCCGCGTGGACCGGGAGTTATTGCCATTTACCCGGACGCATCCGCTTTTCCGCATCCCGTTTGCGGTTGGCGGGAGGCTTGGATTTGCCTCGCACTTATATTGGCTGGACGAAATGTTGCTCAAAGATCTGGCTAACTGGTTAGAGCGCTCACTAGATCCTGAATGGATGGATGTCTTCCATGGGTTGGACGGCACCGGACCGAAGGCCGGCCGGCGCGTAAGAGAGAATGGAAAGCTGTGGATATGCGATCGAGGCTGTTCCCACATTCTTACGCAAAGGGATTTGCTTGTGGAAGAGCACAACGAGTGGCATATGGCGCCTCCGAAGTTTTCCGAAGACCGGCTGGAGCGATGTGTAGCTGAGTATGAAGAAGCTCATGCGATAACAGTTCCATCGCAGTTTTCCATGAGATCGTTCCTACAGCATGGCATTCCGGCGGAGCGAGTGTTTGTATGTCCGTATGGGGTCGATCTTTCGGAGTTTAGACCGGGTATCAAGAGAGACGATGTATTCCGGGTAATCCACGTTGGACAAATCAATGTGAGGAAAGGGGTCGGGCACCTTCTGCAGGCAGTCGAGCCGCTGGTAACGAAGCGGAAGTGCGAGCTATGGCTAGTTGGTGAGATTCATCCTTCGATGCGCCGCCTGCTCGATGAGTATAAGGGCATCTTCGAATACAAGGGAGTTGTCCCAAGAAAAGAACTTTGGCAGCTCTATTCCCAGGCATCGGTGCTTGTTCTGGCTTCAGTTGAGGAGGGGCTCGCGCTGGTTCAGGCGCAGGCGATGGCATGCGGCGTGCCAGTGATTGCTACTACGAACACTGGGGCAGAGGACTTGTTTACCGATGGAGTTGAGGGCTTTATCATTCCCATACGCAGCCCCGGCATTATCAGGGAACGGCTCGAGTGGTTGATCGACAACAAAGAACTGCGCGATAGGATGGCAGCGGCGGCTTTGGAGCGCGTGAAAAGCCTGGGGGGATGGAACCGATATGGAGAATGTGTAGAGGATGTGTATAAGGCATTGGCAGTTCGGCACGGGATTGAGTTACACGATTGAATCCGAGGAAGACTTCCGCAGGAGATATTGCGGTTGCGAGGGTAGAACATGGCGGGGAGCTTTCAGGATCTTTCCAGAGCGAAGGCGCCACCCGGATTCCGCGGGCGGCCGGCGTGGTTTGTTCAACTCTGGTGGATTGTGCAAGGCGTTTTGTTTCACACTTCGCCGCAGGCAATGTATGGCTGGCGCCGCTTTCTTCTGCGCAGCTTTGGCGCCAGGATCGGCAAAGGGGTTCTCATCAGGCCATCGGCGAGCGTGACTTACCCATGGAAGCTGAGCATTGGCGACTGGAGCTGGGTGGGGGACCACGCGACCCTTTACACGCTGGGAGAAATTACTATCGGCGAAAATGCGGTGATCTCGCAACACTCATATCTCTGCGCTGCTTCGCATGACTACACGCGCCCGACGTTCGATCTTTACGAGAAGGCAATCCACGTAGAGTCGGAGGCTTGGATAGCTGCGCACGTGTTTGTCGGACCTGGAGTGAAGGTGGGTAGAGGCGCGGTAGTGGGAGCATGCTCGGTTGTACTCAAAGATATTCCTGCGGGAATGGTATGTGCAGGGAATCCAGTGAAGGTATTGCGGGCCAGACCAACTAAAGTTGTATAGCGCGGCAATACAGCAGGTTTTGCATCTGTATACTTATCCGGAATGGAGCTATCGGTGGACATTGCGGAACCTTCTACTCAGCCATTGTCCGGCCAAATCGATGCTCTATGCGGCGCGGGAAGGGCGATGAAAATACTTCATGTGATCCCCTCTGTAAATCCGGCCACGGGCGGCCCGGCCGAGGGATTGAAGCAGCTATGCCATGTCTATCATATGGGCGGACACGAAGTAGATGTTGCTTCACTGGATTCACCAAAGCTGATTGGGCAATATAACTTCCCGGCACGCGTATTTGCTCTTGGTCCGGGCTGGGGGTTATACGGGTATGCGCCGCATGCCGCCAAGTGGTTCAAAGAGAATCTTGCCCGCTACGACGTTGTGTTTATCAACTGTATCTGGCAATACAACACATTGGCTGCTTATCGAGCCCTGGCTGGAACGGCCACGCCGTATGCAGTATTTACCCACGGCATGCTTGACCCCTACTTTCAGCGGCGATATCCATTGAAGCACATCAAGAAGTTAATCTACTGGCACCTGTTTCTTCGTGAAATCCTAACTGGCGCAAGCACAGTTCTTTTTACCTGCGAAGAAGAGAAGATTCTGGCTCGGAACTCGTTCCCTGGATACAGGGTGCGGGAGACCGTTGTGCCGTACGGTATATTCGGTCCAGAGTGCGACCTGGTTGCGGCCGGTGAAGAGTTTCTAACTCAATGGCCCATTCTTCGCGGAAGACGGCTTGCAACCACGATTGGCAGAATTCATCCGAAAAAGGGAACAGATATTCTGATCGAGGCATTTGCCGCAACCATTGCAGCAGACCCATCCTGGCATTTGGTCATTGCGGGTCCAGACCAGATAGGGATCAAGAAGAGTCTCGAAGCGATGGCTGCGCGGCTAGGAATTGCGAATCGAATCACCTGGACGGGAATGCTGACTGGGGCGGCGAAGTGGGGCGCGCTTGCGGCCTCTGAAGTGTTCGTTCTCCCCTCGCACCAGGAGAACTTTGGGATCGTTGTGGCAGAAGCCATGGCATGCAGTCTGCCGGTGATCGCCTCAAACAAGGTGAACATCTGGCGCGAGGTTGAAAGCTACGGGGCTGGACTGATCTGCGAGGATGACGTTGAAGGGGTCAAAGCCAGACTTAGCCAGTGGCAATTACTAAGCGGCGGGGAGATCGCTGCCATGCGGGTTCGCAGCAAGGAATGTTTCGACGAGATGTTCAATTACGATGCAACGGCGCAAAGAGCGCTGGATATTGTTGAGCACGTGGCGCATCAGTCAAAACACGCCTAGGATTCCACCGTTGCGGCGAGTCGAGGACGATGATTCAGAGAATTCTCAAGATGCTCGGCGCGCTGGGCACCAGCACCTTCCTCACGGTGGTTACGCAACTCCTGTTGCCGCCGGCATTTCTACATTATTACGGTGTAACCAAATACGGTGAGTGGATTGTACTTTCAGGGACGCTGAGTTACCTGTCGACACTCAACTTCGGGATCACCACTTACGCGAGCAACGAACTGACGATGCTGCGCAAGCAGGCAGATCTCAAGAGATATCGCGAGCTTCAGGGCAGTACGCTAGCGCTGTTGTTGTTCATGGTATGCGTCGGGATACTGGTCACATCGTCCGTCTTTATATTGCCGCTCGGAAAGTTACTCCATTTGTCGGCGATTGCGCCGCGGGATGTTGCTTTTACGGCTTTCTTTCTAGGCCTGCAAATGCTGGTGAACATTCTTGCAGGCTATTACAACAACCTGTTCATGGTTGTGGAACAGACACATCGCGGCTTGTCCTGGGCAATTGCGCGGGCCTTCGGAGCAACGATTGTCTGCTTCACCCTGACAATGTTCCGGGTGGACTTTAGATTCCTGGCCATGGGCCAGTTTATCGCGGTGCTGGTGGTGACACTGCTTTCGATTGTCGACTTGAAACGGAAGTTGGCAGGCTTGCCATTGGGACTTCAAGGGGCCAACTGGAAGACGGCCACGCGGACGCTGAAGCCGAGCGGGTTGTTTGCCATGATCTTTGCCCAGCAGGTGCTGACTTACCAGGTCCCTGTCAACATCCTGCAATGGATCCTTGGGCCATCGGTGGTGGTGTTGTTCAATACCAGCCGGACCGTTCTTTCCAGCGCGCGGCAAGTATTATCCCCTATCACTAATGCGATCGCGCCGGAGATAACTTTCAGTTATGCGAATCGAGACATGAAGAAGATGCTCTATATCTTTCATCATTCCGAGAAAATTGTCTTTGCCGGGATTCCGATCGCCAACCTGGGAGCGTATCTGTTTGCGCCAATCATTGTGCGTGTGTGGCTGCACAGACCGGAGCTTTTCGATCCGTATACTTATGGACTCATGGCGCTTGTTTCCGCGGCAATCAGCATGCGCGACCACAAGCAGTTTTTTCAATTCTCGACGAACATGCACAAGCGGCTTTCCATCATCGTGTTTTTCGCAAACCTGGTCATGGTTGGATTGAGCGTGCCGCTGATCTACAAGTTTGGATTGTACGGATTCCTTTCGATCTGGCTGGCTTCGGAAATATCGCAGATGGCGCTCATCTACCTTGAAAACAGAAAACTGTTTGACAACGATTCATCCATTACATTTACCCCGGTGCTCAAACTTGTGTGCGTGATGCTCGTGTCGCTGCCTGTTTGCATGGTCCTGGTGCACTTTGCTCAGCAACGCTCGTTGGGCATGGTTGGGGCAGTGGCGGTGGCCGGGGTCTCGATGCTGACGGTGGAATCGTATTTCGTGTTTGGGCTGAGGGACGTGTGGGTCGAATTCGAACAGAAGATGCGGCTCAGGGCGCGGCCCGCATGAGGATCCCGCAGGCCCCAAAGCTGTCGCAAGCAATGGTGCGCGGAAAAGCCAACTTTCCAGAACCAAGCGCGGCGAACCGTTTGGTGGTTCAGTTTTCGGATTGGCCCTCTCTCGCCCACGGTCTGCGAAGATGAGCCTTCGTCATGATCGAGTTTGCTAAGGGGCGCGTCCTTGCGATCCCGACCCCGAATCGCGTAGCAGAACCACATCAGACTCCCTATGGGTGCGCATCACGCCAAGCGACTTGCCGTCGGGCGAATACAGGAAGAATTGGATTGCATCATTCTGGAACTGCGTGATCTGACGGCCAGGCGAACCTCCGAGCGGCTGCAACCACAGATTGTCTGAGCCTTTCTCGCGGATGACGTATACCAGCGCCTTGCAATCGGGTGTAAATTGTACCTCCGCCACGATGCGCGGATCGGGATCGAGGAATCTGGGCTGCGGATGGGGACTACCATCGGCCGGAAGCAAGACGATCCTGCCCGGCGCCCCGTTGGCATTTTTCTGGAACTGAATAAACGCAACCAGCTTGCCATCGGGTGAAAGCCCAATGCCTGGAAGGTCGAAAAGACCATGGGAACCAGGCACCTCTTCCGGAACTCCTCCCTCAACGGGAACGCGGCGGCCCTGGGATGCGTCGATGCTTGCATAGTAAACCCACTGCCCATCGGGGGTGCAGTACCCTCCGACGTCCGTCGATCCAAAGGTTAGCTGCTTCGGATTCGAGCCGTCGGCATTTACGCGCCAGATATCGGTCTTCTTGCTCCCAGCGTGGTTTGACCAGGTCAGGATGACATAACGCCCGCCGGGACAACTGATCGGATGAATGACCTGCGACTCGGGATCGCTGAGAAGTGTTGTCCTGCTGCTGCCATCTACTCCCATGCGCAGCAGGCTGCCTCCATCTCCAAAGTAAAGGTCTCCGTCACTCGCCCAGCCGAACATGGCTGCGCCTTTGCTTTGCGCCGGGGCAGCGTCAGGCTGGCTGCCGGAAAAGCCCGTGGCAGGCAGCAGGTAAAGAGTTTGCGTTTCCTTCCGCTGGACGGTCGATAGTGTCTTGCCGTCGCTGGACACTGTAAGCGCCGAGTAGTTGTTGGTATCGTTTGTGATGGTATGAAAATCGCCCGACCGGGCAGAGATGAAGCCGATCTGGTCGCGATCTATGAACCCGATGCCCGTGCTGTAAAGTGCCAGAAGCCCGCGCCGGTCCGGCAGCCAAACGAGCTTATCGATCGGGAGGTCGTCAAAACGAGCCAGGATTCGCAACTTCGAAGACGCCAAATCGAGGATCTGAATCAGAGAATTCCCCTGGCCCGGTCCGGTAATACCCAGTGCGATCTCAGTGCCGTCCGGCGACCAGTCCACGAAATTTGGGAAGTAGTACCTTGTACCGGTTGTGATGACCTTCTCGTCTGTCCCATCCAGATTGCTGGTAATCAATGAGAATTTTCCATCCGCCGGGTGGTTGGTGCGCGTAAATGCCATGCGCGTGCCGTCGGGCGAGAAGGCCGCTCCGGAGTCGTCGTCCCGCACCACAACCTGCGGCGTGCCGCCCAGCACCGGCGCCCGCAGAAGATCGAATTGATAGCCAGCGCCCGATGCTGCCCTGAGGAAGTAAATGTAATTGCCATCGGATGAAAAGGCGAGGCTGCGGTAAGAGGCATCCGCAGGAGCGATCACTTGAGTGTCGCTGCTGGTGGGGATGTTGCGCAGCCACAGGCTCTGCTTGCCGTTCTCACCGATGGAACTGAGCAGATATTTGCCATCCGGCGAGATCGCGGTCTCGATGTAGTTGCCGGTATTTGTGATCTGCGTGATAGTGAAGTTCCGGAAGGGCACGGCAATGGCACGATGCCGCCAGAAATAGGTGCCGATTCCCAAGGCCGCCAAAAGAATAAGGCACGCCACCAGAACCTGGGTCAGGCCCCGTCTGTTTTGTTTTGATCCGCTGGCAAGTGGGCTGGTCTCGCGCAGCCGGTTGTTCTGATCCAAAGCAACTGGCGGGCTCTCTGAGTGGGCGGCAGCGCGGCCGCTCGAATCGAACTCACGTCTGAGCCGCAGAAGATCGGAGTGGACTTCAGAAGCCTGCTGATAGCGAAGGTCGCGGTCTTTTTCCAGGCATTTTGCAATGATCCGCTCCAGTTCTGCCGGCAAGTCGGGATTAAGACGCACCGGTGCAACCTGGACCCGATTCAGAATGGCATCGAAAGTTGCGCCCGTGGTTTCGCCACGAAACGGCAGGAACCCGGTGGCCATCTCGTAGAGCACCACCCCGAACGAAAAGAGATCGGTACGGTGATCGAGTTCCTTCCCTCGCACTTGTTCAGGAGACATGTAGCTGCACGTACCCATGACCTCGCCGGTTCTTGTTACCGGGGAGCCAGCGACCGAGGCGTTGGTCGCGTCTTCAGGAGGGCATTGGGCACGGGTGAATTTTGCAAGCCCGAAGTCGAGAATCTTCGCATGTCCGCGCAGTGTGACGAAGATGTTGGCAGGCTTGATGTCGCGATGCACAATGCCTTGGGCGTGGGCAGCGTCAAGAGCATCGGCGATCTCAATGGCCAGCGACAGAACCGCTTCGATGTCCATCGGCTTGCCGGCAATGCGCTGCTTCAGCGTGACGCCGCTCAGGCATTCCATGGCGATGAAGCGCTTGCCGCCGTGCTCACCGACCTCGTAGATGGTGCAGATTCCATGGTGACTCAGGGCGGATGCGGCCCGCGCTTCACGGCGAAAGCGTTCCAGCACCTGGGTATCCATGGCGATAGCTTCGGGGAGGAATTTGAGAGCGACAGAGCGGCCGAGCGATAGGTCCTCAGCCTTGTAAACAACTCCCATGCCGCCGCTTCCGAGCGCTTCAATAATGCGGTAGTGGGAGATGGTTTCGCCGATCACGGAAGACCCCTGCTCTCAGGCTGTTCAAGATTTGCAGTCTCAGTTATGCCAATCGACATCCGGCTATTCCGTGGATTCGGCTGTTTTCAGAACCTCTCGCTTCCGGGCTTGAAGCGAATCGACCCGACCGAGAGCAGCGAGTCCCTCGCCGGCCCCATTTTACCAGCGCCTGGCCTTGGAGATCCCTCAATCTTCAGTGGCTGGGCTGTTGACCAGGCACATCGGACTCGCAAGAGTAAGGAGGAAGGGCGCCAGGACACAGTCTGTCGAGAGACCGTGCCGGGCCGATCATTCGATTCCGGTTGTCGAATCATTCGAGACGAAACAGGCCCGATAGTGAGGCACATGCGTTGTCAGTCAATCGACAACTGCGTGCGCCTGCGCGACAGCTTCGGATACAACATGTCTACTTCGCGGCGACCGTGACGGATGTCATCGGAATCTCGAGGGTGCCGGCGCGGCTTGAGGAAAGATCGTAGATGCCGGTGCGCAGGTACACGTCCCCGGGAGGCGCGTCGATATCGAAGTGGAAGGGAATCCCCGATTTTTGGGCCATCTCGTTTTGCTCGGGGCGGACAGCCAGTCCAATGGATCGCGCTTCCCAGTTGAGCGGCTTGCCCGCCTGACTGTAGGCGACCAAGGCGACTTCGATGTTCCCGCGGCGCACGCCATTCGCATCCGGAACCAGCGTCAGGCGGTCCGTCGCCAAAGTAAAGCCGATGGTATAGCGGATAAATGGGGGCTTCAGGTCGGTATTATCGCCCGCGTGGGCCGCTGCATCGGTGGGCGGATTCACGGTGGGCGTGATCTTTACGCGATAGCGCAGCTCGGTGAAGTCGGGCATTCCGCGGTCCATCATCGGCCGCAATGGGTCGGTGGCTGGGGCAGATTCGGCAAGCTTCTGTTCCTTGGGCGTGTCTTCGTAATAGCTTCGGCGATACGACAGCTTGTAATCCCCGGAGACGGTCTTGACCGCAATCTGCCGCTCCTTGCCGACTTCCTTGCGATCGCTGGGGGTGTAGGCGAGCGTGTAGAAGCGCGACCCGTTCTCAATGTCGGCGGTCAGATACCCCTTGAAATCGTTCCCGCCATAGCGCGCCTTGCCGCCGGTGGCGGTGGCCAATATGTCCATGTCGGCCATGTTCAGGCCGTTTTGCTGCAAGTCGGCATTCAACGAGCTCGTTTGCGACTGGATTACGGCTTGAAAGCTGTTCGGCTGTCCGGTCAGATTTGGGTTTTCCGCGGTATAGAGGGTATGCGTCGTCAGGCCTCTGGCGTCTACGGGGTAAACGGAGACGCGCGCTTCCGCGAGCATGTCCACGGTCTTCTTGAATTGCTCGTCGTAGGGGCAACCGCCATTGCTGAGCATCCCTTCATTGACCATGGCGGCCAGGCAATGGGGAAAATCACCGACAAACCAGATCAGGTTTTTCCGGCCCGGAACGCCGGTAAGGTACTTGGCAATCTGCTGGAAAGCCTCCAGCGTCATCATTACCCGCTGGTTTCTTTCAAAGCCGGCTTCCTGCCCCTGGAACTGTTGCAGAGCCGACGCCGTTGCCGCGAGCGAGGCGTTCGGCACGCCGCCATAACTGTTATCGTTCGCCTCCTGCAGGATCATGTTCACCGCGGATTGGCTCGCATTGGTTGACTCAACAGTGGGCAGAAGCGCCGACGTGTTGGGGTTGGCAGCCAGCCGGTTAATCGCGGCGCGCAGGACTGTCCCATCCTGCGTAAATCCCTGGATGATGCGCAACTTTTCGCTGAGCATGAACACGGCAATGCGAATGCGCGGGGGAAGAGTCGCGAGGTACCTGACCATCTCCTTGTGGACATAGGACTGATCCCCCTCGGCGGTGTTGAGCGCATCCATCAGCAGCACGTTGACTGAGTCGTTGGGAACGACGGTGGGGACATTGGTAAATGTATTCGGCGGCAGAGCCGGGGGAGCGGCTGCGGTTGCATCGGGCGCCGTTGAGAAGTTCGGTTCGAAGAAGGAAATGGTCTGCGGCTTGCCGTCTTCTGAGACCTGGAAGTCGCCCTTGGTAAGGCCGGGAACCGCATGGCCGCTCTTGTCCGTGACCACCACATCCACCAGGACGGTGCGAACGTTCAGTTTGAGCGTCGTCATGGGAGATTCTGTGTCCGATGGTGGAGCTGTCTGGGATGAAAGAGGACCAGCCAGAAACGGGACAAGAGCAAGGACGAGCATGGGGAAACGGCAACGCGGCATAGGCTCACCTCAAACTGGCAATGCTATCACGGTTTGGAAGACTTCCTTTGAGCAACATGGACCATGCGATGGGCCGTTTTCGAGCAGACGATCCCCGACATGACAGGGCATTTGACTCGTTAGACGGCGCAGCCATCCATGCGGTTATGGGCGGTTATGGCGATCATTGCGTTGGTGGAGTCTTCGGCGTGGGCGCCGGGACAGTCGCGGGCGCACCGCCGTCCGGCTCGGCGCTTTCCTCCGGCAATATCCGTATTTCAGTACGGAACTGATGATAGTTCTCGAAGACCACATCGTTGATCGCGGTGACTTTGGGTTGGCTTACGGTCTCCGTGCGCTTCACAGTTTTCCCCGTAGGGTCTGGTTTGTCGTGTTTATCGACGTAGAACCAATACCCATGGAAGATCTGCGCCTCTGCCCTGGAGAGGGAGGTGCTCTCGAGCGGACAGATATACGTCTTGCCTCCAATTTCCACCGGACCGTAGTCCACCACCACATCTATTCTTTCCATGGGCAGATCGGGCTGCAGGTCGGTCTTCAGCAATAGGCGATAGATTGCGCCGGTTGCGGGGTCGATCGCCAACTCTCCGTGATATGCGGGCACGGCTTCGAATTGCCGCATTTCGCCATGTTCCGCGCGGAAACAGCAATACCTTACGGTGTAATTCGATTTGCCTTCAGCAACTGCGTAGCGAAAGACCGCTAATGGGCCTGTCGGACCCTGCTCCCAGTGGCCCCAGCCGATTTTGCCCTTGAGGATATCTGCCATCACCACGCCCAGCAGCGGCCCGAAGACGCCCCAGTTGCTCAAGCCGCTTGTGGAGATTACGGTGCTGCCGGGCTTTTTTCCTGGGGGCGGCTCCACAACTTCTCGGCCGTTGCGATAGGTAACGGAGGCGCTTACGCGGTCGACAAAATGGAAGCCCTGATTTTCCACGACGACCGGCTCATTGAGCCAGTAGGAGACCTTCAGATCCTGAAAGCGAGTGGTGGTGCGCGAGGCGTAGAAATCCGGCATTTTGGGAACTGTGGCCATTACAAAGTCCGCCGCTTTGGAGACGATACGGCCTTGGGCGGCGGAGTCCGGCACGGGAAGGCGCAGCATATCGGCAGCGGGAAGGTTGAGGAATGCGGAAGCATCGGCCAGCGCCAGCAGCGCGAGTTGGGTTTTCTCGCCGGGCAGTTCCGATTTCAGGTGCTCATAACGAGCCTTGCTCAGCCGCTCGGCGAGTTCCATGGCAGTAAGCCGCAGTGCCGCTTCTTTGTCCGGCCAGCCTTTGGAAGCGGCCAATGCCTGCTCCAATTGCTCCACTGTGACGGGAGTGGCGGCAACCGCGGGCAGGGCCATAGAGATCAGAACCAGCAGAAACGCCGCTCCTCGTGCACGCAGCCGAGACGACAAGGCCTCCGGGCGCGCCGGAGGCTTGGTCGTAGAGGTCTTGGCCGGCCGCAAAGGAAGAGGCATGGCGACCTTTTCTAGTTCCCGGCAGTGTGTTGCGCGGTAAGCACGACCTGTTGCCGGTCTGTCGTGGCAACCTTATCGTAAAAGTCGCGGAGCTTGCCATACTCGGAGGGATCGAGCAAAGTGAAGCCGCGCGCGAGAATGCGGGCCGTGGTGATGGAGCCGGCGTCGGTCTTCGAGCGGAGCTGATACACGGCATTTTCTTCCCACTTCAAGGTCGCATCTTGCGGAGTGCCTTCGAGGGCAAACCCCGCCGGAAGCTGGTAGCTTATGCGCTCCTGTTCCTGCGCGGGATAGTGCATGTCGATGGGGAGGGTCCGAGCCGGATCGGAAGGGAATGGGTCAGTCTCCTTGGACTCAAAAAACAGCCGTGGCAGCACCAGGTGGTTGCCGGCGTGCGCAGAGAGCGAGCCTGTGACCTGAACCACGGCCAAAAGCTGTTTGTCGGGTTCGTCAAGATAGGCAATGTGGTCGATCTGAGCCTGGACGCCATCGGGAACTTCGCCGGCAAGCATCGACTCGAGTTGATGCTTGACTGTGTCGGCGTCGGTGCGGATCGCCAATTGCCGCAGGTACATCGCCTCTTGTCCGGTCAATGCAATCTTGAGGGCGCCGGTGACGCTTCCATTGGGGCCTACCGTCAGTGTGCCGACGCGAAAGATGGTGTTGTCGGCATTTTTCTCGAGCGGCGTGACGATGATTTCGACCTTGCCGTTGGCTGCCATGGCGATCCCGCCGGCCCCAGAGTGGGACCAGTGGAGCGTCTCGAACGGGGCCATTTTCTGGCCCGGGTCAAGGACAATCTCCTTCCCGTCGGCAGCGATTCCATTGATTCCGATAAGCACCGTATCCAGCTGGCTGGTATCCAGAAACTGGGCCGAGAACGTGCGGCGGTCGCGGCTGGTCACACGCTCCGGCCGGGCATCGAGTCCCGCGGCCTGCGCAAGGGACAGATAGAGCAGTGCCAGCTCTTCGCTGTTACCGCTCTTGTGCTCCAGCACGGCTTCCACGCTGCCGCGGGGAACATAGTCGGTTGCGGTGAACGGGTTTCCATTCTTCGAGAAATCGAGGTTATCGAACTTCTCCACCGTTTCATAGAGTTTCTTTGCTTTTTCCAGCGGAGTGGTCAGGCCCGCGGTCAATTCGGCCACCGTGCTCTTGATCATCGCCGTCGGTGCGGTGTACTGATTCACGTCCTTGATCCAAAGCGCCATCTCTCTCTGCCAAAAGTCCTTGGCGTCGGGAGTAAACGTGTAAAAGAAGTTGACCTGGTAGATCTGGGCTGCCATGGGCGGCGCGAACAACTCCTGCGGGATAGCAGGAATGTCGGTGAGGTCAACGAAATAGTTTCCCAGCCCGTCTTTCTTGACCTCACTGCCGGGAGGCAGAATATCGGTTGACCGGATGTCAGTCATGATCTCACCGTGGTCCCCGAGCATGGCGCTGTTGGATACACCGCCGCTCGAGCCCGACAAGTTGCGATTAGGAGCGAACTGTTCGGCCGGCGTGAAAACATAGTGTGCCTTGTGCACGAAGTAGGGCTGCTGCACCTGCCACTCCGGCGCTTGATTGAAGCGGTCATAGCGGACCTGGTAGCGATACTCGATGATGCTCCCTACCTCGACGTCCGGAAGGTTGAAGGTCATCTCGTTCGTTTGCGTATGGCCGTTCTTTATCTTCAGCAGATCGGTGGGAGAACCCGTAAGCGGGACCACTGTTCCGTCCGGATGGATCACTCGTCCCTCGATTGCTTTCACTTCGATGGTTCCGCCGTTGGCATTGGTGTCGATGCGGGCATCCTCACCGGCGTGGTTCACGTCCGGCGCGGTCCAGCTATTCGCGTTCCCGTTTGCCATCCGGCTGGAATTGTCACCGGCTGCATAGAAGATGAATTTCTTCTGGTAGTGGACATGAACTGTCGCCGCTTCCTTGCCCTGTTCGGTCAGCACCTTGATGCGCGCATAGACGCTGCGAAAGTGGTGCGGATCGTCTTCCCTTTCTTCGCGGTAGAGATAGACGGCGGATGCGCCGGGAGCTTTGGGGTCGGAGGTCATTTCCAGTTCTTCCTTGCTGGGAGCCTGGAACTGTCCAAAGGAGAGAAGAGGCGAGGTTGTACCGACCAGAAACGCTGAAAGATAAAGAGCCTTACGAAGTTGCATTGGGTCCCCCTCGGGAGCTGACTCCCAGTTTTGGGACGGGGAGTCCGGCGCAAAAGCCTACACCTTAAATCCTAAACCTTTACCTTGGACCGTGCCTCGCGGCCACTGGTTATTGAGAATTCAGGTCAGGCGGATTGAAAGGGAATCGGGGTCATCGGCCTTTTGGGGACGGCTTTTCTCGTGGGTGTGAGCCACATCACTTGAGAATCCGTTTTCGGTCGGCCATACTTTGCCAGGCCAAAATCCTATGGATTGGAGCACAGACCTCCAGAGTATGAAGCTGCGTTCAGCCAGAATCTTCTTCGCTGCAGTTGCTTTGGCAGTTTCGGTCCTGCTGATTTGCGGGGCTGCGATGTCGTCCCCATCCGCCGGAGGCGAAGACGTTAGAGCGGCCACGGCGAAGATTTCAATCGACTATCCATTGCAGGGCTCCGTTTTTCCGCCGGAAATCACGCCGCCCGAGTTTCTTTGGCATGACCCCGCCGAGACGGCGACGCGATGGGTGATTGAAGTCTCCTTCCCTGGGCAAGCTGGTCCCATGCGCATCCAGGCGGCAGGGGAACTCATGCAGAAGGGCAAAATCGACCCATCGGTAGGCCAGGGTATTGAGCTCACTTCCGAGCAGGCGTCCGCGCACACGTGGAGGCCCGATGCGCAGACCTGGGAGAAGATCAAAAGGCTATCGATAAACTCACGGGCAGCTATCACCATCAGCGGGTTTTCGGAGGGCGACGCAACCACGCCGGTGTCTACCGGCAAGGTCAGAATTTCAACCTCGGTGGACCCCGTAGGCGCGCCCATCTTCTACCGCGACGTTCCGCTTATTGTTTCGCCGCCCGATGAAAAAGGCCCCATTCAGCCTTTGCCGCAATCCGCGATTCCCACCATCAAATGGGAGATTCGGAACATTGCCGAGCCCGAGAGCCGCGTGGTGATGGGAAATTTGCCTACTTGCGCCAACTGCCACTCGTTCTCACGCGATGGGAAAACAATGGGACTGGATATGGATGGGCCGCGCAATGACAAGGGCCTTTACGCGCTCGCCCCAATCGAAAAGAACATGACCATCACCAACAAGAACGTGATCCGCTGGAGTTCGTTTCAGGTGGATCCCGGGGCGAGAAGTTCAACGCCTTCGGTCAAGCGCTTCGGCTTCATGTCGCAGGTGTCTCCAGACGGCCGTTATGTGGTCACGTCTATCGGCCCGCCCAACAACGGAAACGCCAATCAAAGCCACGAGCCGGGTTTCGCACCGGGTCTTCTCGATCGCCTTTACAGCATCGAATATCAGGACATTCAATTCATCCAGGTGTTTTTTCCCACGCGGGGCATTCTGGCCTGGTATGACAAAGAAGCGAAGATCATGCGGCCGCTGCCTGGCGCGGACGACCCGAAATACGTGCAGACCAGCGCCTTCTGGTCGCCGGATGGAAAGTTCCTGATCTTCAGCCGTGCAGAGGCCCGCGAACCGTTCCCGCCCGGTGTACCGAAATCGCTCCACGCCAACGACCCCACCGAAACACAGATCCAGTACGACCTCTACAAGATTCCATTCAACGAGGGCAGGGGAGGGAAGGCAGTACCTGTGGTGGGCGCGTCGCAGAACGGCATGAGCAACAACTTCCCCAAGGTGTCGCCCGACGGCCGCTGGATCGTCTTCGTCGAGAACAAGAACGGCCTGCTCATGCGTCCCGACAGTCGCCTGTTCATGGTGCCATTTGAAGGCGGCAAAGCAAGGCTCATGAACTGCAATCTGTCGCTGATGAACTCATGGCACACGTTCTCGCCCAATGGCCGCTGGCTGGCGTTCTCGTCGAAGGCGCGCGGCCCTTACACGCGACTGATGCTGACGCACATCGACGCGAACGGAATCGACTCGCCCGCAATTATTGTGGACGATACGACGGCCGCCAATCGCGCCGTGAATATCCCCGAATTTGTGAACGTGGCCCAAGGAGGCCTGGAGAAGATCGATCCGCAGGTGACGGAGTTCTACACCCTGGTGGACAAGGCGTTCACGCTGGCGAACTCGAACCGCGTTCCGGATGCAATTGCGACGTTGCGCGATGCCCTCGAGCGCGATCCAGACGACGCCATGGCGCACTATAACCTGGGAACGCTTTTGAGCGGAGCCGGCCGGGCGGGCGAGGCGGCGGGGGAATATCGCAAGGCCAGCGAACTGAGCCCTGAAGATACGTTGTTCCTTGAACATCTTGGGGTAATGCTGGTCGTCACCGGCGATGCCGCCGGCGGGATCGAGAAGCTGCAAAAGGCAATAGAACTCCAGCCTGGTGACGCCGATTTCCGCTTCAACCTGGGATTTGTCCTGGAATCGCGCGGTGACTTTGCCGCAGCGGTGGCTCCGCTTGAGAAAGCTGTGGAACTCAGCCAAGCAAGCAACGCTCGCTACCTTGCTGAACTTGCCAACGCATACGATAAGACCGGCCGTTCGACCGAGGCGATCCATTCAGCGCAACAGTCGCTCGAGCTCCTTGAGCAGGCGCATGACGAGCAACGGGCAAAGAGTCTCCGCGATGCGATTGCGCACTACCAAAGTGAGCAGACTCGAGCTCAACCGCAATAGACTCGCCGGAACGCCAAGAAACCAATTGATGGGCAACTCGCAGGCTATTTGTCGAAATGGACCAGTCGGAGAGCTTGACACCATTCCAGCCGGCGCGCCCGCAAAAAGGCTCGAATGTGACCTGCATCACAGGACGATCCATTTTCGGTCGGCCATACTTTGCCAAGGCAAAATCCTATCGATCGGAGCATAGCCATCCAGAGCATGAAGCTGCATTCAGCCAAAATCTTCTTCGCTTCGGTTGCATTGGCAGTCTCGGTCCTGCTGGTGTGCGGGGCTGCAATGTCGTACTCATCCCCCAGGGAGAAAGAGCTTGGAGCGGCGGCGGAGAAAATTTCAATCGACTATCCACTGCAGGGCTCCGTTTTTCCGCCGGAGATCACGCCGCCCGAGTTTCTTTGGCATGACCCCGCTGAGAAGGTGACGCGATGGGTGATCGAGGTCTCCTTCGCCGGACACGGCGGTCTCCTGCGCATCGAGTCGGCAGGGGAACTCATGCAGAAAGGCGCAATCGACCCATCGGTGGGCCCGGGCATTGAGCTCACTCCCGAGCAGGCGTCCACGCACACCTGGAGGCCCGATGCGCGAACCTGGGAGAGGATCAAAAGGCTGTCGGTAAGCATGCCCGCGGCCATCACCATCAGCGGGTATGCGAATGGAGAAGCAAAAAGCAGGGTGTCCATCGGCAAGGTCAGCATTTCAACTTCGGCGGACCCGGTCGGCGCGCCGATCTTCTACCGCGATGTTCCCCTGAAATTCAAACTGGCTGTACCCGATCCCGAAGAAAAAGGCTCCATCCAGCCTTTGCCGAAGGCTGCTCTTTCCCACATTAATTGGCAGATTCGCAACATCGGCGAGCCTGAGAGCCGCCTGGTGATGGGCAATCTGCCCACCTGCGCCAACTGCCACTCCTTCTCGCGCGACGGCAAGACGATGGGACTCGATCTGGACGGGCCGCGCAACGACAAGGGCCTTTACGCGCTCGCCCCAATCGAAAAAGACATGACCATCACCAACAAGAACGTCATCCGTTGGAGCTCATTTCAGGTGAATTCGGCAGAGGGGAATTCAACGCCCTCGGTGAAACGGTTCGGCTTCATGTCGCAGGTGTCTCCAGACGGCCGTTATGTGGTCACATCCATCGGCCCGCCAAACAATGGCAATACCAATCAGAGCAAGGAGCCCGGTTTTGCCCCGGGCCTTCTCGATCGGCTTTACAGCACCAACTACCCTGACGTTGCGTTCGGCCAGGTGTTTTTCCCCACCCGGGGCATTTTGGCCTGGTATGACAAGGAAGCCAAAACCATGCGGCCGCTGCCCGGCGCCGACGACCCGAACTACGTGCAGACCAGCGCCTTCTGGTCGCCGGATGGAAAATACCTGATCTTCAGCCGCGCCGAGGCTCGCGAACCGTTTCCGCCGGGAGTCCCGAAATCGCTCCACGCCAACGATCCCAACGAAACCCAAATCCAGTACGACCTCTATAAGATCCCATTCAACGAGGGCAGGGGAGGGAAGGCCGTGCCGGTGGAGGGCGCGTCACAGAACGGCATGAGCAACGACTTTCCCAAGGTGTCGCCCGACGGCCGCTGGATTGTTTGGGTCGAGAACAAGAACGGCCTGCTGATGCGCCCGGACAGCCGGCTGTTCATTGTGCCATTTGAAGGCGGCAAGGCGAGGCTGATGAACTGCAATCTGTCGCTGATGAACTCATGGCACACGTTCTCGCCCAATGGGCGCTGGCTGGCGTTCTCGTCGAAGGCGCGCGGACCGTACACGCGCCTGATGCTGACGCATATCGATGCCAACGGCAACGACACGCCGGCGATCATCGTGGATAACACGACCGCGGCAAACCGCGCGGTGAATATTCCCGAATTTGTGAATGTGCCGCAGGGGGGGCTGGAGAAGATCGATCCCCAGGCCACCGAGTTTTACCGGTTGTTCGACGTAGCGTTCAAGACGATGGAGAACAACCAGATTCCGGAAGCGATTGCACTGTTTCGCCAAGCAATCGAACGTGACCCCGAGGACGCGCGGGTGCACTTTGTGCTTGCCACCGCGCTGAGCGGGAGCGATCGGGAGCAGGATGCATTGCAGGAGTATCGCAAGGCCTGCGCTCTCGACCCCAGGAACGCGACCTTCCTGGACCACTATGGGATATCGCTTTCCGAGAACGGAGATAACCAGGGGGCCGTGGAGCAATTGCAGAAAGCCACTGAGCTGGCGCCCTTCTCGCCGGAGTATCGCTTCAACCTGGGCTTCGTTTTGGAATCGCGTGGAGACTTCGAAGGGGCAGTGGCGCCGTTCGAAAAGGCCGTGGAACTGAGCGGAGGCAAGAGCTTGCAGGGATTGGCTGAACTGGCAAAGGTATATGACAAGGTTGGCCGGCCGGACGACGCTCTGCACACTGCACGGCAGGCTCTGGACCTGGCCGTGGCGCAACACGACGACGAGAACGCGAGCAGGCTTCGCGCGGCACTGGAGACCTACGAACGCGACAGCGCGAAGGCGAAATCTCCATAGCAGGAAAGGCGAGACCAGGCAGGCTCGGCTGTTGTACTCTGGGTGCCAGAGGTTGGGATGATGGGGAACCTGCGCAAATGGGGCATTCGATGGATTTTGTCGGCTGCCTGCATCGGCATCGCGGCCACGGCTCACGCCACATGCACCGGCCCCCAGACCATGACGGCAAAGCTCCATGCCCAGCCCACCACCGAGAATGCCATTCAGCTGGGCAGTTGGTTTGCCGGCCGGAGACAGTTCCAATGCGCGGCAGAAATCTTCCGTGCTGCCTTGAAAGCCGATCCTCAATCGGCTCAGCTCAACTATCTTGAAGCACTTGCGCTTGTCGGATTGGGGAAACCGGCCGCGGCGATCCCCTCCCTGCAGGAATCAATCCGGTTGCAGGCGGATGTCATCAAGCCGCACCTGCTTCTTGCCAATTTATATGAGGAATCAGGTAAACAGGACCAAGCCGATGAACAGTGGCGGCTGGCTCTGGCCATCGATCCGCACTCGGATATCGCCCTGGAAGGGTTCAGCAAGAGCTTGCTTGCCCGCAAAGACTATATCGGCGTGATTGGCCTGCTGCAGCATGCCCCCAGAACTGAAACGCTGGCTCTGCGTCTCGCCCATGCCCTTGATTCCCTGAAACATTTCGATCAAGCCAGTGACGTACTCAGCGAGGCCTTGAAATCCTACCCGGACTCGCTGCGCCTGGCGACCGCCGAGTCAGTGGTTCTGAGCGAGAAGGGGGATTACCTGGGGTCGTTCAAGATGGTGAAAAATGCGTTGGATCATCATCAGGGAAACCACGAGGCTGAACTGGGTTACCTGCGCATCCTGGTGATGACCATGCATTTCTCCGAAGTCCGGCCCGAGGGCATGAACTTCGCCGATGGCCGGCCGCTGGCGCAGAAGCTACTGGCTGAGTCTCCGCATGACGCTGAAATCCTATTTCTGAACGGAGTCTTGGACCACGAAGTGGGCGAATTTGCGGCAGCCAAGGCCCACCTGGAGGAGGCCGTCGCTCTCGATCCCGACTTCTCTTACTCCCGCTTCCATCTGGGCACCACGCTGGTCGCCCTGCATGAATGGCAAGAGGCAAAGGAGAATCTGGAGAAGGCGATTGCCCTGGGAAACGAAGATCCCAAGGCACACTACCAACTGGCAATGGCCCTGCACGGACTCGGGGAGAACGGCCGGGCAGCTGAGGAGATAGGGAAGTACAAGGATGCCAAGCAAGCCAATGAGGACAATCTGGCAGCGGCGAGGTTCTCTGTCCATGGCGACATGAATCTGGCGGCGGGAGATTTGAAGGGCGCCATTTCGGATTACCGTACGGCCGCGGAAAGGTCGCCGAAGAACGCCGGCTACCGATACCAGCTTGCTCTTGCGCTCCGTAAGTCCGGCGATACCGAAGGGGAACTCGCCGCCCTGGAAGAGGCGATCAAGTTGAATCCAGGGCTGGCAGGCGCCCAGAAGGAATTGGGATACCTGCTGTCGCGGAGCGGCGATTCGGTCGGGTCCATCGAGCATTTCCGCATGGCCGTGAAGGCGGCGCCTTACTGGACGGAAGCGTGGATTAATCTGGCCGCGGAACTCGGAGAGTCCGGGCAATTTGCTGAGGCCCGTTTTGCCGTCGCGTCGGCTCTTCGTCTGGACCCTGCAAATGCCGAGGCCAGGGAACTGAGTGACCAACTGGCGCACGATCCGGCTGCCCAGCAGTCCAATCCGTGAAATCCCTCCAACGGAAACGGAGACGGGAACCTCGGGGAGCCTATCCAGGTTCGGTCGAATACGCGGCCCCAACCCGAGCGGCCGCAACTCAGATGGCCCCAACCCGGATGGTTTCGAAAAGGATCCTATGACCCTCCGGTCCGCACCGCCTTTGGGCGTTGGGAACATGCTTTCTCCAGGCCCTGAAACGGCCTGCCAGGTCCCTGAAAATCAGGCGAACTCTAAATAAATGAATCGTTAAGGCGCGGTTCTACTAAACGCATTTAGCTGCCTCCACTAAATTGTTTTACCGAACCAGGGCATTGGGCAAAAAAAAGGCTTGCACGTTGCACGTTTGATGTGATATCGGTACCAGGATTCATAAAAACAGTTCTGCGGCCACGACTAGCCTGGAACGGCGCACGAAAGCACCTTGTCTGGGTCACAAGAACAAAGGACTGAGTCACATTGGCTGGGTCACCAAACGAATGCATTCAGGAGGCAACACCAAATGGCTTTAATCAGAAGAAGGGCGTCGAGCTCAAGCTCGAAGTCAAGTTGGCTAAGGCGGATTCCATGGCTGCTCATCCCAGTCATGGTGCTGTCCCTTACCTTTGCCCGCGCGCAGAATATCACTGCGACGTTAAGTGGTAGCGTTGAAGACCAGACAGGCGCCAAGGTTCCCGGCGCCGGAGTTCTGATCGTGAGCGAAACCACCGGCGATAAACGCGACACGAGTGCTGACAGTTCCGGGTTCTGGTCGGTAACTGCCTTGCATCCAGACACTTATACTGTAACCGTCTCAGCCAAAGGATTCTCAACCTGGAAGGAAACCGGGGTTCTGTTGAACCAAGGCGATTCCCGTACGGTTGCCAACATTCACCTCAAGATCAGTTCCGATGTCAATTCCGTAACGGTCATCTCTGGCCGGGATGCGGAAGTACCCGTGGACAACGCCGAAGTCAGTGCGACGTTGAACAACGAGATGGTCGATTCGGCCGTTCTCACCGGGCGCGACGCGGCCGAGCTGATCAAGATGATGCCCGGCGTGACGTTCAACAACGGCAGCGGCGTCGGCTCCGGTTTCAACAGCCAGGTGACCGGCACCAACAACGGCCCGGCGGGAAACTTCTCCGCTAACGGGACCCAGCCTTACGGCGCGACCGCGCTGATTCTGGACGGCGCGCAACTGGTCGACCCAGGCAATGCCGGAACCCAGATTGCCAACATCAACCAGGACATGACGGACAGCGTCAAGTTCCTCTCCGCCTCCTATGGCGCCGAGTACGCGAAGGGTCCGGCAATTCTCCAGGCCTTCGGCAAGAGCGGCAGCCAGAAGTATCATGGCGAAGGTTATTTCTACGCGCGCAACACGGCGGTCGGCTATGCCAACGACTGGTACGCCAAGAATCAGGCGATAGCAGGAGCGGCATCTCAACCTGGTGCGACACCCGCATCGATCAACGCAGCGAACGCATTGACACCGCAGTACTTCTACTATATTGGCGGCAATGTGGGCGGACCGATTTCCTTCAAGAACTTCAACCGGAACAAGGACAAACTGTTCTTCTGGGGCGGCTACGAGAAGATGATTCAGCACCCCTACAACGCGCCTGTGCAGATGAACGTACCCACCAGCAGTAAAGGAACTGAGCTTCCTGGGATGCTTGGCCAGGCGGACGGCGACTTCAACAATCTGGGCATACCCTCCGGAGCCGTCAACCTTTATCAGGCTGCTTACCAGTTGCCTTGCTCAGGCGGCAATAACTCAAGTTGGCGTGGCAATGGTTGCACAGCCGGGAATTCACCCTGGGCCAATTACGGCAATGGCGCGATTCCCAACCTGACCCCGTACTTCGACGCGGGCGGCAAGGCCATCAGCGGCCTGAATCCACTTCCCAATGAATTGGCCAGTGCGGCCAACGGCTGGAACAACTGGACCTATACGCCGAGCACTCCCACCGATCGCTGGGAGGCCACGGGGAAGGTCAATTACTCCTTCAACGACAACAACAAGCTGTGGGGCTCCTACACGCGCCAGACGGAACAAGACAATCATCCGCTGTCCATCTGGTGGGCGCCGACTTGGGCGATTCCTTATCCCGGCAAGCCGCAGGGAGTAGAGAACGCTCGCGTCTACCTGGCCAACTTCACCCACGTGTTCAACGCATCGACGACCAACGAATTCGTCTTCTCGTATTCGAAGTTCGTCAATGACAGCACGTTGACGGATCCCGGCGCGGTCACCCCATCGGCCCTAGGCTTCCCCAACCAGAGCCTCTTCTCCGGCAAGTCACAGGACGAGATCCCCGGATTCGAGGGCGATTGGGGCGAGGGCATCACGGAGATCGGTCAGCAGACCTTCGATGGTGGCATCTATGGCAAGAACACCTTCGGCAAGACGGCCACTTCGCCGGCAATTACCGACAACTTCACCAAGATCGTCAAGACTCACTCCATTAAAGCCGGCTTCTACTGGGATACCCAGGAGAACCTGCAGTCGAACTCGAATGGCCCGCCGAACCCGTATTCGGGCTTGTTCCAGGAGACTGAATGGACCAGCGAGTCGGCCACCGACAACGATACACTTGACCGTTTGCTAGCTCGCAGTTCTGCCGGGTACTCGGAACAGAGTACGGTTCCCACCCCGGATGTGCTTTGGCATCAGTGGTCCATCTGGGCGCAGGACTCCTGGAAGGCCACGCCTAAGCTCACCGTTAACGTGGGCCTGCGTGCTGACCATATGGGTCAATGGTACGACAAACTCGGCGGTGCACAGGTCTGGGATCCTGCCACCTATGTCAACACGCCCAATCCACCGGCAAACACCGGTCTGGTTTGGAACGCGAACACGCCGAGCATTCCGACCTCCGGCTGGGCCAGCCAGTTGTTCACCTACAATCCGCGTCTCGGTATCGCATTCGACGTCTTCGGAACAGGCAAGACTGTCATTCGCGGCGGGTTCGGAACCTATCGTTATCAGCTGTCCGAAAATGACAGTGGAAACGCCATGAGCGGTCCCTTGGGCGTGTTCACAGTCAATACGCAGTCCATTCAGAACGGGTTCTTCGGCTATGGCATTACCGGCGGACTCCTCTCAAATGGCGTTGGACAGGCACCCACCCAGCTAACACTTCCCAAGGGATTAAACCAGACTGGCTCCGGTAACGGCGTCCAGGCAGACGACATGAACGATAACAAGGTGCCATACGCCGACACCTGGAGCTTCGGAGTTGCGCAGGCAGGACCTTCGCATACCGTCTTCCAGGTCTCCTACGTGGGCAGCTTGGACCGCAACGAATACGTCCCTGGTCTCCCTGACGAGAACGCCATGCCCTTGAACGGGTTCTTCAAGGCAGATCCAATTACCCACAACTTGAACAATCCGGGCGGCATCGCCTGCCCAACGGCCGCAAACATGCTGCCGCTCTATCAGGGTTGCATCGCCCAAAGCGGCACCCCTGCGCCACCCCAAGCCGCCCCTCAGATTCCGACCACCCAGGACTATAGACCCCTGATCAACTATGGATCTGTAGGCCTGCTGACCCACACCGGTTTCTCCAACTACAACTCCCTGCAGGCTGCCGCGCAGAAACAGTCCGGCAATCTGTTCCTGTTCGCCAACTTCACCTTCGGCAAAGTGCTCGGCACCTGGACCTCGGACAGTTCCAACGGAGCAAGCGCCGGCAGTGTTGTAAATCCCTATAACATTGCATCCAACTACGGGCCATTGGCGTATGACCACACCAAGACCCTCAACGTGTCGTTCAGCTACAAGCTGCCAAGCCCCATCCATGGGAACGCCCTCCTGGCCGCGCCCATCAATGGATGGCAGGTCTCCGGGTACACCACCTATGAAGATGGTTCGCCCATCCAGGCCGGTCTTAGCAGTAACCTGAATGCGACCTACAACACGGTTGTGTACCCGTCCGGAACTCCGCAGTCGGGCAACCCGTATCCGAACGAAGTATTCACTATGCCGGACGGATTCCAATCCGCTACCGTCAACACCTCCACCTTCTTCGGCAGCAGCGAGGGGGATCTTGCTCTGATGCCCGCCGTGGTCTGCGATCCCCGGCACTTCGTCAAGCTTTATCAGGGGCAGAAGTTTAATCCCAATTGCTTTGCGTCGCCGGCTGCTCCAACTGCGACCACCGATGGCCAGAACGGGCAGACCGTATGGCCGTATATCCGCAACCCTGGATACTTCAGCAGCGATGCCGCCATCTTCAAGGCCTTCAAGATTACGGAATCTCAGCGGTTCGAGATTCGTATATCGGCCACGAACTGGCTTAACCACCCCAACGGGCAGTTCAACTTGAATGGCAGCAATGCCGACGACAAGTTGATCTTCAACGGCGTCAATACAGGCGGCGCCGCCCCCGTCCTCAACAGCAACACAGGGTACGGCGGCACTACCGGCGCACCGCTCGACAAGTCGGGATACCGCTGGATGCAATTCGCAGGGAAGTACTACTTCTGAGATCCTTCGGGATAGTACAATCGAAGAGGGGTGGCAAACCGCCACCCCTCTTTTTTTGCCATGAGCAATCGGCCCACCTTCTTACATTCCTTGCGAGCGCTGGCGCTTGTGACTTTGGCAGCCGGCTTTTCCTCGCCCGGCGAGCAGGCAACTTCTTCGCCAATTCAGTTCGAACTCAAAAAGCTTCCCTTTCATCTCGACAGCAGCGAGTCGCCGGCGCGCAATGCTCCCGAATCCATGGCCGGCGGCATTGCGGTTTTCGACTATAACGGCGATGGCCGGCCGGATATTTTCTTCACCAACGGCGCTGACATCGCGACCCTGAAAAAATCCTCGCCCAAATACTCCAATCGCCTGTTTCGCAACGACGGCAACGGTGTCTTCACCGATGTGACGGCGCACGCCGGCCTGGCTGGAACCGGGTTCGATATCGGCGCAGCGGTTGGGGACT
The DNA here is from genome assembly GCA_050013495.1 of Occallatibacter sp. GTDB lineage: Bacteria > Acidobacteriota > Terriglobia > Terriglobales > Acidobacteriaceae > Telmatobacter. The sequence continues at coordinate 7,175 of JBEKFD010000021.1, read as the reverse complement.
ACGACAACGACGGCCATCCCGATCTGTTTGTGGCCGGCGTTCACGGCAACACGCTCTACCACAACAACGGCGACGGAACCTTTTCCGACGTGACGAAAAAGGCCGGCCTGGATAAGTCGGTCGATCCGGAATACGGCCCCTTGTGGTCAGAGGCGGCCGTTTGGGTGGATGTGAACAACGACGGTTTGCTCGATCTGTTCATTGTCAACTACCTGCAATGGACTTACTCGGACAAGCCGCTGTGCGTCGCGCAGGGAATCGCGGATTATTGTCATCCCCGCTTTTACAAGGGACAGCCGGACCAGCTTTTCATCAACCAGGGCAACGGAACGTTCAAGGATGTTTCAAAGGAGTGGGGCATCCGCGAGCATGTGGGCAAGGGGATGGGCGTGGGCATGGCCGACTATGACCTTGATGGCAAACCCGATCTCTTCGTAACCAACGATGCCGAGTACAATTTTCTCTTTCATAACCTGGGGAACAAGTTCGAGGAAGTGGCCTTTCAGGCCAATGTGGCGCTAGCTGAGGACGCGGCGTTCATCTCCGGAATGGGCCTTGATTTTCGCGACTTTAATAACGACGGCTATCCAGACATTGCCTACGTGGCACTGAAGAGCCAAACCTTTCCCATTTATCTGAATACCGGGAAGGGTGACTTTGTAGAAGTGACCACGCCTAGCGGGATGCGCACCGAAAGCATGACGATGTCAGGCTTTGGAGCGGCGTTTTACGACTTTGACAACGACGGCTGGAAGGATCTATTTACCACCAGGGGACACGTGGCATGGCATGGCCCGCCGGGAAGCATCATCAGCGAGCCGAACACGGTGTTTCGCAACCTGGGCGCAAGCGGAAAATGGCAAGCTCTGACTGCCGAAGCGGGCTTTACGGACGCGACCATTGGACGGCATCGCGGCTGTGCCTTCGGCGACTTCAATGGAGACGGCCGCATCGACGCCGTGACTACAGGATTGGACATGGATGCCGAGCTGTGGATGAACCGCAGCCCGCACGCGGGGCACTGGCTCGACATTGCGCTGCGCGGCGTAAAGAGCAATCGCGACGGCATTGGGGCGCGCATCAAGGTGGTGACCAAGGCCGGTGCGCAATATAACCACCAGACGTCGAGCGTGTGTTATGCATCCTCAAGCCTGGGGCCGGTGCATTTCGGCCTGGGCGCGGAGACGATGGCAATAACTGTGGAGATTCGCTGGCCCAGCGGCATTGTGCAGACGCTTGAGAATGTCGGCGCGGACCGGATCGTCAAGGTTACAGAGCCCGTTGACGCGGCTTCCCCCGCAAAGTAAAAGGCGCCGGGACTATGTCCTATTCTTTATGCGGTCCTGCCTGCTGTTGCGTGGCTTCAATCTTCTGTACAATGTCGCGTTCCCTCTGGCCATCGTCGGGACGATGAAGCTTGTAGTAGACGGTGGCCAGCTCCACGTGCGGTTCAAGCCAGTTGGGGTCGATGCGCTCAAGATCTTCAAGCGTCGCGGCGGCCTCCGCGTACTTTCCCGTCATGCCGTCCAGTTTCGCCAGTTGCAGGCGCGTCAGCGGATGCCCCGGCCGCAGCTTCAACGCGAGTTCGAGCAGCGGCCGCGCGCCTTCGAAGTCTCTTTGCTTGAGCCGGATCACGCCAAGGTAAAGATTGGCGGTTGCGTCATTGGGGTCTTCACGTAGCGCTGCTTGGAAAGCGAGTACCGACGCATCGGTGTCGCCCATGGCATCGCGCGTCTGTCCGGCCAGCGTATAAAGTCCTGGAAATGTCGCATCGATGGCCAGGCCAGCGTCGGCGTCGGCGCGGGCTTCAGGGAACTCGCTCCGCCGCATGCGCGCGTCGCCGGCCACATAATAGGCGTCGACGGAACGAGTTGCGCGCGCGGCTTTCTCCAGGCGCGGAAGCCCCTCGGCTTCCTTTCCTGAATTAACCAGCGCCAGGCCCAGGACATACTCGAAATCCATGTCGGATTCGTGTCCCGGCTCCAATGGCGTCAGCAGCACGGCAGCATCCGCTTCCTTTTGCAGCTTGATATCGGTATAGCCCAGCAGCACGGCTGTCTTCACGTCCGCGGGCCGGGCCGCGTGAACGGTCTCAAACTCAGTATGCGCATGCGCCATGTCGCCCTTCTTGTAATAGGCGAGCGCCAGATTCGAACGGACGGCAATCTTGTTCGGAGCAGCCAGCAGCGCGCGCGTATCTTCTTCAATGGCTGCGTCGAAGTCGCCGGCGGCGGCAAGGGCGGCGCCCAGGTTGGCGCGCGCCTCGCCAAGTCCGGGCTGAAGGTCGAGAGCCTTGCGATAGTCCTCAATGGCGGTTTTCAGGTCGTGGCGCTGCTGCGCCGCAATCCCGGCGCTCAGCAATGCATCTGCTGAATCAACAGGGGCCGGCTGCGCAGTTTGCCCCGCCGCAGCCTGGAGTCCGAACGCAAAAATCAGAAAGCAAACCGGCCGCATGGCAATAAGGATAAAGCATTCGCGGCCATCCATGCCAAGCGCCCAATGAGAGCTGTCCGGCGACGACAAATCCGCTGGCGAAGAAATCACTCGAAGACCAGTTAAGGCTTATCCATGGTTCTGAAGTTGAGAATCTTCACGTTCGATCCGAAGCGCCGGTAATCGCGAAACTGAATGGTGTTCAGATTTGCTTCGTGTTTCCCTTTCAGCAGGCTGACTTCCGCGCTGATCGGCATCAGGTAGTCGTGCGAGTTGATCGACACGTATTCGTAGTCCACCGAAATGGTGGTGGCGTGGGTGGGAAAGTCCTTGGGGAGATCGTCCGCGATCAGGCTGATGCGGCGAACGCTGCGGGTTGCGCTGTCCACGTACACCCTTCCGTGGAAGCTGACGGTTGGCTCCAGGCCGTTTGACGCCCTCACGCTGAAGGAGGAGTTCTCCTTGGCCACCTGATAGTCGAAAACCTGCACCGTACCGCTTCCCAACGTGTCGGTCTCTTTCCACTTGAAGTCGGCCTTGGCTGACGGCTCGAACACTGCGTCGAGAACGCCGCCGAACTCCCCGACCGATGTGGGCCCCTGAATTGCTTCGGGGTCCGCGCTGGCGGGCGGCCTGCCGTTCACCTCCAGCACCGTGCGCGTCTCAGACTTTTCCCGATACTTCAGTAATTCCGTGATCGTATCCCTGTGTTTCCAGCTTCCCCTGCCGGTTGGATCGAGCGACCTGTCGGTTACCTCCACACACATGAAGTTTGGGAGGGAATTCTTGTAGCCGACGGCGCGGTCCCTGGCGTCTCCGATGAGTGCCTGGGCATCTTCAGCCGTCGGCGGCGGGACGGCGCTGGTGGGCACGGTGATGGCCAATTCGCCGGCGGGGCCGGGAGCAGCCTCAAGCGTGAGCGCGCTATCGTCGGCGGGCGCCCCGCTGCCGCCGTGACCAGGCGACTCCGCAACGCCACTTTCGCCGGGCTGGCCTTCCACCGTGAATGCGATCTCCTGCATGGTTGTATCGCCGCCCTGGTTCAACGTCGCCTTTACTTTGTAGTCGCCCGGCGCAAGGGACTTGGTCTGGAACGATGCGAGATAGGGAATTGTGCCGCCGGTCGAGCCCACGCGAAGCGGCAGCGGAGTGAGCCGCCCGGCCTTGCCGTTGCGAATTACCTGCATCTCCAGGGTTGGATTGGCGGCGACTTTGGGATCGGGATGCAGAATCATGAACAGGGAAACGGTCTTCGCGTCATGCGGAACGACCCCGGAAAGATTGGGCGTCACTTTGCCGGTTTCGTAGCGCAATGGCTCCAGGGGGTCCGAGTCTTCGTTGAACGTGTCCATCTTGCGGACAAGAACCATATCGCTGAGTCCGGGGCCACCGGTTGCGGCGGCAATGTCAAAGGGGACGCGCTGCGCGCTCATCTTGTCGCTGTTCTGGTCTTTCACGGCCACTTCCAGCACATATTTGCCTGGAATTTCCATGAAATGGCGCTGCATGGTCACGGCCAGGGACTTGTCTCTGTCCAGAGTTTCCAGTGCGCCGCGCCGTGCAATGTCCTCGGCAAAGTGCTCAATTACGGTGCCGCCGCTGTCCTTGACCTGCGCCACCACGGCCACGTGCACCGAGTATAGGTTGGTATGCACGTCCTCTTTCACGTCCAACCCGGAGAACGGCACTTCGACAGCCAGCGCGTTGGTGTTGCCGTCGGGCAGATCTCCAAAGCGGAGGACGGATGCGTTGAATTTGAAGTCCGAGGGCAGTTGCGGCTCGCCCAGGCTCTTCATCAGCGGAGCTTCAAAGGGGCGAATTCCACTTGCCGATCCAGGGGGCAACGAGAAGTATCCCGTCTTGGCCTGTATCCTGAGGCCGACTCGCAGCGGCCTGACGTCGATGGAGCGAAACTTGCCGTCGTACTCCTTGGACGGGGGGATATACGAGGCCTCGTAGTACGTCGACAAGTCTTCGACCATCTGCTGCAACGGCCCTTTCACGCTCACTTGCGCGTCAATGTAAATGCCGCCGGTGTTCTTCGACAGGTCGGACATGGGGCTCTTGATTTCCTGGTACCGGTTGGGGTCCTCGTTATTGCCGCGCATGAAATCGGTCGCCTGGGCGATGTCTTGAGCGGGTCCCCAGGTGGCCCCTTGCGTCGAAGGAGCACCCTGGACCCCCGCGCTGCTTTCCTGCTGCATCGGTACCACAGAGGTGTATGGAGAGGTTGCAATCGCAGTGGGGCTGTAAGGGACCTGTCCGTTCAGCATGGCGTTTTCCACCGACCGCCGTCCGGCAAGGTTCATGGCGTCCAGATCAACGGTATAGACGGTGACTCCGGCCTTGGTGGCCGCGCCGGAGATGGTCTTCAGCATCTCCTTGGAGGACGAATCCATCAGCTCGTTGAGGGTGAAGTAGATCATCGCCTTTCGATCGGTGAGTTGCTGCTGAGCGCGAATCAGGGCCAGGATGCCGGCCAGTTCCCGGTTGGCATGCTGGTCCTGCACGATCAGCTGGGCGTCTTCCATGGCTTTCAAAAGCATTTGCGCCATGGCCCGTTCTTTCACATCTACATGCCGGCCGGACGTGTCGACGCCGCTGCGGGCCACGGTGATCAGGTTCTTTTCCGCCTCGCCCGCAGCTTTCGCTTTTTCAACGTTGGCGGGATCACTAGCGATATCCACGCTAAGGCTGGCCGTGGAAACCATGTGAATGGCGCGGCTTTCGGTTGCCAGGGTCACGGCCCGGTCGACTGCAATTCGATCTGAAGTGAATCCCTGAAGCAAGCGGAGACGCCCGCTGAAATCCATCACGGCAAAGGAATATCCCGTAGGGGGCAGAACTTTCAGGATTTTCTCCGCCATGATCCGCGCGCTTTTCGCCATCGGACCCTCGAAATGGTCGAAGACCAGCATGATCGTGTGTTCAGAGCTTGAATCGCCACGCACCAGGCGGAAAGCATTCAGCTTGACCGGGGTACCTTCGTCGGTAATGGCGATGTCTTCCGGCTTGAGATCGAGCACGGGCTTGTGGTGTTTGTCGCGGACCACGAGGTCGAGCGAGACTTCGTCGACATTGGTACTGAAGGAAGGAGTCTGATCCATTGGCACCGGCACAGGTGGGGTTGCGCCGGGAGCCTGACCGTAAGCCGCGGAGGTGAGCAGGATGAACAGCATTCCGGCAAACATCCCCCCGCGGATCTTCTTTTGCGACGCCGAACCCTGATAAATGCTTCGATAGGTCAACATGCCGAATCCCGATTTCTGGTGTGGTTTGCGTGCAAAGTACCCAAGTCAATTCTGCATGGAAACATTTCCAATTTCGCCGTTCAAAACGCATCCAGGCAGTGTTGCTCCCCGTTAGGAATTGTATCTGGATTGCATCTTTGCTCGGCATCTTTTTTGCTTTTGCCCGTGATTCGGATCACGGTTCCAACCGCAAATGAGGAAGTCGATTCTTTCACCGATCCAGCGAATGGCCGAACCTTCCGTCGCCAGGCCAAATTCCGGAACTTCCCCCGCTCTTTGCCTGGCCGCGCGCTCCGTCCGCGTGCCGGATTGGGTGTTTCGGATCGAGTGATGAGGATCACACTTCGCTATCGAACACGGCTCCTACCATGGATGCACGTTGACTGCACTAGCACCCGACCTCTTCCTTGAACCAACAGCCAGGGAAAGGCGCGTGCGCTTGCATCGGTCGCGGCCATTGGGGGAATCGATGAATCGACTTTTCGGGGTGGCCGCGGCTGTTTTGCTTGTAACCGGAGCCGCATTGACGGGAAGAGTGAATGCCGGGGAAACCGGCGGCGAAAACGGGACAGCAATTTCCTTTGGCGCCGAAGCTGTTCCAGCCTGGCTCCGGCCGGTTACGATGGATGCCCCTGACTCGGAATCCAAGCCCTTTTTGACCATCGACATTCCGGTAAACGGCACCCTCTATCCGCCTGATATTATCCCTCCCCAATTTGCCTGGCGCGACGAGAACCCTGCCGCCACCGTCTGGCGCATCGAGATCACATTTGGGCAACATGCGCGCGCCATTAAGGCATGGTCCACGGGCGAGAAGATGCAGCTTGCCCCGGTCGACTCAAGCCTGGTCGGCTACGTTCCACCCACGCTGACTCCGGAGCAGGCAGCCGCGCACACCTGGCGGCCGGACCCCAAAACATGGGAGCAGATCAAGCAGCGATCTGTTGAGGCGCCGGCAATCGTGACCGTCAGCGGCTATGCGAGCGAAAAGGACCACGAGCCGCTCTCCCACACGCAGGCGACCTTTCAGACGTCGAATGACCCGGTGGGCGCGCCCATTTTTTATCGCGACGTTCCCCTGATTCCGCCCGATCTGTCGACTACGCAACGCGGCGTCATCAAGCCTTTGCCCGACTCCGTGCTGCCCAAAATTAAATGGGAGCTGCGATCCATCAGCGAAACGCAAAGCAAAGTCATCATGACCGGGCTGCCGACCTGCGGCAACTGCCACTCGTTCTCGCGCGATGGAAAGACGATGGGGATCGATGTGGACGGTCCGGCAAACGACAAGGGCCTCTATGCGCTGGTTCCGGTCAAGAGAGTCAGCACCATCAGCAACGACTACCTGATTCGCTGGAGCGCGTTTTCCGAGGAGCATGCGCAGAAGCGATTCGGCTTCATGAGCCAGGTGTCGCCGGATGGAAAGACCGTGGTCAACTCCATTGACGTGCCCTACGCGCATGGTGTGCGCGTGCTGGACCGGCTCTACAA
>JBEKFD010000020.1:0-46104 GCA_050013495.1 Occallatibacter sp. | reverse complement strand
GGGTCGACTTTCACTGCGGGATTCCGCGATATGAATTGAAGGGAAGCTGAGGAGTACAGAAGGCATGAAGAAGGTTCCTGAGTTCAAGAGCGAGGACGAAGAGTTTGAGTTCTGGTCCTCAACGGGCGAGGGGGCCGACTCGACCGAATACATCGATTGGTCGAAAGCCCAGCCTGTGAAGTTCGTCAAACTCAAGCCCACATTGCGCACTATATCCGTGCGCCTGCCCGTGGCCATGGTCGAGGATTTGAAGATAATCGCCAACCAGCGCGACGTGCACTACCAGTCGCTGCTCAAGGTGTTTTTGGCCGAACGGCTTCAGTGAGAGAAGGCGCGGCGGCTGGCGGTTTAGGCTGAGCGCACTGCTGGCTGCGACCTTTTACGCCGCCTTAAACTCATCGAGCAGTTCGGCATGCCGATCCCGCACTTTGAGCAGCCTAATCAAGGCCAACGGCAGCTTGGTCGTGCCGCTCTCCTACCGGAGAAAATTCACGCCATTTGCAGATAATTATGGCCTCGCGGGGCATAATGCAACCATGTTCAACCTTTGCCAGATCGATCTGCGCCGTCCCCCGGCTCGGGCTCAATCTGTCAGGGATGTGCCCGGTCTGTACCCAGGGCCAAAACACCCCACCCCTCCCCCGCTTTTTCTGCAACCCCATGACAGTAACCATGTTACGCCGAAAAAACCCATATCGACCTATCGAAACAAAGGACTTACAAGTACCGGAGATAAATCCACTGCCTACCGCACGGGCGGCGCGTTGGTGCGGACTAGCTTTCGTGCAGACCAGCCGACTATCCCAATTCCCAAAAGGGCACACAGCCAACCGAACACGTCGCCGTGGGCGGTGTAAAAGGTGATGTCGTCGCGGAAGGCGAACTGGGCGGGGAGCGCGTCCGCCTGGTGACGAGGAATGCTCTGGCGAACGCGGCCGTAGGGGTCGATGACGGCGGTTATTCCATTATTTGTGTCGCGCAGAATCCAGCGACGGTTCTCAATGGCCCTCATGCGCACAATGTTGAGGTGCTGCCAGGGGGCGCTGGTGTCGCCGTACCAGCCGTCGTCGCTGATGTTGACCAGTACTTCCGCGCCGAGCTGTGCGAAATGGCGGATTTCGTCGGCGAAGGCGGACTCGTAGCAGATGAAGACGCCGTAGCGGTGCGCTTCACCGTTCGACGTTGGGAGTCGGAAGACCTTGGGGCCGCTTCCACGCGAAAACGTGGAAACGCGGCCGGTGAGCTTGTGGGCGAACTTGAGCAGGTTCTGGAAAGGGATGTACTCGCCGAAAGGAACCAGGTGGATCTTGTCGTAACGGCCGACCTTGTTTCCGTCTGCTCCGACGATCAGCGCTGAATTGTAGTAATGCCATTCGGCGCCGGGGGCGTCGTAGTCCCAGCCGATATTGCCGACAACGAGCGGCGCCTGAACGGTAGCGGCAATGCCTTTCAGCGCCTTTTCGAATTTCGGGTCGGTCTCGTCGAAAGGCGCGGGCGACTCGGGCCATGCAACGAGGTCGGGGTGCGTCGCATAGGGCGGGCAGATGATCTCGCCATTGGATGCGCCGGTCTGCGGAATTCCGGCAATGTACGTTTTGCACTGCTCGCCGGCGAGTTGCGTGAACTGGGCAATGTGCTTGTCCCATTCGCCCGCTCCAGACCAGCGGTTGTCGCCTGAGACATCGAGATTGGGCTGAATGAGCACGGCGGTTGCTGTAGGCGCGGGGTTGCGCGGCGGCAGGTTGAACCCCTGAGACAGGCAAACCAGGAGAAGGGCGCCGGCAATCCCCCAGGGCTTCCGTCCCTGCCAGAACGGCTTCGGCGGGCAACGCTCGATGATCAGGCCGCCGGCGATCAGCGCATTCACGGCGACGATCACGACGCTGATGCCGTAGACGCCGGTCCAGGGGGCAAGCTGGTTCACGATCGCGTTGTCTACCTGCGAGTACCCGAGCTGGTCCCATGGGACCGAGGTTATCCGCGAAGCGGCGAGTTCGAGGCCGGCCCAGAAGATTGGTGCGGCGGCCAAGGCCAGTTTCGTGCTTCCGCTTGTCTTGCGCACCAGGGCTACGCCGAGGGCAAAGAGTCCGAAATAAAGGCCCAGCACCAGGCTGAATCCTATTAGAAGGAGCACGGGAACAATGGCGGGCAGATCGCCATACTTCGACATGGTGTCGCGAATCCAATAGCAGTTGCCCGTATACCAGAGGAAGCCGCAGAGATAGCCGAGCAGGAAGCCACGCCGCAACGGACGCGGCCCTTTCACGCACATCGACGAAAGTACCGCGGCCAGCAAAGGAACCAGCCCGAACCACGCAAACACGGCTCGCCAGGGCGGCATGGGGCCGGCCAGTGGAAAAGGGAGCTCCAGCAGGCCGGCGGAAAGGACGGCCGCGGCCCACAGGCCCCATTTCTCAAAAATGAGCTTCATACAGGGGCGAGTGTATAGCATCGGGCTCGACAAGGACCTTGACCGCATGAACAAGCCGGGCTGCGTTTCAGAGACATTCGCGGCTAAAACCGAATTCGCGATACAATCAGCCTCATGGCGATTGCGATATTGGCAATGCGGGTGTTGGAGGTCATGTTCTTCGTTGGCCTGGTGGGTTCGTCCGTGGTGGTGATCATCAGCTTCATTGAGGACGGGAAAGAACTGTTCGGCAAAGACGAATAAACCCGCTTCTTTATCGGTTTACCTGCGCCATCCTTATTTCCGGTTGACTCCGCCTCGTTTCAGACTTACACTCACCGAAGGGCCGCGGATGATTGCGCGCTTTGGACTCTAGATCGCCGGTCAACATGCCGGCACCCATGCCATGGCATCCACCCGCACGACCGTAGCCCCACCGTCTGACCGCGTCCGGCTCATTGTGGCATCCTCCGTGATGCTCACGTTCATCTCTTTCTGGCGCGCGGCCTCCATTGTTCTCTGCGATCTTGGGTCGTCTGCCTTTTATGCCGGCGGCATCGCCGAAGAGGCGGTCGGCGCAGCCGCTCCCTGGTTCATTCTGGGCATCATGCTGTTCAGCTTCGCGGTGCGCGCGGTCTACGTGGAAAGCTGTTCCATGTTCACCCGCGGCGGCGTCTACCGCGTGGTGAAAGAGGCGCTGGGCGGAACGTTTGCCAAGCTCAGCGTCTCAGCACTGATGTTCGATTACATTCTTACCGGCCCCATCTCCGGCGTCTCCGCAGGGCAATATATTACCGGCTTGATGAACGAGCTGATGAACGTGGCCAACACCAGCCACTGGCTGCCGCCGGCCCTGATGAGCGCGAATGGCACCCCGTATCAGTTCGATATGAACCACACTTCGGCGGTGTTTGCCGCCGTGGTGACCATCTATTACTGGTGGCAGAACATCAAGGGCATTGAAGAATCCAGCGGCAAGGCCATGCAAGTCATGCAGATCACCACCATCATGGTCATCATTCTGCTGATATGGGGCGTTTATTCGGTCTTCATCAAGGGCGCACATCTCCCTCCTCCTCCCATCGTGCAAAACCTCAAGTTCAGTGACGATGCGCTGGGATTTCTGAAGGGAACCCCACTTGTTCCAGTCCTGGGGTTGTTTGGAATCCTCATGGCATTCGGCCACTCCGTGCTGGCCATGAGCGGCGAGGAGAGCCTGGCCCAGGTCAATCGCGAGATCGAGCATCCCAAGCTCAAGAATCTGAAGCGGGCCGCGATTGTTATAGCCATCTACAGCCTGATCTTTACCGGCGGAGCCACGCTGCTGGCCTCCATGTTGATTCCGACTTTGGAGCGCACTACACTTTACAAAGACAACCTCATCGCCGGCCTGGCCATGTACATGGTCGGACCGATGTTCTGGCGCATCGCCTTCCGCATCTTTGTCGTGCTGGTCGGGTTTTTGATCCTTTCCGGGGCCATCAACACCTCAATGATCGGGTCAACCGGCGTGCTGATGCGCGTGGCGGAAGATGGCGTTCTCACCGACTGGTTCCGCAAGCCGCACCACAAGTTCGGCACCAGTTCCCGCATTGTCAACCTGGTCTTCATTCTGCAGATGGTCACCATCATCGCCAGCCGCGGCGATGTCATCATCCTGGGCGAGGCTTACGCCTTCGGAGTTATCTGGTCATTCACTTTCAACAGCCTGGCGATGCTGGTGCTGCGCTGGAAGTACCACGGCGAACGCGGCTGGAAGGTCCCGCCCAATATCCGCATCGGCAAGACCGAGGTCCCCGTCGGACTGTTCTGCGTCTTCCTGGTGCTGCTCTCGACGGCCATTGTCAATCTGTTCACTAAATCCATCGCCACGGTGAGCGGGATCGTGTTTGCCGCGGCTTTCTTCATCATCTTCACCATCTCCGAGCGGCAGAACCTGCGCAAGCACGCCATCACCTCACGGCAGATGAAGGACCACTTCCAGCTTGAGCATCAGGACACGATCAGCCGGGAATCGGTGGCCATCCGTCCCGGCGGCATCATGGTGACCATGCGCGACCCCTCCAATCCTTTTGCGCTCAAGTGGACGCTTTCGCGTACCAGCACCGACGATCAGGACGTAGTAGTCATCAGCGTGCGCATGATGGGCGTGGGCGGACCCGAGTACCTAAGCGCCGAGGAACAAAGCTTCAGCGAGCACGAGCAGATGGTCTTCACCAAGGCTGTCTCCGTCGCCGAGAGTTTTGGGAAGAAGGTCTCCCTGCTGGTTGTGCCCGCCGGAGATGTCTTCGCGGCGCTGGTTCAAGGCGCAAACTCGCTGGAGGTGGAGTCGGTTGTCTCCAGCGTCTCGTCCAAGATGACCGCCGAAGACCAGGCATTTCACATGGGGCAGGCCTGGGAAGCGCTGCCGGAGCCGAAGCGCCAGTTCAATTTCTACGTCATCGATCCGGGCGCCAGCGTCAAGATCTTCTACATCGGGCCGCACGCGCCCAACCTGAGCCCGGACGACGTGCAACTGGTGCACAGGCTGTGGCTGAACATGCGCCGCGATCCATCCACGCCGGACCTGCACCATAGCGACATCATCACCTATGCGCTGACCCGGCTGGCCGGCCAGTATGCCCGCGAGAAACAGGAGATCCTGCGCGATTTGCGCAACTATCGCGCCGCCGAGGCCCCTGCCAAACTGCGCGCGAGCGGCCAGGGACTTCCCGCAGGTTCGCTTGGCGGCGAACAACCTTCAACTCCGCCCAAGCCTCCGCCAGGTCTCTAAGGCGATGGTGCTTTTCTGCTTGAATTTGATTCTCAAGAAAAGCTCGCAGGCCGATTATTTTCCCGTCAGAAGCCAGCAAGGAATTCAAGACTCCATGTTTCCTACATTCCATAAAACTGATCGTTTTCGGCTGGTTTTGGCATTTTTTGTTTGTAAAAGAGTCTACAGTTGCGTATTCTGATTCACAGGACGAGTGGTAAGACCCCGCACACGTTTTTCAATTAGGCAGAGCGGAAAGGCGCGCCACTTACGAAGACCTAACAGGAGGAACTGTGGGAGTTGCAGAGATTTTGAGCCAGATTGACAAGGAGATCGCTCAGTTGCAGCATGCGCGTGCATTGCTTGCGGGCAAAGCTGTTGCAGCGACGAAAAAAACCAAGGCTGCGTCGGCCACCGCAAAGCCTGCAAAAAAGAAGAAGAGGAATCTCTCTCCTGAAGGACGCAAGCGCATTGCAGAAGCGGTAAAGAAGCGCTGGGCGGAACAGAAGAAGGCAGCCTCAGGAAGCTGATTTTCGATATACGCAAACAAGAAGGGCCGGCTATTGAGCTGGCCCTTCTTGTTTGCGTTGAATGCACACGAAATTAGGCGATTCTAGATCCCGGATTTATTCGGCTCAGAATGAATCGCCGGGCGACCAGCACACCACCTCGACGCTCGCATCCACCAATGCGGCCAACTCCTCGGGCGTTCCCGTCAGCGGCGGAAATGTGCCGAAATGAAGGGGCAGCACGGTCTTTGGCGCAAGGTACCGCACGGCTCGCGACGCTTGGTCTGGTCCCATGGTGAAGTGGCCGCCAATCGGCAGCATGGCCACTTCCGGCTGGTATAACTCGCGGATCAGTTGCATATCTCCGAATACCGCTGTGTCTCCTGCATGGTAAAGAACCGGGCCAGCGGCGATGCTCAACACGTAGCCCGCTGCAACGCCGACATAATGCGTCCCAGACTCATCCTGCGCGCCCGAAGAGTGTTTGGCCTCGACCATGGTTGCTGCCACATCGTCGAGTTGCACGGTGCCGCCCAGGTTCATCCCGATGGTCTTTGCCACTCCCTTGCCTTCGACGTAGGCTGCCAATTCATAGATCGCGACCACGGTCGATCCGTGCTTCTTCGCGACCGGAACCACGTCCGAGATATGGTCGCCGTGTCCGTGCGTGAGCAGGATGAAGTGAATCTTCGATGGCAGCTCAAAGCCCTTGGGGTATTTTGGATTCCCGGCAATGAAAGGATCGATCAGAATGTTTGTGCCTTTGGCTGTGCTCACCAACACAGTGGAGTGGCCAAGCCAGGTAATGCGTGTTCCTTTCAATTTGCTCATGATTTCGTACCTCCAATGGGTTTGGCCTTTGAACAAGTCAAAGTTGCTGTCCGGCATTCCCTAAGGGGCTAAAGCCCACACTTTTTCTTTGGCCATTGCGGCACGACTAAAGTCGTGCCCTTTCAAAACTGCGACGTTATCCAGGTCGTTTATCGCGTCATGATGACTTCCGAGACGCTGTCCTTGGCCAGAAACTGCCGGTGGCCTGACCAGCCGGCAAAAAGCTTTTCGATGCTGCGGTTGGTGAAGGCGCGCCGGATGGGAAAGGGCTGCGCCAGTTGCACTTCCACATCGTCGCCTCTGGTCAGGTGGAAACGGCAGAACACCGTCTCCTCGCCCTTGGTGCGCGTGTGGCAGAAAGCCAGCACCTGGCCGCCGGGGTTCATGGAGGCGTGCAGATGAGCGACCACTGGAGCCACCAGGCCCTCGGGCAAGTAGTCGAGAGCGGTCCACAGCAGCACGACGTCAAAGGTGCGCCCGGAAAAACTCAGAGCCTGGTCCAGAAATCCCTGCACGTTATAGACAGGCTTGTCGTCCTCGTCCACGCCGGTCTTCCAGTCTGTGCTGCATGCATCGGGAACCAGGTCGGCGAGGAAAACGCTGTGGCCCAGTTCGGTGAGGTAATTGATGTTCGTGGGCGAAGTATATCCGACATCGATGATGCGCAGGCCGGGCTCAGCCTCTAGACGTTTGCGCACCGCAGACCAGCCACCGGAGTGGCGCGGAACTCGCGGCCCCGTGAGCCCTTGACTCTGAGCGGGGGCAGCGCTGTCCTGCTTCTTCTCGAACCAACGGCTCAGCAACTTGAATTCCCCTTGTAGTCATCTCTGGGCCCGGAAATCGGCTACCCGTCAGGCGGCCCCGCCGTTTTGCGCAGCCTCAGGCGCCTTGACGGCGCCCTGCGTCAGGTCCACGCGGCCACGGAATACGGCGTTGTCTTCCACGGCCAGGCGCAAAGCGCGAATGTCCCCCTCCATCACGCAGCCGGCGCGCAACTCCACGCGGCCGCTGGCCACCACGTTGCCCTGCACGTGGCCAAGAATCAGCACGTCTTTGGCGGTGAGATCGGCGGCCACATTGGCGCTGGGGCCCACCGTTAAACGGCTCTCGGAGAGGTTGACGGTTCCCTCCACACGCCCATCCACAATCAAGTCCTCACTGCCCTTTACTTCACCGCAAATCACCACGCTCTTGCCGATGCGTGCCGGAGTGTTCTCCCCTGCCATGGTTGTATCCTTCCGGGGACCAAAAAATGCCCCTGCCCGAACTATAGCAACTAGGACTCTCGGCTTCAAAGCGCGCGCTTGTCGCAGAATCTCCTTTGCTACTGCGGAGTCTAAACATTCATGAATGGGAATCGCTGGGCACAGGCAAGCGATGCCCTTTAAACTAAATCCAGTGCGCAGCCAATTGCCTCTCATCTGCCTGATCGCGTGCGCCGGCCTATCGTCGCAGGCACAGACCGCGCCGCCCGGCCTGACGCCCGCGCAGGCACAGGCGCTGGTGGAGCGCGCGCTGGCCACGGAATCGCGCGCCGCCCAGGATTTGAGCCACATGGCCCATCCCATGCGCTACCGGCTCCGCAAGACCAGCCCGCGGCTCACTTCGATCAAGGAGATTGTGGAGACCCGCGACGGAGATGTGGCGCGCCTGCTCTCCATCAACGATCAACCGCTTAGCCCGGCCGACGAGCAGCGCGAACAGGCCCGGCTGCAAGCGCTCATCGACAATCCCAGCCTCCAGGAGCATCGCAAGCACAGCGAGGACAGCGATGCGGCGCGGGCCCTGAAGGTGCTGCGCGTGCTGCCCAGCGCATTCCTTTATCAATTCGCGGGTACCGCAACGACGCCGGCTGGGACGGTGGAGAAGTTCTCCTTCAAGCCCAACCCGCAATTCGACCCGCCGGACCTGGAGACGGGCGTGTTGACCGCGATGGCCGGCGAGATCTGGATCGATCCGGTCGAGGAGCGCGTGGTGCGCCTGGCAGGCAGCCTGCAGCAGGATAAGGAGATCGGCCTGGGCATCCTGGGCGAGCTGGACAAAGGCGGTTGGATCGAAATCGACCAGGCCGATGTGGGCAAGCACCAATGGCGCATTGTCCATTTGAAGCTGGTGATGAACGGCCGCGTGCTCTTCAAGGCCAAGAATTCAAACTCAGTGCAGGAGTATTCCGAGTTTCAATCGCCGCCCCCGGATCTCACTTACAAGCAAGCTATTCAAATGCTGCGCGCTGACGCATGGCCGGTCGCGCTGGCTGGCCACTGAGGCGCGGACGCCCAATCATTGGGTTCGATCCATGCCGGTTCGTGGTAATCTTTGCGTGCTATCGAACGCTGATTCGGGGCTTCCCTGCGAGCAGCCAATCCGCCGCTGGCCGCGTGGCGAAAGCTGATCCAATGGAGGGCGCCTATGCGGCCAGGTTTCGCAGTTGCGGCCGGTCTTTTTGTTGCTTTCTTGCTGGTATGGCCTGCGATCGGCCCGGCGCAAGGGCCTCCCGCTAACCCCCAACAGACGGTTCCTCTTTCCGTAGGCGGACCGGTGGATTTGGCAACCGCCGCTTGGCGCACATTCTGCGGCGACAACGCAGCCTGGGCCGACCCGGCCTTCGACGACGGAGCCTGGCTCAAAGTAGACCCGCGTGCGCCGCTGCCGGCGGAAGCCACGCCCACCCCCGAGAGGATTTGCTGGTATCGTGCCGAGATCACAGTCGATCCTGCGCTAAAAAACCTGGGGTTGTCGATCGATCGCACGGCCCTGGCTGACTACGAACTGTTCGTCAATGGCAAGAGTGAAGGCGTGGTGGGTGAATTTCATCCGCACGGCAAGCGGTCCATCCGCATGATGGGTGTTTACCCGCTGAGTGCACCCATTCCCTCCACGGGAGAGCTGACCATTGCTCTGCGCCTCTGGCGTTATGCGCGTTTCAGTCCCACGACTGCGCTTCCGGGACTTCCATTCGTGGCCCGACTGGGCTTTGTTCCGGACCTGAATCTCACCACGCAGAATCTGATTCTTCTTCAATTGGCGTATGGGTTGGTCGGTGGTCCTGCAATCGGCCTGTTGGTGGGCACCCTGGCGCTGGGGCTCTTTGTCGGTCAACGCGAACGAAAGGAGTATCTTTGGCTCGGAATTTATGGGATTTCTTTTGTTTGTGCGGCTTCGGTCTCGATATTCGCTTACAGTCACACGGTTTCCGCTATCTGGAGCGAGGCCATCGTACTGGTTTTTCAAAACCTGATCCTGGTTGCCTTCATCGAGTTCTTCCTGGCTTTTCTAGGACGCAGGCCGGGCTTGTGGATTCGCCTCTACGAGGGCTGCTTCGCGATTCCAATACTGATCGGCGAAATAGGCACAGCAGGGAAAGGGGATGTGTATCTCGGCTACTTCATTCCCAACATCCTGTTTGTGCCGGGAACGGTAATGCTGGGCATTTTTCTATTTATTGAATACAAGCGGCGCAACCGGGAAGCCGCAATCCTGATTGTGCCAACGCTGCTAGCGGTGGGAACGTACGATCTTTTCACGGTACTCAATCTGCTTGGAATGATGCATGTCAACGTTGCATGGCTCCTGTCTGTTTTGACGTTCAAGATAGGGTTTCTGCCTTCGAGTGTCTATGCGGTATGCCTGCCGTTGTTCTGGATTTCGATGGGCGTGATCATCTTGCGACGCTCTGCCCGCGATACCCGCGAGAAGGCGCGGCTCGCCGGGGAGTTCGACGCGGCGCGCACTGTGCAACAACTATTGATATCGAAAGAGGGAGCGGCGGCCGCGGAGTTCAACATCGAGAGCATCTACCTGCCGGCCAGCGAAGTGGGCGGAGATTTTTATCAGCTCTTGCCCGGCGATGACGGGTCATTGCTGGTGGTGGTGGGCGACGTAAGCGGAAAGGGTTTGCGCGCGGCCATGACGGTGAGCCTCATCGTGGGCGCCTTGCGCGGAACTGAATTGCGCGGCTGCGGCTTGAGAGAGGTTGGCTCGCGTTCACCTGGACAGGTTCTGGCTTACCTGAATGGCGTGCTGGCGGGCCAGATCAGCGGATTCGTCACATGCTGCGCGGCTCATATCTCGGCTGACGGGATACTCACGCTGGCAAATGCCGGGCACATCCCTCCGTATCGAAACGGCGAAGAAGTTTTCGCGGAATCCGGACTGCCACTAGGGATTCTCTCTGGAATGACCTACGGCGAATCGCAGTTCCAACTCAGGCCGGAAGACCGGTTGACCTTTGTTTCCGACGGCGTGATTGAAGCAACAAACCCGCAGAAGGAGTTGTTCGGATTCGAGCGAACCCGTGCAATTTCCACCCGTCCCGCTTACCACATTGCCGAAGCCGCCCGCAGTTTCGGCCAGGAGGACGACATCACCGTGCTTACGATATCGCGAGCTGCAATGCCGGCACTCAAACCGGCCTCGGTGTAAGAAGGTTCTACAAATGCAAAACGGCCCCGCCGCGAGGGCGGAGCCGCTCAACTTCTCAGCCGAAGCTTCCACTACATCTTCAGGAAGACCATCAGCAGGGTGAACAAAGTAAGAGACTCGATGAATGCCAGGCCCAGAATCAGGAAGGTGAAGATTCCAGGACGTGCGCCGGGGTTGCGCGCCAGTGCTTCCACCGCCGAGCCAACCGCACGGCCCTGCGCCAAACCGCAAAGCCCTGCCGCAAGTCCCATGCCAAGGCCCACGCCGATCGGCACCAGGCTGACAGCCGTTGAGCCGCCATCCGCAAAGGCCGGTGTGGCGAAGCAAAGCGCCGCCAGGGCCATGAACAAGTATTGAAGTTTCCGCATATTTCTCCTGCTTCCCTTGAATTGGCCGCCAGTGGGTGGTTGAGGCTCACCGTGCTGGCCCCCTCACGCTTGCAGCCATCCGTTTGCCCAGGGCGGAAGCGCTCCCCGGCGGAATCTCTTTTCCTCTCAGCCGAGAGGACTCCAATTCAAACCCTAGTGGTCGTGTGAAACGGCCAGCGACAGATAAATGGTGGTCAGCAGCATGAACACGAAAGCCTGAATGAGAGACACAAAGAAGTGCATCCCCATAAAAACCGCCGGCAGCGCTACCGGAAAAAGCGAAAAGAAGACCAGCGTCACCTGGTCGCCGGCAAACATGTTGGCGTAAAGACGAATGGTGAGGGACATGACGCGCGCCAGGTGGGAGACAATCTCGATGGGAAAGAGCAACGGAATCAGCCACCAGACCGGCCCCGCAAATTGCTTGAGATAGCCCACAAAGCCATTTACGCGAAGCCCGTGATAGTTGTAGTAAATAAAGGCCAACAACGCAACCCCGAGCGGGACGAAAGGCACGCTGGTCGGCGCCTGGACGCCAGGAATCAAACCCGCCAGGTTATTCAGCACAATAAACAGGCCCACGCAGGTAATAAAGGCCTGAAACCGCTCGTAGCCGTGGCCGATCACCGACTCCGCCTGACCACCGACGAAGTTGTGGATCAATTCGGCGATTTGCTGCGCTGGCCCTGGCTTTTCGACGGAGAGCGTCAGCCGCACCACCAGGAAAAAGGCGATCAATCCGCCGGCGATGATCAGTTCAACGGCAAAGGTGTTGCCGATCACGGTCGCCGGATCGGCCTTCAATCCCATGGCATGCATGGCTGAAGCCACCACGCCACCGAACGCTGCATTCAAGAAACGTGTAATACCCAGTGGTGCCGTCATGAAAACTAGGTTCTTTCCGCCTGCCGTCCAGGCCCAAAGCTCTCTGGCAAGCCCGATTGCAGGCCCTATTTGCCCCGCGTCAGGTTCAGTCGCGCAGGAAACGAATCATTTCCCAGCCCAGGGTCAACACAGCCAGCGCGAGCCCACACAAAAGCGCGATTGGCGAACCCCGGAGAAACTTCAGGCTACCATAAATGACCCCGGCAAAGATCGTGAGCCGCAGCACAAAGAACACCCCGGTCCCCCAGGCGCTGGCTGGCGTCATCTGGTTCTCCATGCGCGCGTTGATGACCCGCGCCAGCCGCTGCCACTCCACGATGCTTGCGGCGGAGATCGCTGCCCCCGCTGCCGCCATTGCCGCATTCCGCCAGCCGCTGGCAATCCAAAGAACAAGAGGGAGCAAAACCCCGGCGAGCAGCGTCTTCTTGAGCGCGCGCCTGAGCAGCGCGTCCAGGTCCTCCTGCTTCATTTCCACAATCGGATGCGTTTGCTCGGTCATTGCGCTGTGCCGCTTCCGGTGTCTTTCCCCGCGCTCGCATTCTCGTCTTTGCTTGCCGCCCGCTCGGCGGCAAATGCCACACGGATTACAGACACCAGCCCGGCAACGCAGCCAAAGATCAGCCCGGCCGCGATCATCCATTTCTGGTGCCAGTGGCCTTCGGCCAGCGCGCCGATGCCCCATCCGACAAGGACCGCTGAAGGCAAGAGGAAGGCGATCTGCATCAGCTTCTCAGCTTCACCCAGCGAGCGCATCCCACCCGGGCCGCCGCTCGTCTTGGTGGAATCCGGAATGGGGCGGTTGAAGGGCATGCGCGTCCCTGTCAAGCATACAGGGCGGCCAGGCGGCCTATCCCAACCAGTTCCCTGCTTCGCACACCGTTCCCGATGTGCGTGCGCGCTGGGGCGAGGCAACCGCTGAGGGCCTTGAGGCCAATCGCGTCACCGTAGCCGTCGCCGGGCGCATCATGGCCATCCGCGCGCAGGGCAAGGCAGGGTTTGCAACGCTGCAGCAGGGCGGCGAACGGTTGCAGATTTATGTCCGGCTCGACGCCGTGGGCGAACAGGGATTTGCGCTTTACAAGCTGCTCGATCTGGGCGACCACATCGGCGCCTCCGGCTATTTGTTTCGCACGCGGACTGGAGAGCTAACAATCCACGTAGAGCGGTTGACGTTTCTATCCAAGGCCATGCTGGCGCTGCCGGAAAAATTCCACGGCCTGGCCGACGTGGAGCTGCGCTACCGCCAGCGCTACGTTGACCTGTTCGTCAATCTTGAAGCCCGCGAAGTCTTCGTCAAGCGAGCCAAGACGCTCAAGGCCATGCGCCAGTTCTTCGACGAGCGCGGCTACATTGAAGTGGAAACGCCGATGATGCAGCAGGTAGCCGGCGGCGCAGCGGCGCGGCCATTCAAGACGCATCACAACGCGCTCGACCAGGACTTGTTTCTGCGCATCGCGCCCGAGCTTTATCTGAAGCGATTGGTGGTGGGTGGCCTCGATCGCGTCTACGAGATCAACCGCAACTTCCGCAACGAGGGCGTGGGCACGCAGCACAACCCCGAGTTCACCATGCTCGAGTTTTATCAGGCGTACGCGAATTATTGGGACCTGATGCAGATCACCGAGGACCTAGTTGCGTTTGTCGCGCAGGAAGTGAACGGGACGACGATACTTCCGTCCGGGGAGTTAGATGAGGACGGTAAGCCCATTCCGCGCCTCGATCTGCTGGGGAATCCGATCGACCTCGCGAAGTGGCAGCGGCTGACGATGCGCGAAGCCATTCGTAAATTCTGGCCGAAGCAAGCCGGACCCGTCCCGGGGTTGTCCGAGTTCTCAACCTTGGATCGACTCCTAGCAAGAGTTACCGCATCCCATCTTCATCTTGGCCTGGAGCTCGATGCCCTAAAAAATGTGCCTGGCCCTGAATATGAAGTACGAAAGTTCTTGTTGATGATGTTGAGGTCCAATTTCTTGGGACTGAGTGAGGAATTCAAGAAGTTCGAGAATTTGGGTCGCGCCGTTTACGCGATGTTTGAAGCGCTCGTAGAGCCGTATCTTATCCAGCCGACCATCATCTACGAATATCCCGTCGAAGTCTCCCCGCTCTCGAAAGCCAAGCCCGACGATCCGGCCCATGTCGAGCGCTTCGAGTTTTTCGCCGGCGGATTCGAACTGGGCAACGCCTTCAGCGAGCTCAACGATCCGGTGGAGCAGGAGAAGCGCTTCCGCCAGCAGCTTGAAGCGCGCGACCGCGGTGACGACGAGGCCCACCAGATGGACGAGGACTACGTGCGCGCCCTTGCTTACGGCCTGCCTCCAACCGGCGGCGAAGGCCTCGGCGTGGATCGTCTGGTGATGCTGTTGACGGGATCCAAGTCCATCCGGGATGTGATCCTCTTCCCTCTCATGAGAAATAAGGAGCAAGAGAAACAACAGCAAACCCAACCGTGAAACAGCAGGTCCTTCGACTCCGCTGAAGTGCGCTTCGCTCAGGATGACAGGATCTGCACCGAGGAGAGAACCAAAAGCAACCGCAGGTCCTTCGACCCCGCTGAAGTGCGCTTCGCTCAGGATGACAGCGTTGTTTAGGTGTCGAAGTAACGAGGCAATACACATTGGATGATTTGAGCTGGATGCCCGGAGCTAGAAGCTAGGAGCTGTTCTTGAACATTCTTTTCGTCGGCGACATCTTCGGAAGCGCGGGGCGCAAGATTGTGCGCGAGCACATTGGCCATGTGCGCAAGGCCAACGATGTCGACCTGACCATCATCAATGCGGAGAATGCGGCGGGCGGCTTCGGCGTGACGCCGCAAATTGCTGACGATCTGTTCGAACTGGGCGCGGACGTTTTGACTACCGGCAACCATGTTTGGGACAAGCGCGAACTGGTCGAGTATCTGAACTCCGCCAAGCCCGATAGCCAGGACCGCGCGCGGCGGGTGCTCCGGCCGGCGAACTTCCAGCCCGGCCTGCCGGGGTACGGTGTATTTGCAGGAACGACGCAGAGCGGCGTGGCTTACGCGGTTATCAATCTCGGCGGGCGCGTATTCATGAACGCGACCAACGACCCCTTCCACGCCATCAACGACATTCTTAGCGGCATCAGGGCCAAAGTGATCGTGGTGGATTTTCACGCCGAGGCCACTAGCGAAAAAGTCGCCATGGGCTGGCACCTCGACGGGCGCGTGACCGCGGTGCTGGGCACGCATACGCACATTCCTACCGCCGATGAGCGGGTGCTGCCCGGAGGAACCGCCTACCAGACCGACGTGGGCATGAGCGGGCCCTATGACAGCGTCATCGGCGTGGAGAAGGAAATGGTGTTGCACCGGTTTCTTACCGGCATGCCGGGCAAGTTTGAGGCCGCCAGGGGCAATCCCAAAATGTGCGCCGCGCTGGTGAACTGCGATGCTGAGACGGGGCGGGCTTCAGCAATTCAGCGGATTATGCTGGGGGAATAGCGCGGCTCCATTGCAAGAAAACAACAACAGGTCCTTCGACTCCGCTGAAGTACGCTTCGCTCAGGATGTCAGATTTTTGATTAACTCGGCGGATTGGCAGGGGTCACGGCTTGCGGCGGTGGTGGAGGGTTCTGCGTAACCACACCCGGCATGGGCGGGTTGTAGGTCTTCGACTTGGGAACCGTCATTGCGTGCGGCGGGCCGATCTGGTTCACTTCGAGCGGATGCTCGACCTTCATGCTGATCAGCTCCGCCGGAGCGTGTCCGCCCTTGACCAGTTTTCCCTTGCGGTCGAAGGTCATGGACCAGCGCGTGGGACGCGGCGAAGTGGACATATCCGTGAACGAAAGCACCGCGCCGCCGTCGTTCCCCACCTCGAGCAGAGCAACGCTGGCCACGGGGAACTTCTCGCTTGCCGGATTGTCGACGACCTGCGCGGGCTGCGGATGGCCGCCGGCAAGCGCTGCGTAGCAAAGAGCGGTTCCTATCCAGTCCGGCGCCTTGGCCGGGTCCTGATCAGGATTCTCTTCCGCGCGGATATGATTGAACGCTGAAATGGTGAGCGCGTTGATGGGCGCGGGCGAGAAGAGCGAATAGCCGCGGCGCTGAATGGGAACGATGCGCACCCGGCCATCTTCGCCGCGCGGAACGGACGCGGTAAACAGGCTCACGTCCCCGGCGCCGTTGTTGCGCAAGAATCTTAGAAAAATGTGATTGGGCAGAGCCGGGCAAACCACTTGCTGGTAACTCCATTGCCCCTGGTTGAAGTCCAGGTCTGCGTAGCGGGCATGTTCGCCGATCGAGCTCTCGGCGTTCGCTGCCTGCAGGCGATCTGCCGCGGTCATCTGGTCAACTGTCCGGAACTCGATGGACCGCACGCGTTTGGGATCCGAGTTGACGGAAAAATACGGCTTGAGGCGCACGGCATTGGGGATCGGCTTTCCCTGGGCAGCATTCGGGGCAGCGGGTGAATCGGCCGCCGCCTGGCCTATCACGGGGACGCAAACCGATGCGAGAAGTGCAACGGCCAATAACTGATTCAGGGTTCTCAATCGGTCCATGCTGCCCATAGAGTACCACCCGCACATGGGCGCAGAGCACTGTCAATGTCGCAGTAAAGAGAAGAAGGGCAGCCTCTGATCCGGCTGCCCTTCCCTTTCCCAAAAGCGGTTCTCTGAGCGCCGGACTCCGCGAAATCCGGTGCTCAGCTTTGCCTCATACATACCCGCACTGAATCAATGCGCCGCAGGGCGGTGTCCCGCAGCGGGCTTGTGCACCACCGCCTTCTTTGCCGGCACAACCGTGCCGGCGCGAAGAACGATCTGCGCCGATTGGGCAACCGTGTCGGTGGCCGGGATCTGCGTGTAGCTGTCGTAGGTTCCGTCCAGCTCCGCCTGATTCTTGGAAGAGAGGCCAAACTCGGCGCCAGGCGCAGGAATTTCCTTATCCGGGAGCGGCGTCTTCAAGTTCACAATGAAGTCGGGAGTTTTTGCCTGCTTGGCGTCGTCGGTTACGGCCACCTTGATGACCGAGGCCGTGGCTTCGATCACAATTCCGGGAACCGGCGTGTCCTTATCCTTCATCAGCGCCCAGAGCTTGTCGGCGTCTTCCTTGGCGCCGAAGGCCAGAACCAGTTCCTTGTCAGCCAGGGCCAGCGTGGTCAGGTCGGGAGTGGTTTCCAGAATCGCGTGGATCTTCTCCTGGGGCGTGGCAGCCGGCTTGATCATGAGGGTTCCCGGCGGAAATACCGTGGCCGCCGCCTGGGACTTGATGGCATCCAGCCCGTCCATTGCGCCGTGGTACTTGTTGTACCAGTAGTCGAGCTTCTTCTCGATCTGGGGCTTGAAACCGGCGGGCGCAAAATTCCAGGCACGCGCATAAAACCAAACGGCATTCACCGCGTCCGGCGGGGTCAGCTTGACATAGGCTTCGGCCAGGTTGAGCGTGTCCACCAAACCGGTTCCGCTGGTGGTCCCCGCGGCCGGGAACAACATCAGCTCCTTGCGGTATTGGTCTACCGCCGCCTTGAAATCCTTCTTCGCATAAACATCGTCCGCGGCGATGGATGAGTCGAAGACCGGATAAGCTGCATCGGTCTGTTTCTTCCAATCGTCGGCGGAGACAGCGGCAGGCTTGGGCGCCACAAGACCCTTCTCCGCCAGC
Organism: Occallatibacter sp.; assembly: GCA_050013495.1. Classification (GTDB taxonomy): domain Bacteria; phylum Acidobacteriota; class Terriglobia; order Terriglobales; family Acidobacteriaceae; genus Telmatobacter. Next base: position 28,304 of record JBEKFD010000020.1, on the reverse strand, counting down.
GCCGCGGCGTCGTCGCAGGGCTGCGGATCGGTGGCGACGCCGGTTTTCGGATCCACTCCCTTCTTGCACTGCTGAGTTTTGAAAACCACAGAGATGAAGATCGCCTCCATGTTGGCGGGATCCACCTGCAACAGGCGGCTGGCGGCACTCAGCGCATGCACCGCGTCGCCCTGCCCCTGGTAGGTCTCTAGCAGCATTTTGAGCACATCCGCTTTGACCACGCTTTGCGGGTAGGTTTGCAGGAAACTCTCCAGGGCCGCTGCCTTGGCAACGGGGTCAGACTGCGTGGTCGCCGAGGAATAGGCATTGTATTCGGCTGGATCTTTTATGGTGATGGTGCCAGTATCCTGGGCTCGAAGCGTGGGCGCGGAGACAAGGCTGATAACCGCCAGGGCCATCACAGACGCAAGGACTATCTTCTTCATTCAGTGCTCCTGGGAAATTCCGAAATAGAGATCAATTTTCAAGCACCCGCTCGCGGAAAGCGCATCCGTTTTGTTCGGCGGTAGAGTACCTGATCCACGGGTAAACGATACCACGGCTGCCGGTCAAGTGTTTTCAGGATTATAGAAAGCCCCGCTGCCGCTGACAAGCGTTGAAGTGGAGGAAATTCTTATTCGCTCGTCAATCTCTCAACAACGGTCTGTCTGGAGCCATTTGAGAAACTCGCCCTCGCGTTCCGGGCGCGCCGCCGCATAAGAGCTTAGACACCGGAAAATGGAAAAGGGTTCCTGCCGCGTGTGTCCATTATTGAAACAGTCTGACCACTTCCCATCAAATCCGGCTTACCACTTTTATTGCAGCAGCCTCACCAGCTCTGCCTGCTCGGCCAGAAAGGCGTCGTGGCCATGATCGGTGGTCATCTCGCGGTAATCGGCATGGACACCCGCAGCGCGGATTGTATAGGAAAAGTGGCGCACGGATTCGGGCGGAAATAGCCAGTCTGAGCTGATGCCCACAAAGCTGAGCCGCGCGCGGATGCGGTTGAACGCCTCGGTGGGCGACGCAAACCCATGCAGCGGATCCCACGTCTCCATGGTGCGCAGAATGGCCAGGTAGGAGTTGGCATCGAATCGATCGATGAAGCGCTGGCCCTGGTAGTCGAGGTAGCCGGCAATGTCGAATCGGCCGCCGATCAGGCCGTCGACCGGGCCTTCCTTTTGGCCGTCGCGGCCACGCGGGTTCTCCCCATTGCGGTTGGGATTGCGGCCGAACCGCTCATCGAAAAGCGACGCCGACTTGTAGCTGAGCATGGCGATCTGCCGCGCCAGCGCGAGCCCGCGATGCGGTGGGTGCTGGGGAAGATAGCGTCCGCCTGCCCAGTCCGGGTCCTGCTGGATGGCCTTGCGCTGCAGATGGTTCAGCGCCAGGCCCATCGCCGAAAGTGGCGCGACTGCAATGATAGCGGCGCGCTCCACGAGGTCGGGATAGAGAATCGACCAGTCCAGCGCCTGCATGCCGCCGATGGACCCGCCCACCACCAGGCGCAGGCGCTTGATGCCCAGGGAATCGAGCAAGCGCGCCTGGGCGCGCACGTTGTCGCCGATGGAAATCAGCGGGAAGTCGGGCCCATAGACTTCCCCTGTTTCCCGATCGACGGAGCCGGGGCCGGTGGACCCGTAGCAGGAACCGAGCAGGTTCACGCAGACAACACAATCGCTCTCCAGGTTCAACAGCCCGCCGGGCGCAAAGATCTCCGGCCACCACGCACCTACCTGCGCCGAGCCGGAAAGTGCATGGCAGACAAGCACCGCATTGCCGCGTTCCGCATTCAGCCGGCCATACACCGCATAGTGCAGCGTAGGGCCGGCGAGCGAGCGTCCGCAATCGAGCTCAAGATGCTCGTCGAGCACAAAGTCGCCTTCGTAGGTGGGCTGAGGCGCGCTCAGGGCAGGCGTTTTTACTCCGTCTGCCCCGTCGCCGGCCGATAATCGAGCTTCGGTCATGATGCTCATTGTGCTGCGAGTTCCGCGGTAGTTGGCGCGCCGGCGGCAATGTGGCCATTTGCGGCTTCTAGCGCCTGGTCAAGATCGGCAAGAATGTCGCGAATATCCTCGATGCCCACCGAGAGCCGCACCAACTCCGGAGTGACGCCGGTGGCCGCCTGCTCTTCGGCGGAGAGCTGCGAATGCGTAGTGGACGCCGGATGAATGACCAGCGACTTGGCGTCTCCGATGTTGGCCAGCAGCGAGAAGAGTTCCAGGCTGTCGATCAGCTTCTTGCCGGCATCGTAGCCGCCTTTCACGCCAAAGGTCACAATGGCGCCCCGGCCATTGGGCAAATACTTCTGCGCACGCTGGTAATAGGGACTCGATTCAAGCCCAGGATAGTTGACCCATTCAACCCCGGGATGCTGCTGAAGGTGCCGAGCCACGGCCAGCGCATTCTGGCTGTGACGTTCGAGGCGCAGATGCAGCGTTTCAATCCCTTGCAGCAACAGAAACGCGTTGAACGGCGAAAGCGCCGCACCGGTGTCGCGCAGGCCCTGAATACGCGCCTTGAGGATGAATGCCAGCGGCCCGAAGGCGTCCACATACGAAAGCCCATGGTAAGACGGGTCGGGCTCAGTGAAGTCCTTGAAGCGGCCGGACGCTGCCCAATCGAATTTGCCGGCGTCGACGATGACTCCGCCGATGGCCGTGCCGTGGCCGCCAAGAAACTTGGTGGCTGAATTGACGACGATGTCCGCGCCCCACTCGATGGGCCGCACCAAAGCTGGAGAAGGAGTAGTGTTGTCGATCACCAGCGGGACGCCGTGCTCGTGGGCAATTGCGGCCAGCCGTTCGATATCGACGACGTCCAGCTTGGGGTTGCCTAAGCTCTCGGTAAACACGGCGCGGGTTTTCGAATTGATGGCCGCGCGCAGGCCGTCAAAGTCGTCGGCATCCACAAAGCGGACCGTGATGCCCAGGCGCGGCAGCGTGTAATGGAACAGGTTGTAGGTTCCGCCGTAGAGTGAGGTGGTTGAAACGATCTCGTCTCCCGCGCCGGCCAGCGTGGTGAGGGTCAGGGTCTCTGCGGCCTGGCCGGAAGCAGTGGCGAGGCCGGCTACTCCGCCTTCCAGGGCCGCCACGCGCTTCTCGAACACGTCGGTGGTGGGGTTCATGATACGCGTGTAGATGTTGCCGAACTCTTTCAGGCCGAAGAGGCGACCGGCGTGGTCGGCGTCCTGAAATACATACGAGGTGGTCTGGTAGATGGGCACGGCGCGTGAGCCGGTTGCCGGGTCAGGCGATTGGCCGGCATGGACGGCGAGAGTGGCAAAATGCTGTTTTTCTTCAGACATGAGGTGCTCCTTGTGGGCATTCGGTGGCTGGCTGGTGTCGAAGGCGAAAGCCGGATGCGGATTCAGGCCGCGGAAAGGAGAAACGGCCCGAATCCTTTGGGACCCGGGCCGCCTGGTTTCGAGAATCGGTTGCGTCTAGCGCATTCGCGTCTCAACTTCAGCACGGACAGGGCCGCAGGGCCGACACATACACAGGTCCATGGCCGCAATTCTGGGCTTCGTTGAGTTCCGCATGAAAGGAAGTATCGACCGAAGCAGCCGTCAAAGTCAAATAATCCGGCTCGCCTGGACATGGTTGCAACTGCCGATACCTCCGCATTTGGCCACCGGCGACTGTAAATCATTCAACCAATCGGTTGACAAACGCCGCAAGCCTGCTTATCTTTAACCAAATGGTTGAGCAACCCAATCTTCAGCTCGATGCTGTTTTTCGTGCTTTGGCCGACCCGACCCGGCGCGCGATGCTGCGCACGCTGGCCGCGGGCGAGCATAATATCGGGGAACTTGCGGCGCCATTCCGCATGTCTTTTGCCGCGGCCTCAAAGCACGTCAAGGTGCTGGAAGGCGCGGGCCTGGTGCGGCGACGGGTGCAGGGGCGCAGGCATGTGTGCCGCATTCAGCCCGAGCGGCTGGCCGCGGCTGATGCTTGGCTGCACTTCTACCGCCGCCTGTGGACGGAACAGCTTGACCGGCTTGACTCGCTGTTGCAGGCCGAGGACCGTGTTCAATCGAAAGGAAAGGGACCAAAGCGATGAATGTCGTCCGCGTGACCCGCCACTTCAACGCTTCGCCGGAGCGCGTCTTCGACGCCTGGCTCGACCCCAAAACCGCCTGCAAGTGGCTCTTCGCCACACCCACCGGGCAGATGGTCCGCGTGGAGATCGACGCCCGCGTCGGCGGCCATTTCATCATCGTGGACCGCCGCAATGGAGAGGATGTGGAGCACAGCGGAGAGTATCTTGAGATCGACCGCCCGCGCCGGTTGGTGTTCACGTTTGGCGTGCCCAAGTATTCGCCGCTCTTTAACGAGGTCACCATAGAAATCCAGCCGGCAGAGTCAGGCTGCGACCTGACACTCACGCAGACAGACGTTCCCGACGAGTACCTGAAGAGCAATGAAAAGGGCTGGATCGGGATTCTCGTCGGACTCGCCGAGTCGCTCGCCGAGTACGTCGCGGAGAACATTTAGCCAATCGCTGCGCAATAATGGCCAGATTTAGTCGAAAGCCAGAAGCCAGGGCTCTGTGTTCCCTAATCCCTAATCCCTAATCCCTGTTCCCTGCTCTTCTACTCGTCCGCCTTCCAGACATACGCTCCCGGCTGCGGCAATCCGATGTGCGCAAGGACCCGGCAAACAAACTGCCGCGCCATTTCTGTCGAGTCCATTGGCTTGTTGTAAAACGCCGGAATCACCGGGAAAATGACCGCGCCGGCCTCAGCGGCCAGCGTCATATTGCGCAGGTGAATGCGATTGAAGGGCGTCTCCCGCACACAAAGCAGCAGCGGGCGCCGCTCTTTCAGCGTCACATCGGCGGCGCGCGCGATAAGGCCGTTCGCCAAGCCGTTGGCGATGGACGCAAGCGTGCCCATGGAGCACGGGAGCACGATCATGCCATGCGAGGGATAACTGCCCGATGCGATCGCCGCGCCGATGTCCGCGTCCGCAAGCTGGACTGTCTTCTTCGGCGACGCGCCCAAAAGCTTTTCAAGCAGACCGTTGCGCCCGCTGACGCCGAGTTCCTCCGCCATCACGCGCAGCGAATTCTCTGAAGCCACAAAATGCACGCGGGCCACGCGCTCGTCAGCTTCAAGGGCGCGAAGCAATTCCCTCCCGAAGACTGCGCCGGATGCGCCGGTAATTGCGACAGTCAGATTGAAACCATCCACGTGCGGCTTTCCTTTCCCCGTCAACTCAAACCTTCATTGCTTCGCATCGCCGGTCTTCTTTGTATAAGTGGTCAAGAAGAGCCTGGTCCAGTTATCGCCATTCTTCATCTCCAGCAGAAAAGTCAGCTTGCCGGGAGATGGACTTTCATATGTCGCGCGCAGCACCGGCCCGGACGCGGCCGAATCGCTCATCAGCAAAAGCTTGTTGCCGGCGAGGTCCCCGGTCAGTTCCATCGGATGATAGGCCGTGTCATTGAACCACCAAGCCGTGTACTTCCCTGTCTGCTTGTCGTAGGAGATGAAATGCCGCGTGTCGGTAGGCTTGCGGCCGGGCAGAGTGGTGGAGAGCATTTCGCAAAGATACTTCCCGGCAATCCCTGGCTCGATGCGATCTGTGGCGTCGCCCACCATTGCAGGACCGCCTCCGGTGTCGAAATCCTGGTGGCCCGTCCAATCTCCCTGCATGAACGACAACTTTACCAGCGCATCCGCGGGCTGCATGTTCTGTTGCTGGCCAAAAGTCATCACGCTGCTTACCGCAAAAAGAATACAAACGGAGAATTTCATCGAGACCTCCTGCCTAACAGACAATATCAAAGCCACTGCACAGTGGTCGCGGAATTCGGATTGCAGCCTCAACCACGATTCCATTCAGTCGGGCTGGTTGAAGACTCTCCTGAATATCGCATCCACATTGCCCAGTTGCCGCCTGTAATCGAACGTCTTCGCCAGCTTCTCCGGGCTCAGCAGCGCGGTGATCTCCGCATCCCGCGCGACTTCATCGCGGAATACCAAGTCCTCTTTCCATGCGCGCATGGCGTGGCCCTGCACCAGCCTGTACGCGTCTTCGCGCATCATTCCGGCTTCGGCAAGATCGAGCAGCAATTGTCCGCTGAAGATGAGGCCGCCTGTGCTTTCGAGATTCTTCTTCATGCGCTCCGGATAAACGAGAAGACGATCAATCAAATCGGCGGTTTTCGCAAGCAGATAATCGACCAGGATCGTCGAATCGGGAAAGATCACTCGCTCGACCGACGAGTGCGAAATATCGCGCTCGTGCCAGAGCGGAATGTTTTCAAAGGCAGCCTGCGCATTGCCGCGCAGCACGCGGGCCAGGCCGCTGATCTGTTCCGATGTAATTGGATTCTTCTTGTGTGGCATGGACGAGGAGCCCTTCTGCTTTTCACTGAAGTACTCCTGCGCCTCGCGAACTTCGGTCCGCTGCAAGTGCCTAACCTCGACCGCAATCTTATCCAGCGTGCTGCCGATAATGGCTAACGTGGCGATGTAGGCCGCGTGACGATCTCGCTGAATGACTTGCGTGGCCACGGGCGCGGGTCTCAAACCGATGCGCTCGCAGATTTTCTCTTCATGCTCCGGTTTGAGATGACCGAAGGTTCCAACTGCTCCCGATAGCTTGCCTACGCGCATGTCTTCGGCCGCGGCATCGAAGCGCGCCAGGTTGCGCTGCATTTCCGCGAACCAGTTGAGCAGCTTCAGGCCAAAGGTTGTCGGCTCGGCGTGAATGCCATGCGTGCGGCCAATGGTCGGCGTGTGTTTGAATTCCAATGCACGGCGCTTGAGCACGGCCAGCAGCTTTTCCACGCCATCCCGAATCAAAGCGGATGCTTCTTTCACTTGCAAAGCTTGGGCCGTATCGACAATGTCATTCGAAGTCAGTCCATAATGCAGCCAGCGGGACTGCTCTCCGAGCCCTTGCGCGCTCAGGTTTTCTGCCACGGCCGTTGTGAAGGCGATTATGTCGTGCTTCACTTCGGCTTCGATCTCTTGAATCCGAACCACAGAGAAACTGGCCTTGGTTGCAATGGCCTCGGCCGCAGCGGCGGGAATCACGCCGTCTTCGGCCAGCACAGTGCTCGCGGCCGACTCCACCTGAAGCCAGCGGCGGTACTTGTTCTCTTCGGTCCAGATGCGGCCCATCGCCGGGCGTGTGTAGCGTTCAATCAACGGAGAACTCCTTGGCAGACCAACATTGCGCGGCAACACTCGATTGTAAGGGGAGAATGCGTTTAGCCGCGCGGAATCCCCAAGCGAACATGAAGCTCATCGAAAAGCAGGCCGCGCCCCGGTTTGTAGGGCTGAAACCACTCGCCGTCGATCACCAGTTGCGGAATGGCCCGCTTGCCCACGTGCTTGATGACCTCCGCCGACGCCGCCGGATCGGCGTCAACATTGATTTCCGTGTAAACGATCCCATGCGCTTCAAGAAATTGCTTGGCCGCTCGGCAATCCCTGCACCATGCAGCCGTGTAAACCTGAACCTTCATGCATCCATTTTACTGCGTCCGCGCTGGTAACATCGGGATCATGACCGCGGAAGAGATCAAGACGCTGTTGAACCTGCAACCGCATCCCATCGAAGGCGGCTGGTACCGCCGGACATACACGTCCGCCGGATCGTTGGATCTGGCTCGCGGGACGCGCGCGTCAAGCACCGCAATTTATTATCTGTTGGAACCGGGAACCTTCTCTGAAATGCATGTCCTCGATTCGGACGAGATGTTTCATTTCTATCTAGGTGACCCGGTTGAGATGCTCCAACTTCACCCCGATGGCAGCTCCGCAGTTTTCATTCTTGGACCGGATTTGGCGGCAGGTCAGCACGTCCAACTCGCGGTCCCCGCCGGCGTCTGGCAAGGTACGCGGCTTATCGGCGACGGGAAAGTGGCGCTCCTGGGTTGCACCGTAACTCCCGGCTTCGACTTTGCGGATTACCGCAATGCGAGTTATCAGGAGTTAGTCGCAAAGTGGCCCAATGAAGCGGAGCGAATCAGGTCTCTGACGCGGAGATAGACCTATCGCCGCTCGCGGAAGAAACGGCGCAATAACTCGGCCGATTCGTCAGCAAGAATTCCCTGCTCCACTTGCATCTGGTGATTGAGTTGCGGATGATTGAGCACCGCGAGCACCGATCCAGCGGCGCCCGCCTTGGGATCGGCGGCGGCAAAGACCAGCCGGTCGAGTCTAGCGTGAATCATCGCTCCGGCGCACATCGCGCATGGCTCCAGAGTCGCATAGAGCGTGCAGCCACTGAGGCGATAATTGCCGAGCGCCTCGGCCGCAAGGCGCAGAGCAATAATTTCCGCATGGGCCGTCGGGTCTACGCTACGTAACACCCGGTTCTGTCCCCGCGCAAGGATCTCCCGGTTCCAAACCACGACCGCGCCAATGGGAACCTCACCGGCCTTCATGGCCAGGTGAGCCTCGGCCAGAGCGGCGTTCATGAAATCTAGATCAGTCATCAACCCTGAGCCTCTAAAAGTCCTGCATCTTGCGCAGATCGCGGAAATTGAGGACTGATACACCCTTGCGTCGCAAGAAACCTGAAAGCCTGAAATCATCAGTCAGGATCAACGCCCTACCGGACAGCTCGGCGAGTGAAGCATCTGTCAGTCCAAACGCCAAAAACTCCGGTTTCAAAGCCAGTTGCTTGGCTGGGGTCCAACATTCGTCGAAAAGTGGCTTACATTCGTGGCAAGATAACAATGCTGCCATATTCCGCAACCAATCCTCTCGCCACTGGTCCGAGAGACTATTGGCAAGGTTGCTGACCTCTGCGAGTACATACGGTGTAGTGACAAGGATGGAGAACATTCCTACCAATTGCTCAAGCAACTCATAATCTTCAAGAGAATATGCGCTGATTCTCTTAAAGCATCCGAAAAGTCGAGAATCTAGTTTTCCTGCCAACAGGACGAGCAGCAAGTTGAAATCTAGCAGTATGCTTTTACCCACGTGACGCGCGAATACTTGTTCTTCCAACAACATTGGCGCAATCTCAAAATGGAGTTGGGTTTCTGACTGCGATGAACGAACCATCGTCAGCGCCGATAGATACAATCTTCCTGATTTTATGTAAACGCAGCAAATCCGCCAGAGTATTCTCCTGCGACTTCTCAGGACCACTTAGAGCGCAGAAAGTTATGTTCCAATTTGCAGAATCCTTGTCCAACACCATCTCTTCAACCCTCGGTTCCAACGCGGCAAAGTCGGGAATCACCTCGCCTAGATAAGAATGCGCTTTATCAATCGCCTCGCTGGGGGCAAGCATAACCGAACCTCCGTCACGATCATTATATGCTCAGGCCTGAAGAGGTGCCGCCGGCTGCTGCTGCGTCATGCAATGCAGCGTTCCCAGGCCCCAGACCAGGTCAACGCAGTGGATACCGATGACCTCGCGGTCCGGAAATACCTGGGCGAGAATGTTCAGAGCAACGCGGTCCTTGAGATCGTTAAAGGTTGGAACCAGGACCAATCCGTTGGCGATGTAGAAGTTTGCGTAACTCGCTGGCAGGCGCTGACCGCGGAAGATCACTGGCCGCGGCAAGGGTAACTCAACCAGCGTGAATTGCTTGCCATCATGCGTGCGTGCAGCCCTCAGCCGTTGCAGGTTTTCAGCGAGAGGCTCATGATTCGGGTCGCTTGTGTCAGGCTCAACGGCGGTGACAATCGTGTCCGGCGCGACGAAGCGGGAGATATCGTCGACGTGGCCGTGGGTGTCGTCGCCGGCGATGCCGCGGTTGAGCCAAATGACCTGGTCGATGCCGAGATAATCGTGAAACGCCTGCTCCAGTTTGCCGCGGTCCACGCCGGGATTCCGCTCCTGCACCTTGCTCAGCAGGCACTCTTCGGTGGTGAGCAGAATTCCTTCGCCATTGGTGTCGATTGAGCCCCCTTCAAGAACGAGGCGCCTTTCTTCGCCACCCTCCAGGTCAACAAATGGTTCCCATACCGGCACATCCAGTAACTCCGCCACGCGCTCCGGCACCTGGTCGTCGAGCTGCCAGTCAGGATACTTGGCCCATGCGTTGAAATGCCAGTTGGTCACGGCCACACGGCCTTCACTGTTGCGCACGAAAATCGGACCAGAGTCGCGCGTCCACACGCGATTGGTGGGCCACACATGAAAACTGACTTGATCGAGCACTGCTCCTGCTCGCTCCAGAGTGCTCAAGGCACGCTGTTCGGCCTTGGCATCGTCGACGAGAATATGCACCCGCTCGCGCGCGGAAAGCAGCCGCACAATCTCCGCATAGACCCAGGGGATGGTTTGAAATTTTCCCGGCCAGTCGTCTGGATTGTGCGGCCAAGCCAGCCACGTGGCTTCATGAGTGTCCCATTCGGCGGGCATGCGGTAACCGAGTTGTTGGGGAGTCTCAATCATGGTGAGAATCCAATCCCGCGTGGAACATGAAAAAACAACCGCAGATCCTTCGGCTTCGCTCAGGATGACAGTACCCCCCGTGGCGCAATCGATGACAACGCTCCGGCCTACTTCGAATCCCCGTCGGCAGGCCATGAGTTTACCGGATCCAGATACCGCTTGGTGATGGGCCCATAGGCATCGATGCGCCGGTCGCGCAGGAAAGGCCAGTTGCGGCGCGTCTCTTCAATCAGGCCCAGGTCAATCTCGCCGAGCAGAATCTCCTCCGCATCGTGCGAAGCCTTGGCAATAACGCGCCCGAATGGATCGGCGAGAAAGCTTCCACCCCAGAACTCCAGGCCCGGTCCGGCAGCGCGATTGCCCAATATGTCGCCATGCTCCATCCCCACGCGATTCACCCCGGCCACGTACACGCCATTGGCAATCGCGTGCCCTCGCTGGATGGTCTGCCAGGCCTCATATTGCGCCGCGCCGAACTCATCCTTTTCCGCGGGATGCCAGCCGATGGCCGTGGGATAGAACAGCACTTCCGCGCCCTGCAGGGCAGTCAGGCGCGCGCCCTCTGGGTACCACTGATCCCAGCAGACCAGCGTGCCCACACGCCCAAACGCCGTATCGACGGCTTGAAAGCCAAGATCACCGGGCGCGAAGTAAAACTTTTCGTAGTAGAGCGGATCGTCCGGGATGTGCATCTTGCGATACACGCCGGCGATGGCTCCGTCCGCATTCAGCGTGACTGCCGTGTTGTGGTAGAGCCCCGGCGCCCGCCGCTCAAACAGCGACGCCACGATGGCCACGCGCTCTTCGCGGGCAACCTCCGCCAGCTTGCTCGTCGATGGGCCAGGGATGGCCTCGGCCAGATCGAAGAGCCGGATATCCTCGCGCTGGCAGAAATACTGCGCGCGAAAAAGCTCAGGCAGGCAAACCACATTCGCGCCCAGCCGCGCCGCCTCGCGCACATGCCTGACCGCGGACGCGAAGTTTGCCTCCGGATCTGCGCCCATGCGCATCTGCACCAGCCCCACAATGTACTTGCGACCGATCACAGTCATTCCGCCATCAACCCTCAACCGGACTTTCCCGCTCGACGCAACGAGGCCAATCTCGATCTGCGAGATTGGCCTCCGTGCATCCTCTCAGATGCAACTCCTACTCTTCAAGAATCAAAACCGCCGCCGCGATGGTCGTGGTCCACAGGCCGCGCTTGTCGCCCACAGCGGATTGAGTCACGTTGCTGGTGCGGACAATCTTGTTCGAAATGCGGTAGATCTCCTTCTTCTCGTCCCAGCTTGTGTCCGGATCGAATTCGACGTCCAGAGTGGTGGCCAGCATCTCCGCAGCCAGTTCTTCGGCATATTCGCCTGCCTGCTCTTCGGTCTCGCCGAAGCTGTGGTGCTCGCTCAGATATCCGTAAGTGTCTTTGTCGGCCGGAATGGCCACGCCGATGCTTGACACAATCAGGCGATGCGGCTCGCGCGTCGAGTTTTCCGCGATCACCGAAAAAACCACTTCTCCGTGATTCAGATAAGTCAGCCCTTCCTTGCGCGTGATCACCTTGCAGCGCGGCGGAAAAATGGACGAAACCCTTACAAGGTTTTGCGAGGCAATCCCCGCATCCCGCAGGGCCAGCTCAAACGACGTCAACCGTTCCTTGTGTTTGCCAACGCCTTTGGTGAAGAAAAGCTTCTTCGGGACCATGCTTTTTCCCAATTCCTATGTATCCTCCGTGAGTATCAAGATTGCCGCTTCCAATCAACGTTCCCGCATGAGTCTATCGCATTTGGGCGGGTGAACAAAGCAGTGTTTTCCGGAATTCATCGAAGCTTGACACGGTCCAACTTAGAAAGGGCAAACCATCTCAGGCGGTATGATGCACAACTAAGACAGAGGGTTCAACCACCGTAGGCCGGGGAACCGCGCAAAATCGCGGTCGGCAGTATGCAGCACACCGCCATATTCAATCGTCAAAGCGGCGAGTTCAGCGTCGGTTGTGAGCGACCCGCGAACCTGCCCTTCGATAAGCATTTGCTGCAGCAAACTCCAATGACGCTCTCCTGGAGCAAGCATGTGAACCTGCTTCAGATCCATCCATTGCTGCACAATGGCAACCGCCTGTTCCATAGAAACACGGCCGGCCGACAGTTTGGGGTTAGTTGAAATTCGCAAGAAGGCCCAGACCGATTGCCAGGGAAGCCCAATCAATTCCTGACCAGAAAAAGTTGCTTCCAGCCAGGCTCGCGAGGCTTGATGCCGGGTCACTGTGAAGTCGTATGCGTAGATGAGTAAATTTGCGTCGGGGACAATCAACGGTGATACGGCCCTTCAAGCTCCTCAAGCAGTTCTGAAATTTTGTCGTAGCTGTGTTCCGGCCCTAGCCCCATGGGAATCGGCGTCACTACAAAGGGCTTCACGGCAGCCTTTTCCCGCGAGGCCATAAGCCCCTGTCGGAGCAAGCGGTTGATTGTGCCTTTGAACGAATCTCCAGTCCGTTGCACCTCGTGCTCCACGAGGCTGGCGATGTCGTCGTCGATGGAAAGAGTAGTTCGCACATCATGATGCTAAGACGAAAGGCATCATGATGTCAAGAACCGCACCGCGCATCGCCTCTCGCATCGTTGAGTTGCCGCGCCCGGCTTCATTGCCACCCCCGATATTCAGGTGGTAGTCTCTTCCCTGAGACGCCAGCAAAAAGCTCGAATGATACCCATTCCACTCCCTCCCAGCGGGTTAGAGCTCCCCATGTAGCTCAAATCCGGCAGCAGGAGAGATCAGGACACAGGGAATGCAAACACAGTCGAATCCTGCAGAAACTGATAGCAATCTCCGGCTTCTGCGAGTTCAATGGGCTTTTCGCGGGGCTATCGTATTATTCGCATTGCTCGATTGCTGGCTTACCCGGTTCAGCATGGGCGCCGACGGCATCTCCTACCTCGACATGGGAGATCAGTATTGGAGGGGCAACTGGCACGCCGCGCTGAACGCCTACTGGTCTCCACTTTACGGCTGGCTGACCGGGCTGATGTTTCGGCTCACCAAGCCGGGCATCCGCTGGGAATATCCCGAAGTGCATTTGCTCAATTTCGTAATATTCCTGGCAGCCCTGGCTTCCTTTGAATTCTTCTGGCGCAGCATGTTGAAATCACGCACCGGGAATGCCTGGACAGGAGCGTCGCGGCTCTATGCATGGGCCCTGGGATACCTGATGTTCGCCATTCTGTATTTTGGGTTTGGCGTCAAAGACTCCTTGGGCGGGGAAGAATTGTCCATTGTGACGCCAGACCTTCTGGTCGCAGCGCTGGCGTTCCTGGCATTTGGATTGGTGTTGCGATTTTGCGCCGGGCGATCGGGCGTGGGCTCATCCTGCTTGCTTGGCGTTGCGCTAGGAGTCGCTTACCTGGCAAAGTCGGTCATGTTCCCGTTTGGCCTGGTTGTGATGGCGACCCTGTTTGCAGTCTGCTGGAAGCACCGCGGCGGATGGCTGAGGGCGGGAGCGGCGCTGATATGCTTTCTCGCCATCTCAACAACCTTCATCGCCGCGATTTCCTGGAATAATCACCACCTGACATTTGGCGACTCGGGAAAGTTGAACATCGCATGGAGGGTGAACGGCGCGTGGCCGATGCGTATTCACTGGCAAGGCCTGGGAGCCATACCTGCACACCCGCTACACCCGACTCGAAAGCTTTTGAACTGGCCGGAGGTATACGAGTTTGGCGCCCCAGTTGCAGGAACCTACCCTGTTTGGTATGACCCCACATACTGGTGGGCAGGGGCCGATTCGAAGCTGCATCCCGGTCGCGAAATTGGCCGCTTCATGTGGAGCATGGAGGATTTGGCGCTTTACCTGGTCATACCGGCCGGAATGCTTACAGCCGTCGTTCTCCTGATCTTCCTCTTCAGCGATCGAATCAGCGATTCGTTGCGGCAAATGATCCGATTTTTGCCAGTACTGGCGCCGACCATCGCGCTGGTGATGATGTACGCGCTGGTAACCTGGTGGCCGCGATATCTCACTTGGGCATTTCTGGCAGGACTTTGCGCACTGATCGCCTCGACCAGCATCTCCGCGGAGGCGCAGCGCGTGAGGGTTTTCAGGGCAGCAAGCCTGATGCTTGGCGTCATGCTCGTTGCGGTCTTACTGCAGGACTTTAAGGGCATCCGCTGGCAGCGCGGAATCTGGGTGCAATTCGTCGAGGAAGCTGAACAGCTGCGCCTGATGGGAATTGAGCCGGGCAATCGGGTGGCAGTAATAGGCGACGGATCAGTGGAGGGATTCTGGGCTCGCCTTGACCGCGTCGAGATTGTCGCGGAGGTGCCGCACGCCTTGGAGACGGGCGACTCCGCAACCGCTTTCTGGAATTCCGGCATCGAAGGCGAGCAGGCCGTGCTCAATATCCTGAAGAGCACGGGGGCCAAGGCAGTGGTCGCGGAAACGCCGCCCAAAATTCTTCCGCCGGGATGGGTTCCGATTGGCAACACCGGCCACGCGGTCTACTTCTTCCATTGATGGTCCAAGGGCAGGCCGACGAACTTGACTCACTGCCCTCATTCGCGCGATCCCGTCTGGCCGGACCGCCGCGCCCAGCCATTGCCACCCCTAATTTGCAGGTGTTAGCCTCATCCTTTGACCATGCACGGAAAGGAACCCCTCAAAAATCATGCAGAATACCTACAACGGGTTGGAGCTTCCCGCAGACGGACAGCCCATTGAATACCGCGACGGGAAGTTTGAAGTCCCCGACCATCCCATCATTCCTTTTATTGAAGGCGACGGTACCGGACGCGACATCTGGAAGGCCTCGCAGCGGGTGTTCGACGCCGCGGTTGAAAAAGCCTACAGTGGCAAGCGCGCCATCAAGTGGTTCGAAATCTTTGCCGGCGAAAAGGCGTATCGCCAGTTTTCCACCTGGCTGCCTGACGACTCCGTAGCCGCGGCCCGCGATCTGCGCGTCTCCATCAAGGGGCCTTTGACCACGCCGGTGGGTGGAGGCATCCGCTCGCTGAACGTGGCCCTGCGCCAGCTTCTGGACCTCTATGCCTGCGTGCGGCCGGTGAAGTACTACCAGGGCGTGCCCAGCCCTGTGAAGCATCCCGAGAAGGTCGACATCGTCATCTTTCGCGAAAATACTGAAGACGTCTATTCGGGCATCGAGTTCAAACAAGGCAGCAACGATGCGGCGCGGCTGATTGAGTTCATCAATGAGGACCTGCTCAAAGGCGGCAAGAAAAAGATCCGCTCCGACTCCGGCGTCGGCATCAAGCCCATTTCCATTTTCGGGACAAAACGTCTGGTCCGGTACGCCTTGAAGAGCGCTCTCGAAACCGGCCGCAAGACGGTCACGCTGGTGCACAAGGGAAACATCCAGAAATTTACCGAGGGCGCGTTCCGTGAATGGGGCTATGAAGTCGCGGTCGAGGAGTTCCGCGAGCACGTTGTGACCGAGCGCGAGAGCTGGATCCTCGGCAACAACGATGCCCACCCCGGCCTCACCGTCGAGGAGAACGCCGCGCTCGTCGAACCCGGCCTTGAATTCGGCTCGCCAAGCTATCGCGACGCGGTTTATACGGAGATCGAGGGCGTGCTTCGCACCATCGGCCCGTCGCACGGAAACGGCGTGTGGAAGTCGAAGATCCTGGTCAACGACCGCATCGCCGACTCCATCTTCCAGCAAATCATCCTCCGCCCATCCGACTACTCGATTCTGGCAACCACCAACCTCAACGGCGATTACATTTCTGACGCGGCTGCTGCGCAAGTCGGTGGTCTCGGTATCGCACCCGGAGCTAACATCGGAGACGGCTTCGCAGTCTTCGAAGCCACGCATGGGACGGCTCCGAAGTATGCGGACAAGGACATGATCAATCCCGGGTCGGTGGTTCTTTCGGGAGTTATGCTGCTCGACTTCATCGGCTGGAAGGAAGCCGCGAAACTCATCGAAACCGCAATGGAGAAAACCATCCAGCAGAAGTTTGTTACCTATGACTTCGAACGGCAGACCGCCGGAGCAACCAAAGTGGGGACCAGCGAGTTTGCCACGCGCATTATTGGAAATATGTAAGACGGTAGGGCTTGGCAAATGGAAAGAATGTGGAGAATTCGAGCAGAGATCGAGGTTGAACCGGGCGACCTCGACCTCGATGACGGTTACACGAAAGGATTCATGAATGTAGTCACCTGGGCGAGCACAGACCAATTGGCAAGAGGGAAGCTCACCGCCTATTTGGCTACGTTGAACTGGAAGTTGCTTGGTGTGGAAGAGTCGTTTCCAATGGACCCCATATACGCTGCTTCTGACTCAGAAGTCAACGAACTCGTCGACATGGCCAGAGGGAACCCGAACGCCATAGTCTTAGGAACCATGCACTCGTATCTGGAGAAGTGAGTCGGCTCCCTTTGCTGCCTCATTAGCCTGCGCCAATTCGCCGCTCTGCTCATTAATAGACAAGGAGAATTTGAAAATGAGAAAGAAAGTCAGCATTGTAGGCGCCGGCAACGTAGGCGCCACCGCGGCCCACTGGATCGCTTCCAAGGAACTGGCCGATGTGGTCCTCATCGACGTGGTCGACGGTATTCCGCAAGGCAAGGCGCTTGACCTGCTTGAGGCCATGCCGATTGAGAAACGCGACGTGAACGTGACCGGCGCAAACGACTACGCGGCCACGGCCAACTCTGACATTGTGGTCATCACCGCCGGCATTCCGCGCAAGCCGGGCATGAGCCGCGACGACTTGTTGCACACAAACTTCAAAATCATGTCTGACGTAGTGCAGAAGGTGGTGGCGCAATCGCCCGAGTCGATCCTCATCATCGTCTCCAATCCGCTGGACGCAATGGCCCAGGCCGCGTACCGGCAGGCCGGCTTCAACCGCGAGCGCGTTATCGGCATGGCCGGCGTGCTGGATTCGGCGCGCTTCCGCACGTTCATTGCGGCTGAGTTGAATGTCAGCGTTGAAAACGTCACCGCGTTCGTGCTCGGCGGCCACGGCGATACCATGGTTCCGCTTGCGCGCTACTCCACCGTGGCCGGTATTCCCATCACCGAACTCATCGCGCCCGATCGCCTGGAAGCCCTCATTCAACGGACACGAGACGGCGGCGCTGAAATTGTGAAGCACCTCAAGACCGGCAGCGCTTACTACGCTCCTTCTGCCGCCGCCACGGAAATGGTGGAAGCCATTCTGAAGGACAAGAAGAAGATTCTTCCTTGCGCGGCTTTTCTCCAGGGTGAATACGGCATCGAGGGCTATTACATCGGCGTTCCCTGCAAGCTGGGCGCCGCGGGCCTGGAAAAAATCATCGAGATCAAGCTCACCGCGGAAGAAGACGCCGCCTTGAAGAAGAGCGCCGAAGCCGTGAAGGAACTCTGCGCGGTGATTGGCGTTTAGCCGGCGCGTTCCACTTCGCAAATCGGAAACCTCAGGCTTCCCGTCGACCGAGTTTTATCAATGGCGGACGGTTTTAGCCTAACCCGTCAGGGGTTAAAACCGCTTGTATTTCCGGGCCTTTTCGGCACGACTGAAGTCGTGCCCTGATACAAAGCAGATTCATCAAGCAAACTTTGGCGACAGAGCAACTTTGGATGCCTTCTCCCGATGCCACCGCTCCTTGAAAACATTCAAGTCACCACATCCCGCCGTTGACGCCATGAAGAATCTCCGCGCGGTGGGCTATCGGTTCAATCAGGGTCGCATCTAACCGTGTAGACTGCACAATAAAGCTTGCGCAACACAGCATTGCTCCCCGAGACGAGCCGAAATGACGACAGCCTTTATCAATCGCATCGCGACCGCAGTTCCTCCGCACGACGTGCACAACGCGTTCATCGCTTTTGCAACCGGCCTGCTTCCCGAAGGCACTTCGCGCAATCTTTTCCGGCGCATGGCGCGCCTTTCGGCCATTGAGCATCGCTACTCGTTCGTGCAGCCCGTTCCCACCGAGGACGGCAGATGGAAGGATGTCGAGCAGGTTTATGAGCCGGGAGATTTTCCGGTCACTGCACGGCGCATGAAGTTCTTCGAGAGCTTCGCGCCGCAGTTGGCACATATCGCTCTCGATAAGCTCGCGCTCACCGAAGGGGAACGAAATTCTGTAACGCACGTGGTCGTCACCTCCTGCACCGGACTCTATGCGCCGGGCCTGGACTTCGAAGTGGTCAATCATCTCGGCCTCAACCCGTCGGTGGAGCGCACCATGATCGGCTTCATGGGCTGTTACGCCGCCATCAACGCGCTCAAGTCGGCCCACCACATTGTTCGCTCCGAACCCGACGCGCGCGTGCTCGTGTTGAACCTTGAACTCTGTTCGCTGCATTTTCAGGAGACCGCTGAATTGGAGCAGGTGCTCTCCTTCCTGGTCTTCGCCGACGGCTGCGCGGCGTCGCTGATCAGCGCTGAATCGAGAGGCCTGGCCATTGACAGTTTTCTGGCCTTGAATATTCCGAACACCGGCCACCTGATCACCTGGCGCATTGGCGAACTTGGTTTCGACATGCACCTATCCGGCCAGGTGCCCGGCGAAATTGGCGGAGCGCTCAAGCAATTGGGCACTGAGGTTACGCGCGGCAGAGATCCGCTGGCGATCGATCTCTGGGCAGTTCATCCCGGCGGCCGCTCCATCCTTGACGCCGTTGAAAAAGGCCTTGCTCTGCCAGCCGATGCTCTCTCATCGTCGCGCAATGTGCTGGCGCAATTCGGCAACATGTCCTCGGCCACGGTGATGTTTGTGCTGCGCGAACTCATGCAGAGAGCGCAAAGCGGCCAGCAAGGCTGCGCCATGTCCTTCGGGCCCGGCCTCACCGCTGAAACCATGCTCTTCCATGCAGCTTAGCGCTCCCGATTTCAGCCAGCGCGCACAACTGACCGAGTTGATGGATGAGCCGTGCAGCCGCGATGTTTTGCGCGCCTGCCTGCGCGACATAGCTCGCACCAACCGCTGGACGTTTGCTTATCGGCCTTTGATCGCATGGCTCAATGCAATTGCCACGTCGCCGCCGGCTCTCGACGAACCGCTGCGCATTCTCGATGTGGGATGCGGCTACGGCGATGGGCTGCGGCGCATCGAGCAATGGGCCGAATCGCGCCGCATCTCCGTTGAATTGACCGGGCTCGATCTCAACCCCGACGCATCCGCAATCGCCGCAGAGGCCACATCCGCTTCGAGCAAGATTCAGTGGGTCACGGCGGATATACTCACCTACATACCGGGACGAACACCGCACCTGGTGGTCAGTTCGCTGTTTACTCACCACCTTGACGAAGACCAGATCGTCGAATTCATCCGCTGGATGGAGGACCATGCGCAACTCGGGTGGTTCATCAACGATCTTTCGCGCGCGCCAGTTCCTTACTATCTGTTTCGAACATTCGCAAAGCTGGCGCGGCTCCATCATTTCGTGCAGTACGATGGTCCTGTCTCAATCGCGCGCTCCTTTGTCGCCACGGATTGGGAACGTATGTGCTCTGCCGCGGGCATGCGCGATGAGTGCGTCGAGATTCAGGCCTTCAGACCGGCGCGGCTCTGCGTATCGAGGAGAAAGGCCCCATGAGCACCACCATTCGCACTGCAGCGCATCTGGTCATCGGAGGCGGGCTTGCTGGTTCCATGGTTGCACTGCGCCTTGCTGCGGCGGAGCGCGAGGTTACGCTGCTGGAGCGCGAGCGCGCCGCGCATCACAAAGTGTGCGGCGAATTTCTCAGCCGTGAGGCCGTCGACTGCCTTACCGAAGCGGGCGTGAATCCGGTTGAACTCGGAGCGGAATCCATCTGCTTCATTCGCCTGACTTCAAAAAAGCGCGTGGTCGAGACTGCTCTGCCTTTCACCGCGCTGTCGCTGTCCCGTTGCGTTTTGGATGAAGCATTGCTCAAGCGAGCGGCGCAGGCGGGATGCACAGTAGAACGCGGCGCCTTTGTTGAGAGCCTCGAACAACACAACGGCCTGTGGCATGCGCAACTGCGCGGCGGGGAAAGCCGGAGCGCGCAAACGGTCTTTCTCGCCAACGGAAAACACGATCTTCGCGGCCGTGAGCGCGCGCCGGGCCCGCACGGGGATATGGTTGGATTCAAGCTTCACTGGCGACTGACACCGCATCAGACCGAAGCGCTGCGCGGATTCATGGAGTTGTATCTGTTTCCCGGCGGATATGGCGGCCTTTCACTGGTGGAAGATGGCGTGGCCAATTTCTGCCTGGTAGTGCGCCGTGCTGCATTGCGTAAAATCGGGGGATGGCCTGAGTTGCTCGACGCCATCCAGAGCGACAATCCCCTCGTCGCGCAGCGGCTCTGTGGGGCGTTGCCGCTATGGCCGCGGCCGCTAGCTATCTCGTCCATTCCGTATGGATATCTGGCCGGACGGCCGAACGGACTTTGGTGCGTGGGCGATCAGGCGGCGGTCATCCCGTCGTTTACCGGAGACGGAATGTCCATCGCACTGCACAGCGCGTCGCTTGCCGCGCAGATGTGCCTCGGCGGAGCAAGCGCAGAAGAATACCAACGCACATTGCATGCGCATCTCAGCCGCGGCATGCGCTTGGCCACCGCCCTCTCGCGCGCCATGGTGACTGGCGCGGGGCGAGCCTTGGCTCCAATGGGGCTTGCAATATTTCCGAATGCGATGAGTTGGATCGCAACGTCGACCCGCATTCCGGACAAGGCTCTGGACGAGACTCGTGCCTTCGTGGGCCAAATGGAAACACGGTGAGGGTCTTTGGATTGAGTGCAGCAAGTTAGCGCCCGCTTCGCGGGACGAGCGAGTTAGGAAGTTGGCGGCGAATTCGCCGGAGAAGGACTCATGTCTCCGCGAACGGGCGCTGAAGTGTTCTAGCGCTGTATGCGCGCTGAACCGCCCTGCGCGAATGCTCTCACTTGGTCGACGGTGGCCATGGTGGTGTCGCCGGGGAAGGTGGTCAAGAGCGCGCCATGCGCCCATCCCAGCTTCACTGCCTCTTCCGGCGGCTCGCCTGTGAGCAGGCCGTAGATGAAGCCGGCCGCGAAGCCGTCTCCGCCGCCCACGCGATCCAAAACGTCGAGTTCCACGGTCGGAGCCGCATAGTTCTTGCCATCGATCCATGCTACGGCGCTCCAACTGTGGCGGTTGGTGGAGTGCACCTCGCGCAGCGTCGTGGCCACCACCTTTACTTGCTTGTGCTTCTTGGCCACGTTGTCGATCATGCCGAAAAACACGCTGGGGTCGAGCTTCGATTTGGCCGCGACTTCCGGACCCGAAATACCAAGCCCCTTCTGCAGGTCTTCTTCGTTGCCCACCAGCACGTCCACGTTCTCAACGATGGTGGCAATGGTCTCAACAGCGCGCTCGTTGCCGCCGTGAATCTTCCACAGCTTTTCGCGGAAGTTTAGATCGAAGGAAGTCACCGCGCCAGCGGCCTTGGCTTCGCGCATCATCTCCGCGGCCAGGGGAGCCGTGGTGGGGGAAAGCGCCGCAAAAATTCCGCCGCAATGCACCCACTTCACTCCGCCGGCGAAGATGGCCTTCCAATCGAAGTCGCCCGGCTTCAGTTGCGCGGCGGCTTCGTTGGCGCGGTTATAGAACACCACCGGCCCGCGCACGCCGTAGCCACGGTCGCTGTAAACGGTGGCCATGTTCGGCCCGGTCACGCCGTCGTGCTTGAAGTGCTTGTAGATGGGCTTCACGCCCATGGCGCGCACGCGTTCCGCGATCAGGTCGCCGATGGGATAATCCGACATGGCGGAGGCAATCGCGGTTCTCATTCCAAAGCAATCGGAGAGGTTGGCCGCCACGTTGAACTCGCCGCCGCTGACATGAATCTTGCACTCCGTAGCTTTGCGGAAGGGGATGATGCCGGGGTCGAGCCGGTGCACCAGCGCGCCCAGCGACAAAAAATCCAACTCCGCGTCCTTGCGTATCTTCAGCCCACTCATTGCCAGCTCCTTGCCCTTGACGGGAGCCTTGAATCACTTAAATTCGAAGCTCGCACTTTCTGCACGAGCATATCGTCCTTCAGCCCTTCCCCGCAACCAATTCCTTCACATCCGCGGCAACCTGTTGAGGAGTCCACTCATTCCCTGGATAGAAGCGAACAACCTTCCCATCAAGCCCAATCAAAGTTGTGGAAAGCGTGTGCGTGATGGTCTCGTCCGGTCCGTTGGTGATGCCCACATCGAAAAACTGCGCCATCTGCTGGAGCACCTGGGCGTCCGGCACGGCAAAATCCCAGTGCGTGAAAGCATCCTTGGCGTCGCTGCCGATGTACGTTGCCCCAAAGGCGCGCAGCCGCTCCGGAGTGTCGTGTTCCGGATCGAAGCTCACGCAGAGCAGGTGGGTCTTCGCGTAGAGCGCCGGATTGGCAGCGAGCTGGTTGTTCACGTCGGCGAAGTTGTGCGTAACGCGCGGGCAAAAGTCGGGGCGCGGGCAGCGCGTGTAAATGAACGTGATCAGCAGCGCCTTGCCTTTGAACTGCGCCAGGTTGATCGGACGCCCATCCTGGTTGCGCAGCTTGAAGTCGGGCACCGCATCGCCGGGCGCGGGCACGTGGTAGGTGACAGCGGGCCGGTAATCCGGCTTGCCCTGCGCCACCACGACCAGGTGATCGAGCAGCACATCGGCATTCGGATCAGGCGACACGAGCACGTCGGCAGTGATCACGTCGCCGGGATGAAGCTCGCCGAGGATAGTCGCATCCTTGAGCTTGTAGGGCATTGTCATTGCGTCCATGAAGCCCGGAATGGCTTCGTGATTCAACGTGACGTCACCATTTGCAGCATCGGTGGACACAACCTTGCCGCGCAGTTTGTACACTTTGAAATTCAACTCGGAGGACGGGGGGTCGATGTTCCGGCTGGTGTGGCAACCGGTCAGGACGAACCATCCGAGCAACAGTGAGAAAAGCAATCGACGAATCACTGCTCAGTGTACAACCGGAGCGTCTCGATTTTCCCATTACCCGGCGCCGCTTGGCCTTCAGGTAGCGCGGAGAGCCGGCCGGGAATGGCAATCCCGCGGCCCGACGGCGTATAACGCTGGAATGGGGGCATCGGCAGCAGTGGAGATCGACGCGTGGCTGCGCCAGGGCGGTGTTGTCGTCACGGCCAGCGAACGCGCCGCGCGAGCGCTTGGATCGGCGTTCCACCGCGCCCGGCGGGCGGAGGGACTGACCGCGTGGCCGGCGCCCGGCATCCAGGACTGGAACAGCTTTGTCCGCTCTGCGTGGGCAGCGCACACGAGCGATGGCCGGCTGGTTTTGAACCCCACGCAGGAACAGTCTCTTTGGGCTAACCTTGCCGCTGCCGACGGCCGCATGGCCACCTTGCTGGAGGGTCCGCGTTACCGCCTTGCAGCGCTGGCCATGGAAGCCCACGAATTGCTCTGCACACACGCGCCAAAGCTTCTGCGCACATCGGCTCGCTCCGGCTGGCAAAATGACGCGGCTACATTCAGCCGCTGGCTTGCTGCCTTTGATGAGATCTGCCGCGCCAGCAACTTGCTGAGCCCCGCGCGCTTGCCCATCGAACTGACCCAATTGCTTCAGAATGCCGCTGGCCAGCTCGAACGGGTACCGCTTTTGTTGGCCGGCTTTGACCGCATACTCCCCGTGCAGCGCGCCCTTTTCGACGCTTGGGGACCATGGCGGGAGGCCGCGCCTGGGAAGCCGGCCGCACAAATCCGCTTCCACGAGGCGCGCGACGATCAGGCCGAGCTGGCCGCCTGTGCCCTCTGGTGCAGTCGAAAGCTGGCGGCCAACCCGCAAGCCCGTGTCCTCGTCGTCACGCAGAACGCGGCTGCACAGCGAGGACAGATCGAACGCGCCTTTTTGAGCCGCAGCGGCCCCGCTACTTCCCCGAACTTCGAGTTTTCCCTCGGAATTCCACTTGGCCGTGTTGCCCTGCCACGCGCAGCGCATCTGGTTCTCCGCTGGCTCTCCGGCGCGCTTGCCGAACACGAACTCGACTGGCTCTTCTCGACTGGCTACGCCGCCGCAACCGCCCAGGAATCCTCAGCGCTGCAAGCAGCCATGCGCGCCCTGCGCCGCCGCAGCCTTGAGCAGCCGGAGTGGACCCTGCTGGCCTTCATTCAGCCCTTCGCTGGCCAGGCGCATGACAGTGCGCTCCCCGGGGAATGGGTCGACCGCATGACAGAGGCCAAGCGCCGCCTGGAGGAATTCCGGCGCCAGCTACAGTCTCCGCTCGACTGGGCCGAACTGATTCCGCGGTTGCTGGAATCGCTCCACTTTGCCGCGTCGCACACGCTTTCAAGCGCTGAGCACCAGGCCGTTCGCCGCTGGCGGCAAGCCATGGAAACTGCGGCCTCGCTTGGCTTCGACGGCCGCCGCATCGACTGGAAGGAGTTCCTCTCCATTCTCGACCGCACCCTGGACGAGACGCTTTTTGCTCCTGAATCCCGCGACGCGCCCATTCAGATTGCCGGTCCTGCCGAGTCCGCCGGATTAGCCGCGGATGCCGTCTGGTTTCTCGGCGCAACCGAGGACGCCTGGCCGGCGAGCGGCGCCACGCATCCGCTGCTGCCTCCGGAATTGCAGCGCGAAGCGCACATGCCTCACGCCACGGCGCAACTCGATTGGGACCTGGCCCAGGCAGTCAGTACGCGTCTGCTGGCCTCCGCTCCGGAGGTCCACTTCAGCTACGCGCGGCAAACCGAAGGCGTCGAGTCCCGTCCCTCGCGCCTTGTCGTCCAGCTTGCCGGACCTTGTCAGCCTCTTCCGGCCGAACTCGTTCCAACGCCGCATCCCGCTCCGCTCACCATCTCCGTCGAAGACTTCAGCCGCGTTCCGTTCCCGCCGGGTCGGGTTGCGGGCGGTGCGGGCGTGCTCACTGCCCAGTCGCAATGCCCATTCAAGGCATTCGCCACCGCGCGGCTTGCGGCGCAGCGCTGGGAGCCAGCCGAGGCGGGCCTCACGGCAAAGCAGCGCGGCAATCTCCTTCATGAGGTCTTGCACGCGGTCTGGGGAGGGCCGCCGCACGGCATGCGGACTTACGCCGAATTGCTGAGCAGGACCAACCGCCAAACCTGGGTAGTCGCGCACGTCCGGCGCGTGTTCGAAACCGAGGTGCGGCCCAGCCTTCGCGATCGCATGCCGGCGCGCTACCTGGAACTCGAACAGCAGCGGCTCACCGGCCTGGTGGCCGCGTGGCTGGACTACGAGGCAACCCGCATGGCTTTTGAAGTGCTGGAGACCGAAGCCAAGCGCACCATTTCCCTGGCCGGATTGACTTTCAGCCTGAGGCTCGACCGGCTCGACCGGCTCAACGACGGATCCGTTCTCGTCATCGACTACAAATCCGGCGATGTTTCTCCGCAGTCCTGGGAGCTGCCCCGCCCTGACGACGTTCAGCTTCCGCTTTACGCCGGTTTTGCTCTCGGGGAAGAGGATTCGTTGGGCGGCTTGGCCTTTGCCAAGGTACGCCCCGGAAAGCTCGAATTCGCTGGATGCGTGGGAGCGCCCTCAAGCACCCTCTTTGCCGGACTCAAAGGCGGCACGACATTGATGAAAAATGCCCTGCAAGCCGAACAATTGGACAATTGGAGGGAAACCATTGAACGGCTAGCCAGAGATTTCCTTTCCGGCCGCGCGGATGTCGACCCTCGCGACTATCCAAGAACCTGCGAGCGCTGCGGCCTGCAAACCCTTTGCCGCATCCAGGAAAACCGGATCGCGTCGGATGAGGGCGAGACCGATGGTGCCGGCGGCCTCAATTCTACGGAGGCGGCCGATGAGTAAGACAACGCCCGCCTCCGCGCCGCCCGACCAGCTTCAACGAGAATTGGCGCTTGACCCCACCAAATCCATTCTGGTCCAGGCTCCGGCCGGCTCAGGCAAAACGACCCTGCTCACCGAGCGCTTTCTCACGCTCCTGGCCGAGGTCGACGATCCGGGCCAAGTGGTAGCTATCACCTTTACCAACGCCGCCGCCGCCGAAATGCGCAACCGCATTCTCGATGAGCTGCGCAATCCCGACCCCAGCCCGGTTGCGCGGCGCGCGCTCGATCAGTCGATTGCCCGCGATTGGAAGCTCCTCGACCTGCCCGCACAGTTGCGCATATCCACCATTGATTCATTTTGCCGCGAGCTGGCCCTTCAGCAGCCGCTGCTCTCCGGCCTGGGCGGCGGGCTGGACATCGCCGAGCAGCCCAACGATCTTTATCGCCGCGCCGCGCGGCATACGTTGAACCAGATCGGCAACCCTGGAAACCCAGCGCTCAGCGCAGCCGTGGAAGCGCTGCTTGTTTGGCGCGACAACAACTGGCAGGAGCTGGAAGACCTGCTGGTGGGAATGCTGGAGAAGCGCGACCGCTGGATGCACGACTTTGTGCTCAGCCGCGCTCCGGACTGGGAGGCCCTGCGCGAACGCCTGGAGCGCCCCTTCGCCAATGCCGTACGCCAGGGGCTGACCGAAGTGAGCAGCCTTCTCGATCAGGCGTCCGGCGCACGTGAGGAGGCCCTTGCACTCGCCCGCTACGCCTGTGAAGAGCCAGGCGAAAAATCGCCTCGCACTCTTGCGGAGTGCGTTGAGATTCCCCAGCCTCCGTTTGCGGACGGAATTGACAATGCACGCGACGCCTACGATGCGCTGGCCGGTTTTCTCCAAACGCAGACTGGCGCGTGGCGTACGGAAAAGGGCTTGAATGCAACCATTGGCTTTCCAGCCACGCCGCACGGCCGCGCAGGCAAGCCCCACTTCGGGGCACTCGTTGCCGCGCTTTCGTCTGTTCCGGGCCTTGATGCCGCCCTCACTGCCATCCGCGATCTGCCTCCTCCCCGCTACACGGAAGACGACTGGCTCATCGTTCGCGCCTGTTTCACCCTGCTGCGCGATGCCGCGGGGCAACTCAAGGTGGTGTTTGCCGAGGCTGCGGAGGTTGACTTCGTCGAGGTAGCCCAGATCGCTGAAAGCGTCCTCGAATCCGACGACGGCTTCCCCAGCGACGCCGCTCTGGCCGCCGCGGACGGCATACGCCACCTGCTGGTCGACGAGTTTCAGGACACCAGCCGCCGCCAGCACCAGTTGCTTGCCCGCCTCATTGCCGCATGGCCTGACCGCGAGGGCCGCACCTGCTTCCTGGTCGGCGACCCCATGCAATCCATCTATTTTTTCCGCGACGCCGACGCAGAGCTCTTTGCCCGCGTCAAGGAGTTCGGGCTGGAAATCCCCAATGCCGAGCCGCTTGCGCTGGATTTCGTTCCATTGTCCGCGAATTTTCGCACCGCTCCACCGCTGGTTAGGAGGCTCAATGAGGCCTTTGAGAGGGTCTTCGCGGAGAATGATGGAAGCGGCGTCAAATACTCGCCAGCGTTGCCGGCTCGTGAGAACGGGAACAGGCCTGGACCGTCCTTCAGGTTGCATCTTGCATTTGAGGCGCAAACGCATTTTCTGAAACGCTTTGCTGACAGCGGAAATCCAGAAACGAAAGCCTCTGGAGAATCTCAGGTCTCTGAAATTCTCGACCTCATTCGCAGGTATCAGCCGGCAATAGAGGAGGCTCGTCAAGCAAGCGGAAAGTTTCGCATCGCGGTTCTCGCCCGCGCCCGGAAGTCGCTCGGTCCCATTGCCCAGGCGCTCCACGAGGCAGCCATTCCCTTCCGCGCCGTAGATCTCGAAAAACTCGGCGCACGGCCTGAAGTCCTCGATGCTTTGGCCATGGCCAGCGCCCTGCTCAACCCGCATGACCGCGTGGCGTGGCTGGGCGTTCTGCGCGCGCCGTGGTGTGGGCTTACGCTGGACGATCTCCACATCCTCACCAGCGCCGACGATGCGGAAATACTCACCCGGCCGATCCCCGAGCTTGTGGCCGAGCGGCTTCCGCTGCTGAGCCAGCCCGGACGCGCCGCGGCACAGCGCGTTGTTTCCGCCATCAACTCGGCTACCGCGCTCGGCGCCCTCCAACCAACCGCCACAACCGGCACCTGGCTCGAAGAAACCTCGCTAAGCCTGGGCGGAGCAGACTGCTACGACGCC
>JBEKFD010000019.1:0-34932 GCA_050013495.1 Occallatibacter sp. | reverse complement strand
CGACCAAGGCGACGCTGGCGCTACGTGCCGCGACGGCCAAGCTGCTGCCCTTCCTGAGCCTTGGCAAGAGTGCGCGCCGCGCTGAGCGGGCGGATTGAGTCAGGAACTCCACGTGGACGGACGTACGTCGGGCACGATCACGCTGGAAGCGGCCTACGCGGCGTGCCGGACTATCGCAAAACGCGAGGCGAAGAATTTCTACTACGCGTTTGTTGCGCTTCCCAAGCCAAAACGAAATGCAATTTGCGCGATTTACGCATTCATGCGGCAGGCGGACGACCTGGCCGACGATGAGAGCGTGGGGAGGGAGCAGAGGCGTGCGCGGTTGGCTGCGTGGATAGCGGCGTGGCATGAGGCCAGCGCGGGTGGCGAAACAGGCGATCCGGTGTTTGTTGCGGTACGCGACGCGACGGTGCGGTATCGGATTCCGCTGACACTTCTGGAGGAACTTGTCGCCGGCGTGACGATGGACCTGAACTCGGCGGAGAGCGACGCGCCGGATACTTACGCAACTTTTGCTGACTTGTATCGATACTGCTATCTGGTGGCCTCCGTGGTGGGGCTGGTGTGCATTCGCATCTTCGGCTATAGCGATCAGCGAGCTGAGAAACTGGCGGAGGAGACGGGCATTGCTTTCCAGTTGACCAACATTTTGCGCGATGTGGCGGAAGACGCGGAACGAAATCGGGTGTATCTGCCGCTTGAAGATTTGAAGGCGCATGGAGTTGAGTTGGAAGGAATGTTGAAGCGGCCGAAAGGCGCGGCGCCGACCAGCGGAGAGCGGGCGCTGTTCCAGGAGATTGGGCGGAAAGCGGAGAAATACTACGAGTCGGCGCAGGCGTTGATGCCGCTGATCGATAGCGAGAGCCGGCCCGCGCTGGGCGTGCTCGTGGAGATATATCACGCGCTGCTGAAGCGCATCGAGAAGGCGGACTACGACGTGTTTTCGCAGCGCGTGAGCGTGCCGATGGTGCAAAAGCTGGCTATTTTGTCGGTCGGCCTTCTCCGCGTGGCATTGGCGCGGCTGTTTGCATGATTTTGCTATTGGTGAAAATGGAGAGGTAAGCGATGGTTGGGTTTCCCAAAAGAAAACGCAATTTGCACAAAAGGAGAATTCAATCATGGTTCGATGCGGTCATCCATGATGGCGGTATTGACCGGCTCGATGAACTGCATGTTGACGTCATCGACAGGGCACGGAAAAGCAAAAAGTCATGGATTTCAGCGGCTTTGGAGTCGTTTGAAATTGCGTTGGACGTGCGAGATGCAGATGTGAGCGGCCAAGAACTGACCATCATATTGTCATTTGCGATTGGTCTTTCGTAGAAATAATGACTTCTTGAAACGATTGAAATCTGTCGAGATTGATGCTGTTAGTGGCAATTCTGTGTTAACAAAGCTAAACGCGACTAAGCTATTTGGCGAGTTGCATAGACCAGTAACATGTATCTACTCAGAGAGCAAACGGCGTGACGACGATGAATATCTCAGACTTCTTTATCTCATCGAATGAGTTTATATCAATCTGGGCATGAAATTAGCCGGGAAGGCACAAGACATTGATCGGTTCGCAGCAAAACCCGGGCAAATCGGTTGCGGTCATTGGCGGAGGCGTGGCGGGGATGAGCGCTGCCTGCGCGCTGGCAGACGCTGGCTTCGCGGCGCGGTTGGTGGAGCGGCGAGGCTACCTGGGCGGACGGGCGTCATCTTACTTGCATCCGGGCGTCGGCGAGGTTATCGACAACTGCCAGCATGTGCTGTTCGGATGCTGCACCAATCTGCAAGGCTTCTACGGGCGCATCGGCGTTGCGGAGCGGATTCATTGGACAAGTGAGATGACGATGATCGAGCCGGGTGGACGGCGCTCCACGCTCGGACCGTCGTTCTTGCCCGCGCCGCTGCATGGCCTTCCGAAACTGATGACGTCGCATGCGTTCTCGCTTGGCGACAAGATTGCGCTGGCCCGCGCATTCAGCGCATTGATGAAGCCGGTGCCGGCGGACTCGACCGAAAGCCTCGGCGACTGGCTCAAGCGGCATAAGCAGACGCGCGGCGCTGTGGACCGATTCTGGCGGCTGGTGATTGCCAGCGCGCTGAATGCGGACATCGACGAAATCGCGCTGCCCTATGCGGCAAAAGTGATTCGAGAGCTGTTCATGAATTCGGCGCTTGCGGGCAGCATGGGCATGAGCACCGTGCCGCTGAGCGAACTCTATGCGCGCGTGACGCCGTATTTGGAAGAGCTCGGCGGGAGTGTGCTGCTGAATACAAACGTCGAGGGCGCGGACTGGGATGAGGAGACCTTGCAGTGGACGGTGAGGACGCGGACGGGCGAAATGCTCTCGGATTTTGTGGTTGTGGCGCTGCCGTTTGAGGGGATGGCGAAACTGCTTCCCAACTTGCCGGCGGCGGAGGGCGCAGACGCTCTGGCCGCGCAGATCGAGAAGCATGAGCACTGGCCAATTTGCAGCGTGCATCTGTGGTTCGATCGTCCGATCACGGACCTGGAACACGCAGTGCTGCTGGATCGCGAAATCCATTGGTTATATAACCAATCGATTCTGCAAGGACGCGGAGGGAATTACATCGAGCTGGTGGTGAGCGCTACGCGGGCGTTTGCGGCGCTGCCGCGCGATGAAGCGATTGCGCAGGCGCTGCGCGAACTGGCCGAGTTCTTTCCGATCGTTCATGAAGCGAAGGTGGAAAAGGTCGCGCTGGTGAAAGAGGTGCGGGCTACGTTTGGCGTGCCTCCGGGTATCGATGCGTCGCGGCCCGCAGCCGTTTCGCCCTGGCCGAATCTGTTTATCGCCGGGGACTGGGCGCGGACGGGATGGCCTTCAACCATGGAAAGCGCGGCGCGGAGCGGGCATTTGGCGGCGGAAGCAGTGTGCTCGGCGATCTGGGCGCCGCGGAGTTTTCTTGTTGCGGATTTTAAGCCACGGGGGCTGATGCGGTGGATTGGATGATTGCGGTGTTGGAGTCTGCAGTCTCCCACCCATTCGCCAGAAAGAAGGCGAATGGATGGCACTGAGCCTGGTGGGCGCGACCGGGTTTCCGATCCCCGATTTCTGACCGCTAATGGCTGAGCCTCAGTGCGCTAGAAAGTAGACGCCGACGCAGACCAGGATTGCGGCGGTCCAGCGGCGGCGGTCTACGTTTTCCTTGAGGAAGATTTTGCCGGCGATGGCGTTGGTGACTAAGGTCAGCGATGCGGAGGCGGGCGCCACCAGCGACAGGTTGAGGTGGTTGAGCGCGAAGAGCAACGCAAAAAAGGCCAAGGCGAGAAAGCATACGCCGGCGAAGAAGAGCGGGCATGTTAGGACAGCGCGAATGGCGCCTTTGAGGCCGGAGTGGGCGCGGATGTCGTCTAGGTCGCCGATAGATTTCATGGCGGCGGCGGTGAGGACTTCGCCGACTGTGGACGAGAGGACGACGCAGGCGATCATGGCTGTGGCGGCCCATAGGCTGGGGACGGTCATCGTGGCTGGGCCTCCTCGATTTCCGCTGCGGGGAGTGAGGATTGGGCGGGCGAGGGCCGCTCGGTGAGGGATGGGCCCTGCGCCACGAAGCCGACGCCGACGGTGATGAGAGCGATCCCGGCCCAGCGTTCGAGCGAGATAGCTTCATGGAGCCAGAAGCGGGCGAACAGAGCTACGATTACGTTGCCGAATGCTGTGGCGGGAAGCACAAACGTCAGATCGGCCCAGGAAAGCGCGGTGAGATAGCTGGCAAAAAAGCCGATGAGCAGGGCGATGCCAAGGGCGATCCATGGGGTGAAAACGGCGGCGATGAGTGAGCCGGGATGGGCGAGCGAGATGGCCGGCAGAGTGGTCATGCCGCGGGAGAGGCAGGAGTCGCCGAGTGGGGCGCAGAGTGCCACCAGGCCCAGGATCATGTATTGGCGCGGTGATAGGTTGTGGTGAATCATTCGTATGTTCGATGAATCAGGCAGGTTTGGGCTTGTGGTTTCCCACCCTTGCCGCGATAAAACTGCGCCAAGGATGGGGCACGGAGGGTTCGTGATTCGGTCAATTCCAGGTCTCAGAATCGAGACCTAGGGCACCCTTAATTCATCACACGAAACTCAGGTAAAAAACATCTCCTAAAGGAAAGAGGGCGGCCGCTTGTGCGCCGCCCTCGGTGGATGCTGTTGCGGTGCGAATTATGCGCCGGCTTTTGCGGGGGTGGTTGTGTCTGCCTGCCGGGCGCGCGTGGCTTTGACCATCTTGTTGCGTTGCGAGCGGAGCTTGAGGAAGGCCTTGGCTTCGACGTAGAGGCGGGGCACATCCCGGTTCATGATGGCCTTCCACACTACGCGGAAGGCGGCCTTGGGGCGGAAGTAGTACTCGTCGTAGAAGCGATGCACCATCTCCATGACGTAGTCGGTGGGCAGGCCGGGGTACTCGATGTGGGCCATCTGGTGGCCGCCCTCATCGCTCATGGCCTGGCTGTTGACGATGAAGCCGTTGGCCTTGGCGTAGTCGTAGAACTCGGTACCGGGGTAGGCGTGGGCGATGGAGACCTGGATGGTCTCGCAATCCAGCGACTTGGCGAAGTTGATGGTGTTGCGGATGGATTCCTTGGTCTCGCCGGGCAGGCCGAGGATGAAGTCGGCGTGAATCGTCAATCCCAGGCTGTGGCAGTCCTTGGCGAACTGGCGGGCGCGCTCGACAGTGGCGCCCTTCTTGACGTTTTTGAGAATTTGCGGGTCACCGGACTCGAAGCCGACGATGAGCAGGCGGCAGCCGGATTCGCGCATGGCCTTCAGCGTGTCGTAGTCGGTAGTGACGCGTGAGGTGCAGCTCCAAGTCAGGTTGAGGGGCTTGAGCTTCTCGCATAACTCGATGGTGCGTACCTTTTGGATGTTGAAGGTGTCGTCGTCGAAGAAGAATTCCTTGACCTCGGGGAAGTTCTCCTTGGCCCACTTGAGCTCGGCGGCGACGTCGTCTGTAGACCGCTTGCGCCACGCATGGCCGCTCAGAGTCTGCGGCCACAGGCAGAAGGTGCACTGCGCGGGGCAGCCGCGGGTGGAGTAGAGCGCGATGTAAGGATGCAGCAGGAAGGGGACGTTGTACTTGGTCACGTCCATGTCGCGCTTGTAGATTTTTGTGGCCCAGGGCATGGCGTCCAGGTCTTCTGCCTGCGGGCGGTCGGGGTTGTGGACCACTTTTCCGTCCAGTTTGTAACTGATGCCGAGGATCTCGCTGAGGGGCTTGCCCTGGGCAAACTCGACGACGGAGTAATCGAACTCGCGGCGG
Organism: Occallatibacter sp.; assembly: GCA_050013495.1. Lineage (GTDB taxonomy): Bacteria > Acidobacteriota > Terriglobia > Terriglobales > Acidobacteriaceae > Telmatobacter. Next base: position 29,674 of record JBEKFD010000019.1, on the reverse strand, counting down.
CAGATGAAGTCCAGGGCGGAACACTCGTTGAGGGCCTTGTCCGGGGAGGTAGTGACCGGCGGCCCAACAAAGGCGATCTTGATGGAGGGGTTGGCCGCTTTGATGGCCTCGGCGAGGCGCTGATCGCCTTCCCAACCTACGGTCGATGTGAACAGGACCAGGAAGTCGTAATCCTTGCAGATTTTGATGGTTTCGTCGGCGGAGACGTGGTGGGGGTTGGCATCGAGCAAGCGCGAACCCTCCAGCATTCCGGCGGGGTAGGCCAGCCAGACGGGGTACCAGTAAGACTCAATCTCGCGCGTGGCGGGCCAGCGCGAGCTCGCGCCGCCGTCAAAGTTCTCGAACGAGGGCGGATTCAGGAACAGCGTTTTCAGGGGCATAGGCATCCCTTCAATTCTATCATCGCGGGTGTTTGCATAGACGATTTCTAAGGGTTTTTGTGTGGATTGTGGCTGGCGGAGCAACATCGAGTTCCATGTCCGCACGGGTCCTGCAGTTTCCATGATTCAAAAGCTGGATCGTTCCGAGCGAATCCTCTTATTAAACCTTTGATGTTTCGCGGGTTATGTGCGGGTTCACACAATTCTCTACTTTGTGTGCAGTTCGTGAAGCCAGTCGTCCATGTGGCCGAGGGCGCGGAGCAGGCTCAGGCGGGCTTTGGCCAGGTCGAGCGAGGCGTCCAGGGCCTGTTGGTACTTCTGGCGTTCATCGATTCTGGCTAGCTGCTCAGATTTGGGGGTGGTCTGGGGTTGGGGGTTGGGGCCGGTGGAGGCGCCGTTCCCGGCCTCGAGCTGGGTAAGGACGGCCTTGAGTTGCGCGTCGGCGATCTGCTGCTTGAGGCTGGCGACTTCGGCCTGGGCGTCGAGTTCGCGCAGGCTGCCGGTGAGGGTGGCGATCTGGACGTCGTTCTGGCGCTGGGCCTGTTCGGCTTCGACGGTGGCGCGAAGGGCTTCGGCGGCGGTTGCCCTGGCTTTGGCGCGAAGAGCAAAGTCAAAAAAGGGAATCGTGACCTGGAGGCCGAAGCTGACGTTGTTGGGGGTGAAGTTTTTGTAATAGGTGCTGTAACTGTTCAGCTCGTTGGAGTCGTAGTTGTATACCGCGCCGAATCCGATGAAGGGCCGCTTCCACGCCAAGTCATCGCCCCTGGCCTCAAGCCGCTTGGAGAGCGCCAGGGCGCTGGCGGAATTGATGCCGGGTAAAGTGCGTGGAGCTTCATCCGCGGTGATTTCGGGAATCTCAGGGATGCTGGCGTGGTCGGGGAGGATGGAGCCGACGGGAAGGCCGGTAAGAACAGCAAGCTGCTTGGAGAGCGTGGCGGCGCGGGTTTCCAGGTGAACGCGCTGGAGCTTGAGGTTTGCGGCGGTGAGGCGGGCTTGCAAGACGTCAAGGTCGGAGTCGACGCCGGCTTCGTTGCGCTGCTGCTCGATTCGGACCAGGTCCGCAGTGAAGGTCTCCTGTTGCTGGGCCGCGGCCAATTCCCGGCTGACAGTGTCAAGCTCGATATACGCGGTGGAAGCATCGAGAGCTACCTGTTCGCGGGCGTCTTTGAGGGCGAGGTTGGCGGCTTCAATCCCGACACGCGCGGCTTTGACGTACTGGCGCTGGGAAAAGCTGAGAACCAGCGACTGCATGGTGGCGCTCCCCACGGAAGGCTGGCCGGTGGGGAAGCCATGCGAGTATCCGACATTGGAGCCGATCACAAAGTTGGGAATATACGCGTCAAGGGTCTGGTTGAGGGCGGCTTGCGACTTCTGCAGATCGGCATCGGCGAGCTTGACGGCGCTGGAGTTGCGCTGGGCGAGGTCGACAACGGTGGCAACGGAGACCTGGGCTTTCAGCTTGATAGGAGCGAGGGAGCAGGCGAGAAGGATGGGCGCAAGAAGGAGTTGCGGCCAGGCCGGGCGCGGGTTGGGATTTGCCGGCATTTATACGGTGAATACCTCGGGTGGGAAGGAACCTTCGATTAGGATGTCTCTCTCAACCTTGCATTGCCTCGGGGGCTAAAGCCCAACTCATCAATCTGAACATATGTACGGGCTGAAGCCCGTACCCTTCAAGCTGAAGCCCGTACCCTTCATGCTGAAGCCCGTACCCTTCATGCGGAGCCCTGTATCCCTTCAGGCCGCGGCTTTCTAACGCGTAACGGACTGCGTTAACGACTCCTGCGCGGGTTTGTATTCATGCGCCAGGGCGAGGGCGGCGGAGCGCTCGCGATTGGCGGTTGGCTGGTCGCCGAGTTGCTGCTTGAGGCGGGCCAGGCGGAGGTGGGCAATGAAGGCCGGAGCCTCCTCGGTTTTGGATGAGCCGGCCAGGTAATCCTCAAGCATGGTGGCGGCCAGGGCGGGGCTGCGGTTGGTTTCGATCAGCAGGCCGGCGCCGTCGTAGAGGGCGGAACCTGGATGCTTGTCGTGGAGAGCGGTGGAGAGGATGCTTGCGACAGCCGGTTCCATTTCGTCGAAACGCTGGCGGCGGGCGTAAAAGCTGGCCAGGGTGGCCCATCCGATGGCGGGATGAGCGCCGGCGGTGATGGTTTTCCGGTACTCATCTTCGGCGCCGGGGTAGTCCTTTTGCTGCTCGGCGATCTGCCCGTGCAGCTCGTGGGCGCGGACGGGATCGACTTTGTCGAGCCGGGAAGCGATTGCTTCTGCTTTGTCGATTCCTCCTCCAACCACCCCCGGAGCCTGGCGGTAAAAGTCTCCCAGGTCGGCCAGGGCCTCAGCGTTGCGGGGATTGATGCGGACGGCCTCTTCAAACTCGGCGCGAGTGCGCTTGGCCAGAGAGAATGCGGTGAGGAACGAGGCGCGGCTGGCCTTTTCTCCCAGGGCGCGGCCCAGCCAAAGGTGGAAATCGGAGTTTTGCGGATCGAGCTGCGCGGCCTGTTCACATTCGGCCGCGGCGGCGTCCCATTGCGCGAGGGTGTATCGGACGCGACAGATGAGATTGTGATCCATGGCAATGCCGGGACCGGCTGACGGAAGGGGCGATAGGAGCGAGAGGGCCTTGTCTGCCTCGCCGGCCTGCAGCGCTGCGTTGGCTGCGGCAAGGGACTGGGCCGGATTCTGGGGCGTAGTGGCGCTCTGCGCTGCGGCTGCAAGAGGGATGGCAGCCGCCAGCGACGCCGTCGACAGGCCCTTCGTAATCCGCCGCTGGAGGGTCACTGCATTTCCTTAATGGGAATGCCGTCCTGCAAGGGCAGTCCGTTGGTTGATCCGGTGGCGACAATATCGCCCTCCTGCAGTCCGGAGACGATGGGCGCGAGGGTCAAGCTGGGGACTCCGACGGTGACCGGAGTGCGGACGAGTTCGCCATCCACGACCTTGAAGACGAAGGGTTTGCCGTTCTCGATGTGGAGAGCCTCGCGGGGAACTGTAAGGGCATTGGGTTCGCTGGACGTGGTCACGGTGACGGTTACGTCAGTGTCCGGCAGCAGGCCGCCATCGCCGCCGTCGATGGCGATGATGGTCTCGCCGACGGTGCGGGTGGTGTATTGGACTACGGTGCTGGGAGTGCGCGCAACGCGGCCTGTCCAGACGTGGCCAGGTCTGGGGTCGCCGTCCCACTTGATCTGCACTGGCTGGCCGACCGCAAGCTGGCCAATGAGCGGCTGGTCGAAGTAGGCGCGGACGCGGAGATTACCGAGGTCAGCCAACTGCATCAACAGGTGACCTTCCTCGACAAAGTCGGAGCGCCCGGCGTTGACGCTATAGACGGTTGCGGCGATGGGGGAATGGGGCGCGGTTTTGGATTCGATATCGCGGGCAGCGGCCAGACCGGCTTCGGCGTCTGCGAGCGCAGCCTGGGCGCGGGCTACATCGATGGGGGCGTACCGGCTGTGGGCGTTCTGCTGGGCCGCGTTGAGACTAGCTCCGGCGCTATCGAGGCGCTCCTGGGCGGCGGTCACTTCGCTGGCCGATGCGGCGCCGGCGGCTTTGAGCTTGGTGAGGGCTTCGAGGTCGTGGCTGGCCTGGTCGCGGTCAATGCGCGCCCTCTCGATGTCCGTTGCAGACGCCTGGCGCTCCTGCGAGCTTCCATTGTGGGCGGCTGCTTCGAGGGCAGCCTGGGCGGATTTCACGCCGCTCTCGGCGCTGGCCACCCGGGCGCGCGCCTGCACGTCGTCGAGCTCAAGCAGCAGCTTGCCGGCCTGGACGTGGTCGCCCTGCTGCACAAAGATCGTCCTGACGGTGGTGGCGATGGGGCTGGAAACGGGATAATTCACCACCGGTTCCACGCGGCCATTAGTGCTGATGTTGCTTACCAGTTCCTGGCGACCCACGCGGGCCTCACGCACCGGAAGGCGCTCCCGCGTTAGCGAGCGCGCCACGAAGTACACGATAACCACCAGAACGGCCGCGCCCAGCCAAAGCCAGAGCCGGCTCGATTGCTTTCTCTCTTCAGCCATTCACCCAACCATGGTCAGTATATAGGACTCAGGAAAAGCTTCGAAGTGGCAAGAAATTGCGTGGGAAATGGCCTCAAGCTGCTCCATGAGCGGGATTTGGCCCAGGGCAATCGCATGAACGATGATCGAGGGCTTGGGTTGGGTTCGTATCGCTCTTCCCGGGCGGTGCACCTGGGCCGCGACGCGTTCCCAGGGGTGCGCTTCGCTTCCCTGGGCTATTTTCACTCGCTCGCTCCGGGAGCCATTGCGACTTGCGCCGGGTTCGAGCTTAGAAAGGAGCCAGCTTCGACAATAAAAACGTTCATGCTATTGCCCTGGGATTTGGCTCAGATTGCCTGAACTGGATTGCCTGGGCTGGATAGAATGACCGTATGGCTCTGGAACCCCGCTATACCGACGAACATGCCAAGGCCGGCCTGGACTTTGCTTTTCCCGCCATTGAGACGTGGCAGAACCAGTTTCCCGGCTACGAGATCCTGATCGACGACCCGGAACTGACTTCGGTGTGCCCCAAAACGGGACTACCGGATTTTGGCGTGCTGACGATTCACTACATGCCGCGGGAGAAGTGCCTGGAGCTCAAGTCGCTGAAAGAATACCTGTTCAGCTACCGCAACCTGGGGATTTTTCAGGAGAACATCGTCAACCAGGTGCTGGAAGACATGGTGAAGGCCTGCGATCCGGTGTGGGCGGAGGTGAAAGGCGTGTTTCGGCCGCGGGGCGGGATCGGGACCACGGTGGAGGCGCGCTGGCCGCGTCCAGTGGCGTAAAGGCGGGGAGCTACCGAGTCGGCGAGTCAGCTGGTAGCCGGTCTGTTTGGCGCCTGACGCTAGATCCGCGTTGGCAGCATGGGTTAGTCAACTTTACAAAGAGGAGTCATGAACCAAGTAGTGGAAGCTCAGATCAAGGACGCAGAAGACCGGCTCAGAACTGCAATGCTCCGTTCAGATGCAAGTGCATTAGATGAATTGTTAGCTCCCGAGCTGATCTTCACCAATCACCTGGGGCAATTGCTAGGCAAGGAAGATGATCTCGCAGCCTACCGATCAGGCGTGCTCAAAGTGAACGATCTGAAATCCTCCGAGCAGCATGTTCGACTCAGCGGGGACGTAGCGATCGTTTCTGTACGGGTGCAATTATCAGGCACTTACGATGGCAATCCGGCGAATGGCGATTTTCGTTTTACGCGCGTCTGGGCTCTCTCTCCTCACAAAACCTGGCATGTTGTAGCCGCCCATGCGGGAAGAGTCGCCTGATCGACAATCCCCTCCCGGCTCCAAAACGTCTCAAACTGACCCACTACGAGTCAGTTGGCAGGCGGCGGAGGCTGGCGAGGATTGTGTACACTCGGTCCAGCAGATTTGCGCAACTGAGGACTCGTGTCGACTTCATCCCTGTCACGGCGCATGACCTGGAGCCCGGCGGTGGCGACGCTGGTGCTGCTCATCGGGCTGAATCTGCTCAATTACATTGACCGCTACATTCTGCCCGGCGAGGTCACGCTGATCCAGCGGGAATTTCACTCGACCGACCAACAGATGGGTGCGCTGACGACCGCGATGTTTGTGGTGTACATGTTTGCAGCGCCGCTGACGGGATGGCTGGGAGACCACTTCCGGCGTAAGCCGCTGATTATTGGCGGAGCGGTGTTGTGGAGCGTGGCGACGCTTGGGACAGCGTGGGTGCACAGCTACTGGACGCTGTTTGTACGGCACGCGCTGGTGGGAGTGGGCGAGGCGACCTTCGGGATTTTTGCGCCCGCAGTGCTGGCGGATTTTTATCCGGAGCGGGATCGGAACAGGATTCTGTCGATCTTCTATCTGGCCATACCCGTGGGGGCGGCGCTGGGGTATCTGGCGGGCGGGGAGATGGGCTCCGCATGGGGCTGGCGGGCGCCGTTCTTCGTTTGTGCCATTCCGGGGCTGGTGATTGCGGCGCTTTACGGATGGCTGGGGCGCGAGCCGGTGCGCGGGGCGAGCGACCACGTGAAGGCGACGGCGAGCCGGAGCACGTTTTTGGGGCTCTTTTCCAACGGCGCGTTTTTGACGGCGACGTTTGGGCTGGCGATGCTGACGTTTGCCATGGGCGGGATATCGGCGTGGATGCCGACGTTTCTGCACCGGTCCGCGGGGCTGTCGGTGAGCAACGCGGGACTGACGGTGGGCGGCATTACTGTAGTCGATGGGATTGCCGGGACATTGGCTGGCGGGTGGATTGCGCAGCGCTGGCTGCGGACCAACGATCGCGCTCTCTATCTGCTCTCATTCTGGAGCGTGGCGCTGACGCTGCCGTGCGGAATGGTGGTGTTCTTCGGGCCCAAGGCGTGGGCCATTCCGGCGCTGCTGGTGACGGAGTTTTTCCTGTTTCTGAACACCGGGCCTCTGAATGCCGCGATTGTGAATTCGGTCTCCGCGCCAGTGCGGGCCACGGCGATATCAGTGAACCTGTTCTGCATTCATGCTTTCGGAGATACTTTTTCGCCGACAATTATCGGGGCTATCTCAGATAAGACGAATTTGCGGATCGGGTTGGGAGTCACGCTGATTTTTATGGTTATCTCCGGGACCATCTTGTTAGCGGGGGCACGGTTTGCGCCGCGGCTGGATGATACGGTGAGTTAGCCTGAGGAATAACTCTTTCTAGCTCGCATGGGTTGTCATTGCCTGTTCTTTTCTGTGGTTCAAAGTAGATGGGCGATCTCGGATGGAAATGATGTTGAAGACAGCGAGTTGGCCCCGCTTAGGCGAGGTTAGCGAGTTAGCAAGTTAGCGGCGCATGGTTCGGAAAAAGTCTCATGCAGCGTGGAGTTAGGCCCAATGACCACTGCGCACTTAGTCCCATCGTCGATCGCTGTTCTATGTTCGATGCTGGCGCTAGGCTGGCTTTGGCAGGCGGTTGCGGCGCTGCGCGGAATTCCCACTCTGCCCGACCTGACGCGTGCGGTTGCGGCGCTGCCGGATTTGAATGCGAGCGAGGCGCCGGATGTTACGGTGATCGTCCCCGCCTGCAACGAAGAGGAATCGATCGAGGCAACCCTGCGTTCGCTGCTGGCCTCAACCGAAGTCCGCTTGCAGATTGTGGCAATCGACGATCGGTCGACGGACGGGACTGGCGAGCGGATGGATGCGGTTGCCGCCGATGCGCATGCTATGAGTGGGCCGCACACGCTGGAAGTGATCCACAACAGCGACTTGCCGCCGGACTGGATGGGCAAGGCGCATGCGCTGGCGCTGGGTGCGGAACGCGCACGAGCGCAGTGGCTGCTTTTCACCGATGGAGATATGAGGTTCGATGCGCGAGCGGTGGCGCTGGGGCTTGGATACGCATTGGCGGAGCGGGCCGATCATGTGGTGCTTTTGTTCACGCTGGAACTGGAGAGCGCTGCGGAGGCCGCAGTGTTTGGCGCCTTTCAGGCGCTGGCGGCGTGGAACTTTCGTGTGTGGAAGGTTGCCGACCCGAAGGCGCGGGACTTCTTTGGCGCGGGAGGCTTCAACCTTGTGCGGCGCTCGGTGTATGAGCAGGGGGGCGGGTTTGAGGCGCTGCGCATGGAAGTGGTGGAAGATCTGCGTCTGGGCTGGAAGATCAAGCGGGCAGGATTTGCGCAGCGAGTTGTGACGGGCGCCGGCCTGGTGCGTATCCGATGGATCAAGGGCGCGCTAGGCATTGTGGGCCTGATGGAAAAGAACGGGTTTGCGGGGCTGCGCTACAGGGCGGGATTGGCGCTGCTCGCGTTTGTTGGATTCGGGGTGCAGATTGTGCTGCCTCTGGCGGCGATGGTTTGCGGAGGCTGGGCGGCGTTGGCCGGTGTGCTGACGTACGCCTTCATCGCCCTGACTTATGCGGCGAATCGGCGCGTTACGCAGGTTTCGCCGTGGGTTGCCTTGCTGTTTGCCCCGGCGACGGGGATTCTGCTGTTTGCGCTGGTGCGGTCGATGGTGTTGACGCTCGGGCGCAATGGGGTGGTTTGGCGGGGGACGCTCTATCCGCTGGAGGAACTGCGGCGCAACGCGGGCAGTTGGCGGTAGGGCTATTTGGTCGGCCGGGTTTCCTGGTCGCGGGTGTTCATGAAGGTGCGCGGAGCGCCTTGAGAACGCAGGTTGGGATCGTTGATGGGAGGTCGGGACTGGTCGGCTGAGAAGCCTCGGGCGAGCCTTGGGTTGGGCTTGAATTTGGGTGGGCCTCCGTAGAACTGGCGGGCGTGGCTCAGGACCATTCCGGCGCGGCCGTGCATGGGCTGGACGATGCCGCGCACGTCTACGTCCATATCTCGATATTTACGCAGTTCGCCCACGTCGTCGTGGTCTTCCCAGAGACTGACGATGGTGAAACGGCAGTCGTTGTCAGGGGTTTGCGGGGTGCAAATGTCGAGGAAGCGAGTTCCGTCGAGAAGTTGAACAACGTCATAAACATGGGCGGAGATGCAAATGTCCTTGTTGAGCATTTTGGAAGCCTGATCGGCGGGGACGCAGGGCTTTTTCGCATCCGCGGAGGCCCAAAGCGGAGAGAGAAAGACCAGCAGGGCGGAAACCTGCAGGATGCGCCAGAGGGGTGAAGGCCGGACCATGCGATGACTCTCCGGAACGATGCGAGAATGCTAGTCTCGTTTCAACAGAAATGAAAGAGCCAAGCCACGGGGCTTTGCTTCGTGTAGGCTTATCGCAGACTTTCCCAACCTCTGATCCTTGAGGAGTACTGCCATGCATGGCTCCTTTCGTCGTTCGTTGCTGCTGCTTGTTCCCGTGGCCTCATTTTCCGGTGCCGCCATGCTGGACGCGCCGCAAACCGGATTCCTGGCCCAATACAAGGGAACTCCCTACCAGGACAGCCAATACCAGGGCGGGGCGCAGAAGATTCCCGGCAAGGTGTTTTGCGCCTACTACGACCTGGGCGGCGAGGGCGTGGCCTACCACGACACGGACGCGGAAAACCACGGCAGCGGCGAGTTGAACAAGGCGGACGGGAGCTATCTGAACGAGTTCCGCATGCACGAGGGCGTGGATATTTCGTATACCAAATTCGGGCACACGCCACACATTGACGACAGCGCATACAACAAGGTTGAGCCGCCGGCAAACATGCTCTACGTGGGCTGGACGGAAGCGGGGGAGTGGTTCAATATCACGGTGGACGTGGGCAAAGCTGGAGAGTACACGGCAGATTTGCTCTATACATCGAACCGCGGCGGAGCGCTCTTGCTGGACGTGAACGGGGAGCCGGCAACGGGGCCGCTGAAGATTATCAGCACTTTCGACGACACCGACCCGCTGGAATGGCGGCAGTACCACCACTGGAGCCTAGCCCCGAATTTCGTAAGGCTGCAACTGCCGAAGGGGAAGTCGGTGTTGACGGTGCATATTCTGGCTGAGGGGCACATGAACCTGGCTACGTTTGATTTCCGAAAAGCGGAATGAGGGCGAACTGAAAGCTGGATTGTTTGCCTTAATTCGTCTTTGGCCGATTTAAGCTGACAGTGGCCCATGACGACGTATACGAGGAAGATCGGCAGACGCGGAAGCGGGTTGTGGATTCGAATCCCCTCGGCGATCGTGCGTGAGATGAATTTGAAGGCCGGTGGGGAGATCGAGATTATCGGTGTCGGAGAGCATAGCTTTGAATTTCGATGTCTCCCCGATTCCGAGGGAGAGAAGGATGAATAGTTCCTTCGAGCGACGGGATTCCACGTGGCCGGTTTATCTTGCCCCCACGAGTTCCTCTGACTTCGCGCTCTGCCCGTAGTGGCTCTCGACATACTTGTCGAGGATTTGTTTGAAGTCAGCAACGATGGTGTCGCCGCGCAGCGTAGTCGAGAGCTTGCCGTCGATGTAGACGGGTGCCTTGGGCTCTTCAAATGTGCCTGGGAGGCTGATGCCGAGGTTGGCGTGCTTGCTTTCGCCGGGGCCGTTGACTACGCAGCCCATGACGGCGAGCTTCAGCTCTTCCACGCCGGGGTACTTCTTGCGCCATTCTGGCATCGACGTGCGGAGATAGCTCTGGATTTGCTCAGCGAGTTCCTGAAAATAGGTGCTTGTTGTCCGGCCGCAGCCGGGGCAACTGGTGACCTGCGGCATGAAGCTGCGAATGCCGAGCGATTGCAAAATCTGTTGCGCGGCCAAAACCTCTTCTGTCCGGTCGCCGTTGGGCTTGGGGGTTAGGCTGACGCGGATGGTGTCGCCGATGCCAGACAAGAGCAGCGGCGCGAGTCCGGCGGTGGAGGCGATGAGGCCCTTGGAGCCCATGCCGGCCTCGGTGAGCCCGAGGTGCAATGCGTAATTGCAGCGGGAGGCGAGGGCGGTGTAGACGTCGATCAGATCGCGGACGCCGGAGACTTTTGCGGAGAGGATGATCTGGTCGGGGCGCAGGCCGTAGTGCTCGGCGACTTTGGCGGATTCGAGCGCGCTGACGACCATGGCTTCCATCATCACGTCGCGTGCGGGCTGCGGATTGGCGAGCTTGGAATTTGCGTCCATCATGCGGGTGAGAAGCGCCTGGTCGAGCGAGCCCCAGTTGACGCCGATGCGGACGGGCTTCTGGTTTTCGACGGCGCACTCGACCATGACCTGGAAATTGTCGTTGTCCTTTTTCCCGATGGACGCGTTGCCGGGATTGATGCGGTATTTGGCCAATGCGCGGGCCGTAGCGGGGAACTTCTTGAGCAGCAGATGGCCGTTGTAGTGGAAGTCGCCGACGATGGGGACGCGGAGGCCGCGCTTCTCCAGGCCTTCGACGATATGGGGAACTGCGGCCGCGGCGTCTTCGTTATTCACGGTGACGCGAACAATTTCAGAGCCGGCCAGGGCCAGGGCCGCAACCTGCTCAATGGTGCCGGGAATGTCTGCCGTGTCGGTGTTGGTCATGGACTGGACAACGACCGGGACTTCCCAGCCAACGCGGACGTTGCCGATTTTGACCGTGGGGGTTTTTCTGCGCTGAATCTCCGCCATGGTTCTAGTTTACCCGGAGTTTGGGGTGTTGGGAACTGGTGGATTCATGCCGGTTGGGGTTCGTGGTTTCCCACCCATTCCGCGAAGAACCCGGAATGGATTGAGCACGGAGGACCTCCGCTGAAGGGGAAATGCGGTAGTCTGGGGCAAAGATAAGCGCGAGCAGGGACTTGGAGGCGGCAGAGATGAGCGAGGGTGCAGGTGCGGGTGTGGCGGATTTGGGCGCGCGGAAGGCGGCTCAAGGGAGCGGGCCGTCGCTGTTGCTGAAAGGCGTGCGCAAGGCGTTTGCGGATGTGCAGGCGGTGGATGGGCTGGACCTGGAGGTGGCGCGGGGTGAGTGCTTTGGGCTGCTGGGGCCGAATGGGGCGGGGAAGACCACGACCATCGAAATCTGCGAGGGGCTGACCGAGCCCGAAGAAGGAACAGTGGAAGTGCTGGGGTTGAACTGGCAGACGGGTGCCGGCGAGTTACGGCAGCGGATCGGGATTCAATTGCAGGAGACGCAATTTCCCGACAAGCTCACGGTGGAAGAAACTCTGCGCATGTTTCGCAGTTTTTTCAAGCGCGGCATATCGGTGGACGAGTCGATCAGGACGGCGCAACTGGAAGAGAAGCGAAAATCGCGCGTTGGTGGATTGTCGGGCGGGCAGAAGCAGCGGCTGGCGATGGCCTGCGCGCTCGTCGGCGATCCGGAACTGCTGTTTTTGGACGAACCGACGACCGGACTCGATCCGCAGGCGCGGCGCCATTTGTGGGACCTTGTGGACGAGTTGAAGCAGGCTGGGCGCACGATTATTTTGACGACGCACTACATGGATGAGGCCGAGCGGCTGTGCGATCGCGTAGCCATTATGGATCACGGAAAAGTGATTGCGCTGGGGACTCCGCAGCAGTTGATTGGCACGGTGGGCGGAGAAGACATTGTGGAGTTTGCAGTGAGTGCGGGGGAAGCTAACGCGGCAGAGCGCGAGCACGGGGTGGTGGACGTGCCGCAACTGGAGGCGATTGGAGGGGTGCACTCGCATCGCGTGGATGCGGGGCTGCACCAGCTTTCGGTGAGTGAACTGCATTTGGCAGTGCCGCGCATATTTGCCGTGTTGCGTGAGCAGGGGTTGCACTTGAGCGAGTTTCGGACCCACTCTGCCACGCTGGAAGATGTGTTTGTGCGCCTGACGGGAAGGAATTTGCGCGATGAGTAATCTTGAATACAGCAGTCTTTATCAATTGACGATGGTGCGGTTCCGACTGTTTTTGCGCGAGCCGGAGGCGATTTTCTGGATATTCTTTTTTCCCATTTTGCTGGCGGTGGGGTTGGGGATCGCGTTCCGCAACCGGCCGGCGGATGTGCTGCAAGTAGGCGCGACGACTGTGCAGCTTTCGCAGGCCCTGGCTGCGGACAAGGGGCTGACTTCGGCAACGATGACCGAGGCCGAGGGAACCCACGAGCTTGCCACCGGACAGATTTTGTTGCTGGCGATTCAGCGCGCGGATGGCGCGTCCTACAAATACGACGACACCAATCCCGATGCGCGAACAGCGCGGCTGCTGGCGGATCGCGCGGTGCAGGCGGCCGCGGGGCGCCGCGATGCAGTGCATGCCGGCAACGAGCTGGTGCATGAGACTGGAGCCCGGTACATCGACTTTGTGGTACCTGGCTTGCTGGGCATGAACCTGATGGGCTCAGCGATTTGGGGCATGGGCTTCGCGATTGTCGAGGCACGGCAGAAAAAATTGCTCAAACGCCTGGTCGCATCTCCCATGCCCAAATGGCAGTACCTGGCGTCGTATCTTCTTTCCAGGCTGGCAATGCTGATCATTGAGGTTGGTGCGTTCCTGGGATTTGCGCGCCTGGCTTTTGGCGTCCCGTTCCGTGGATCCCTTTGGCAACTGGGACTTTTGTGCCTGATGACTTCGCTGGCGTTTTCCGCCCTGGGTCTGCTGGTTTCGTCGCGCGCGAAAACGATGGAGGCCGCCTCGGGATTGATGAACCTGGTGATGCTTCCGATGTGGATTCTCTCCGGTGTGTTCTTTTCCGCATCGCGTTTTCCTGCCGTGATTCAGCCCATCGTGCGGGCACTTCCGCTGACCGCGGCTATTGAGGGAATGCGCGGAAACATGCTGCAAGGCATGAACCTGGGGCAGATGATGCCGCAGATCGCGATTTTGCTGGCGTGGTTCGTTGTGCCGTTTCTAGTTTCGTTGCGGATTTTCCGGTGGCGATAGCCAATACCGCGAACGCTGGGATATAAGTTCCCAGGTATTGAATGCGAGACCTTTCGCCAGGCTCAGGGTAGGCTCTGGCGCACCCTGAGTTATCGAAGGTCTAACTCAACTCCGGCAAGGCTATTAACTCAATAGACTTAGTCGAGGGCCTTGTGGAAGCGAAGGATGGAGATGGTGAGCAGGCTGATGCCCAGGCCGGCCATGGCGGCCATCTGCGGCCAGAGAATGTCCATGCCCGCGCCCTTCAGATAAGTGCTGCGCAGCACGACTAGGAAATATCGCAGCGGGACTAAGTAAGTCAGATATTGCATCCATTGGGGCATGGTGGCGATGGGAAATCCGAAGCCGGAGAACGCCACGGCGGGCATGATGAAGAAAAAGGATGTGACCATCGCCTGCTGCTGCGTTGAGGAGATCGTGGAGATGAGCAGGCCCACGCCCAGCATGCAGAGGATGAAGAGAATAGAACCCGTGAGCAGGACCGAGATATGACCGCGGAATGGGACCTGAAACCAGAGAGTTCCGACGACCGCGATAAGCGAGACATCGAAGAGGCCAATGAGAAAGAAGGGAATTGTCTTGCCTAGGATGAATTCGGCGGGACGGATGGGCGTGACCATGATCTGCTCAAGCGTGCCGATCTCGCGTTCGCGGACCACTGCAAAGGCAGTGAGTGTTACGACAAGAACCAGGGTAAGACTGCCGACAACTCCGGGCACAAAGAACCAGCGGCTGCTGAGGCCGGAGTTATACCAGGGGCGAGGCTCAAGTTGAACTGTTGGGACCGCCTCAACCAGTTGCGGGGCAATGCGGCGGATGCGGTCCTGCTGGTAGGTCTGAGCAAAGCCAAGTGCTATTTGGGAGATGTATCCGGAGGCGATGAGTGCGGTGTTTGAGTTGGTGGAATCGACGATAACCTGCAGCGGAGCGGTCTGGCCCGCGCGCAGCTTGCGCGCGAAGCCGGCATCGATTTCGATGCCGATTGTGGCGTTGCCCTGCTCGATGAGATCGCCGAGCTGGCCTGAGTTGGAGAGCTGGCGCTGCACGTCAAAGTAAGGGCTCGAAGAGAAGAGCGAGAGCAGGTCGCGGCTTTCCTGGCTGTGATCCAGATCGAGGGCAACCGTGGGGACATTGCGAATTTCGTATGTGGCCGCGTAGCCGAAGACCAGCATTTGAATGATGGGCGGCCCAATGAGAATGAAGCGCGTCCGCTTGTCGCGAAAGACCTGGATGAACTCCTTGATCAACATTTGCTTCAAGCGGCCGAACATAGTTTCTCCTTCTTACGTGAGCCTCTTGTGGAATGCGCGCGTAGCGAGCAGGGCCAGCACGCATGCGAACACGGCGAGGGGAATGAGATCGGCAGAAAGCATGACCGTGGGCGTGCCTTTGAGAAATATCTTCTTGAGCACGGAGACGTAATAGCGGGCAGGAAGGATGCGCGTGATCCACTGCAGGGCAACGGGCATTTGTTCAATGGCAAAGAGGAAACCGGAGAGCAGAAAAGCTGGCAGGAAGGTGATGAGGAGCGCAATCTGGCTGGCGGCAAACTGATTCTTCGCCAGAACGGAGATAAAAAAGCCCAGCGACAAGACGACTACTAAGAACATGGCGGAGCTGACGAGCAGCGTGAGGAACGAACCGCGAAAAGGGACGTGGAACCAGTAGATGGCGATCAGCGCGCATACAACAACGTCGAACATGCCGAGCACAAAGTAGGGCGCGAGCTTGCCGAGCATGATTTCCATGGCGCTGACGGGAGTGGAGATCAGCTGCTCCATGGTTCCGCGTTCCCATTCGCGCGCGATGGTGAGCGAGGTGAGGAAGGCGCCGATTACGGACATGACGAGCGCCAACACGCCAGGAATGATGAAGGCGCTGCTTTCCAGGTTTTCGTTGTACCATGTGCGCGTTTCCACGCTGACAGGAGCAGGCTGAATCTGCTGGCCATGCCGGCCGAGCCATGCGGTCTGGATTTTCGACGAATAGCTCTGCACAACGGCCTGCGTGTATCCGATGAGCACGTTGGCGGTGTTGTCATCGGTTGCGTCGACAAGCGCCTGCACCTGAACGGGTCTGCCTTCGTTCAGGCGCTGGGAGAAATTCCACGGAATCACAATGGCCATTTTTGCGGAGCCGTCGTCGAGCGCGCGGGTTAAAGAGGGATAGTCGTTTACGGCGCGAACGATGTGAAAGTAACTGCTGGCCTGAAAGTGCTTGAGCAGATCCTGGCTCTGCTGGCTGCCGTCGCGATCAAACACGTAGACGGGAAGGCCCTTGAGATCGAGATTCACGCCATAGCCAAACAGCAGCATCAGAGTTACCGGCATGAGTACGACGATGCCAAGACTGCGTGAGTCGCGGAGAATCTGAATGACTTCCTTTCTGGCCACGGCGAGCAGACGATCGAGCTTCACGCTTTCACCTCGACAGGTGCGTCGCGCTCGGAGGTTACCGAAACGAATACGTCTTCGAGTGTGGGCCGAATTGTTTCGATGCTGCTGACTGTGATTGCATGACCAGCCAGGAATAACTGAATTTGCGGAATTGCCGAGACGGCGTTGCGGACCACAAGATGCAGCGCATTGCCGAATACCGCGGCATCAAGAACGCCGGGGGCCGATTGCAGAGCTTCAACAGCGGGGCCGAGCGGGGCGCACTCGACGAGCAGCAGTTCACCCTGCATGGAATTGCGTTTCAGCTCCGAGGGAGTGCCAAGAGCCACCATCTTGCCGCGAAAGATCAAAGCGAGACGATTGCAGTATTCCGCCTCCTCCATGTAATGCGTAGTGACAAACACCGTCACGCCGTCTTCGGCCATGTGATGAATGAGATCCCAGAATTGGCGGCGCGAGATAGGGTCGACGCCGGATGTTGGCTCATCGAGAAATAGAACGGGCGGCTTGTGCAGCACGGCGCATCCCAGCGCCAGGCGCTGCTTCCAGCCCCCAGGGAGCGTGCTGGTGATGAGATTCTCCTGGCCTTTGAGGTTTGCCATCTCGAGCGCCCATTCAATGCGCTGTTTGAGTACATTGGAGGGTACGCTGTAGAGGCCGGCGAAGAGGCGCAGGTTTTCGATGACGGTGAGATCGTTGTAGAGGGAGAATTTTTGCGACATGTAGCCGATGTTCTGCCGAACCGATTCGGGTTTGCGGCCCACATCGTATCCGGCCACGGAAGCACGGCCTGAGGTAGGCTTCAGCAGGCCGCACAGCATGCGAATGGTGGTGGATTTGCCGGCTCCGTTGGGGCCGAGAAAGCCGAAGACTTCGCCTTTGGCGATATTGAGACTCAGCCCATCGACGGCGACGAAACTGCCGAACTGCTTGCGCAGGTTTTCCACGACGACAGAGTAGTTCGGTTCAGGCATTGGCTGCGCCTTTGCTGCTAACGGCATCGACAAAGAGGTCTTCGATGGAGGGGGCGACCTGCTGAATGGCGTCGAATGGAACGTGCGCGTTGTTGAGAAGAGCCTTGAACTCAGGAATGCGGCGCGCTGCATCGTCCACCACAACGTGCAGGCCGTCGCCGGTGAGCACGAGGCTGGAGATTCCTGGAGCGCGCTCGAGTTGAGTGCGCAGGCTTCGTGGCTCGGGTCCGGTGACCGACAAGACGCCTTTGCCCATGCGGGCTTTCAAGTTTGCGGGAGTGTCGCAAAAGAGCAGCTTGCCCTGGTGCAGAAGAGCGACGCGATGACAGCGCTCGGCTTCGTCAAGGTAGGCGGTTGAAGTGAGAATGGCTACGCCTTCGGCGATCAACCCATAAAGGATTCGCCAGAAGTCTCGGCGCGAAACGGGATCGACGCCGGTGGTGGGCTCGTCGAGAAGAATTACCCGAGGCCGATGAATGAGCGCGCAAACCAGGCCCAGCTTCTGCTTCATGCCGCCGGAGAGCTTGCCGGCCATTCGCTTGCGGAACTCCGCCATGCCGGCGGCTTGCAGTAACTGCTCGGAACGCTGCTCGCGCTCAGGGCGCTTGACGCCGAACAGGTCGGCGTAGAAGCGGATATTCTCTTCGACGGTGAGATCTTCATAGAGGCCGAAGCGCTGCGGCATGTAACTGAGAGCGTGCTTGGCGCCCTCGGGATCGCGAACGACGTCATATCCGGCAACCGTCGCGTGGCCTGCATCGGGTGGCATGATTCCGGCCAGCATGCGCAGCGTGGTAGTTTTTCCTGCGCCATCCGGACCGACTAGGCCAAAGATTTCTCCTGCGCATACATCAAAGCTGAGCGCGTCAACAGCGCGTACGCCGGGAAAGCTCTTGGTGAGTGCATCTGCCACGATTGCGAGCTGGGACTGGGCGGTCATTGTTTGACGGGCTGCGCGGGCGATGGACGCGTGTCCTGCTGAGCTATCGCGAGATCGAGATGAGCGTCGGCGGGCATGCCCGGCTTGAGTTCGTGGTTGGGGTTGTCGATATCGAACTTGATTCGATAGACAAGCGTGACGCGCTCCTGATAAGTCTGCACACTTTTGGGAGTGAACTCGGCGTCGGAAGCGATGAAGGAGATTCGACCGTGATACTGCTTTCCGGGGTAAGTGTCAGTCGTGATGGTTGCATTCTGACCCCAGTGAATGCGGCCAAGATCGGTTTCGGCGATGTATGCGCGGAGCCAGATGTGGTCGAGGTCGGCGATGGTCACCACCGGAGTTCCGGGCGCGACCACTTCGCCGAGCTCAGCCTCGCGGACCGTAACGATGCCTGAGGACGGAGCGTGGAGGATGGTGTAGTTGAGATTGACGCGGGAGAGACCGAGGTTGGCGCCGGCCTCATTCAGGTTGGCTTGTGCAATGGCGATGTCCTCTTTACGGCTGCCTTCAACGGCCTCGTTGTAGCGTTGCTGCGCGGCCTTGAAGATTGCATCGGCGCGCTTGAGAGCGGTGGCGGCCAGATCGCGCTCCTGCGCAGAGACCTCATCTTTTGCAAACAAGCGCTGCATGCGGTCGTTGTCGAGCTGCTTCTGCTCGAAGTCGGCCTGGGCATCGATCATGCTCTGCTGAGTAGCCTTCAATTCCTGCTGGCGGGTTCCGGCGAGGGTGAGCGCGAGATTGGATTCGCGCACGCGCACGGTATCTTCATCGATGCGAACCTTCTGCTTGAAATCGGCGTCTTCCAGGCGGGCCAGCAGAGCCCCTTGTTCAATGCGCTGCCCTTCTTCGACGGGCAGATCGACGATGCGGCCCTCGACCTTGAAGCCTACCAGGCTCTCGTGGGCTTCAATGTTGCCGGAGAGAGTGAGCTGATTGGAGGGCTGCGCCTTTTTGGCAAGGCGCGGATAAAAGTACACGCCGGCGGCAATGGCCGCGGCCAGCAGGATCAAGATTGGTATGGCTCGTTTCATGATTTCGAACCTCGTGTGATGAAAGCGGAACCCAGGGCCGTATTCAAGAGCGGCCTATGGATCTCCCATCGATTGCAAAATGTTCTTCTCCGTGTTTCCTTGAGCGCGGGCGAGGGCAAACTTTGCGTCTATGTGGCTGGAAATTGCGAGGATGTAATTGTCCTCAGCGCGGGCAAGCTCATCCTGCGCGGTAACGACCTCGACGTTGTTGGCGGCGCCGGACTGGAATCTGTCCTGCGCAAGTTCGAGTTCGCGGCGCGCAAGGTTCTGTCCTTCTTCGGCGACGGTGACCTGCTGCGCGGCGGAGTCGAGATTCAAGAGCGCCTCACGGATGTCTTCGTCGATTCCACGGCGCAGATCGGCGATCTGATCGTCGATTCGCCTGACGCGGCTGGCGAGTTCGGCGGCCTCGCCTTGGCGATCGCGATCGAAGACAGTGAAGTCGATTTGACCCTGAATAAGGCCGGTGGCCTGCACGCCGCCGATGCTGCGGCCGATGCCGCCAAAGTTGCCGTTGATGCTGACTTTCGGATAAGAGCGGGCTCGATTGGCGCTCTGCTGCTCAAACAACTGCTGGCGTTGAGCGGCAAGCGATAGGTAGTCAGCGCGGGAGGCGAGCGCGGCGGGCACAAGGGAATCGGACTCATCCTGGTTGATGGGGCGATAGACGAGCGGCTCGGCGAGTTCGAGCGGCGTGGCGGGTTCCATGCCCAGGTTGCGCGCCAATGAAAGCAATGACTGCTTGAACTGATTTTGCGCGATGAGCAACGACTGTTTGTCGTTGGCTAATTGCACATCGGCGCGCAGCACATCCACTCCCGTTGCAGTGCCGGTGTCGTGTTTGTCTTTGGCCAATTTGTAGAGGGTGGTGGAATCGGTGACGCGCGATTGGGCGGCTGCGGCGCGGGCGGCCGCCGACTGCGCGTTGAGGTAGAGACCGGCAATCACGCGGGCGATGAGATCGCGCGCATCCTCAAGATCCATCTTGCCGGAATCGACCGCGCGTTCACTTGCTTTCAGACTGCGATAGCTTTCAAGGTCGACAATATTCTGCTGCGCGTAGACCCGGAAATCGTAATTGGAGAACGGGCCCACCACGCTGGGGATCGGGACGCCGGGCAGAGAGAGACCGAAGGCGCGCAGATTGCGATTCTGCACATTGGCGTAGCTTTGCACGCTGATGCGCGGAAGCAACGCGGCAGACGCGCGGCGCATGCGCGTGCCCTCAGCTTCGTCTACGTGCGTGGCGCCGACAAGCACATTGAGGTTGGCCTGGAGTGCCCTCTGAATCGCCTCCTGCAAGGTCAGGCGCATGGGGGCCGGCTGCTGTGCGCTTGCGAAGGGAGCGACTGGTGGAATTAGGATTGGGACTGCCAGAGAGAGTAAGACGAAGGTGCGAAATCCGATTTTCATGGCTTCTGCTCTTTCCCGGAGAGCGCAGCCGCCCTCCAGAAATGTTGAAAGCTGTCTTCCATCCAAGCATCCAGGGCGGGTTGCTCGTGCAGCGACCATAACAGTACGGTTCCCATGAACGCCTGGAGAACTTGGATGGCTACTTTTTCCCTTTTCAGGCGAGGGTTGATTTCTCCTCGCCTTTGGCCTGCGGCGATCACGCGCGCAATCAATTTGCGGCCTTCTTTCATATTGCGCTCAATGATATTGCGGACGCCCTCACTGGCCAGGAAGCAGGAGATTAGGGCGCGAGCCAGGTCGGGGCTTCGGCCGGGTTCCTCAGCGGCGCGATGGAAGAGGTGGTGCAATGCGAATTGAATGGTGTGTTGCCCATGTTCGGCGAGGGCGGCGGATTCCCGCACCTTGCCAAGCTGGATTTCCGCCATGACTCCGAGCACGTGTTCCTTGCTCTCAAAGTAGTTGAAGAACGTGCCTTTGCCGACGTCCGCGGCCTGGGTGATGTCTTCGACTGTGACGTTGGGGAATCCGCGTTCAGAGAAGAGTTTGAGCGCACACCGGAACAGGCGGAGACGGGTTTCAGCTGCGCGGCGCTGCCGCCGGCTCATGTGCTCGAGGTGGGGCAGATGTTCAGCGGGGGGTGGTTCTTGAGGTTCAACGGGACGTTTGGAGCGACTCTTGCTCATAAATGACCAGTAGTCATATTTGAGCGCAAAGCGGCAGATTTGTCAAGCCTCGACCATTCCCGATGCGCCTGTTTACAGGACTGACTTACTCACAGATTCTCTGGGGGGAAACCCGGCGCCACGGCGTGAAGAGCCTGGCGAAGGCCGGAGACATTCTGTTCGAAATCAAATTGCGTGATGATGCGCAGGCTTTCGGCGCCCATTGTTTGAGCCGTTTGACTGTTTGCGAGCACATTTCGGAGACTCTCGGCGAGCCCGCTTGCATCGCCGGCGCGGATGACGAAGCCGTTTAAGCCTGGATGCACAAGGTTCTTTTGGCAGCCGACCTGGTCGGAAACGATCACGGGTCGCGCGGCGTTCATGACTTCGTTGATGGCGAGTCCCCAGGGCTCGTCGACGGAGGCAAGCACGAACACGTTGCAAAGATCGTAGAAGCGGGGAAGCTCGGACTGGTTGCGGAAGCCGAGAAAGCGGATGTCGCCTGGACGTGCTTCATTGGCGCGGTTTTCCAGCATTGATCGTTGCTCGCCGTCGCCGACTATGAGCAGATAGGGGATGGGTTCAATGGTGCTGGATTTGGATAACTGCATGTAGGCTTGCAGCAAATCGGCGCACCGCTTGCGGGGGATGAGCTTGGCGGCGAAGAGAATGACAGGGCGTCCAGGTTCGAGCTCCAGGGAAGCTCGGAATTCTTCTCGCGTTCTCGAAGCGACAGTGCATTCGCGTTGAAAGAATTGATTGTCAACTGCGTAATAGCAGGGAAATATGGGGATTTGTTCGCCGAAGTTGTGCTTCCAGTAAACTGCGTTCTCCTCGCCGATGGACAGAACTGCGGAGATCCTGGGCTTCAATCGGCTGAAGAAGAGCTTCTTCATTGCAAGCTTCATCCGGGAACGGGGACGATCTTGCAGTGTGGATTCGGCGCGCAGCAGGACCGGGATGCGCATCGAGTTAGCGGCGCGAATGGCCTGCAAGTTAGTGAGGTAGTTATACCCATGCACCCATACAGCATCGAATTGTCCCTCGGTTAGCTTGCGCTTGATTCCGTAATTGAGGGGGCCAACAGGGCCGGCCGTCTTTTCGTTGTGCACGCGCCACAGCACCGGCAGAAACTCGTAGTTATAGCCCTCTAACAGAGGCGTATCCCACTCGACGCGGACGCCGAATCCCTTATCGACATAGCCGCGCACAGAGAAATCGGAACTGAAGAATACCTTGAGGTCGATGTCTGGCTCTTGAGCGATTTTTCTTAACAGCGGGGCCTGATATTGAATGGGATGGGTTACGAAGTAGGCGAGACGTAATTTGCGTTGTGCAGAGAAGACTTGGGACTTGCCGGATTGTGCATGAGTCACAATCGCACTCCTCGATCAGGGCGGAGAAAGTGAGCTAAACAGATGGAGTATAGCAGGAGGGATGGCCGTCAGCACTGGATCGAAAGGCCCCAAGGAGAGGACTTGGAACGGTTTGGGGCTTCGTACCGGCCCCCCGGGGCGGAGGGGTCGAAGGCGGCGCTTCTCCCCGGATTTCGTCCGTCGGAACGGACTTCATCCGGGGTATTATCCATTCCTCCCTGACGGGAGGTGGTCCCTTCAAGTGCCGCAACGGATCGCGGCTGTCTACACATGAATATCGATTACAGGTGGAGGAACCGGTCCGCGCCGAAGACGAGGCCTAGAGTTACCAGGGCGATGAAGATTTCGCCGATGGCGCCGACGGCAAAGGGCCGCCAACCTTGCATGCCGAGTTCGCGGAGGTTGGTGCGCAGACCGACTCCTGCAAAAGTCAAGAGGAATGCCCATCGCGAAAGGTTGGCCAGGCTGGACAGTTGCGGCTTGCTGAAGAAACCTAGGGTTGCGAGCAGCGAAATCAGCAGAAATCCGAGAACGAATTTCGGGAATTTGCGCCACAGAAATGCAGCCTTGTTTCCGACGGCCTGGGCCTGGCCGCGCGAGGCCCAATAAATGGCATAGGCCAGCACGACGAAGCCAATAAGCGCGTTACGCGTTGTCTTGGCCAGAACGGCAACCTTGCCGGCAGCATCGGAGTAGAGCGCGCCTGCTGCGGTTGCTTCCGCGGTGTTGTCGACGGCCAGGCCGGCCCAGAGGCCATAGGCTTTGTCGCTGAGGTGGAGCGAGTGGCCGATGAGCGGGAAGGTGAAAAGCGACAGCGCCCCGAGTGCAAGGATCGCAGCGATGGCATAGGAGGCGTCTTCGTCGTCTGCGTCGATGGAGGGTTTGGCAGCGATGATAGCCGAGACTCCGCAGATTGCCGAGCCGATGGCGAGCAGCGAGGTAAGCTTGGGCTTGAGTTTGAAGGCGCGGCCCAGCAGGTGCATGAAGGTGAGCGAGAGGGAAAGCGCGACGGCGACAAGCAAGAGTGAAATTCCGCCGAGGTGGAGGACATCGCCAAGAAGAAAGCGTGAGCCGAGCAGCACGATGCCCGCCTTGAGCCAGAATTCATACGTCGCGACGCCCGCCTGAAAAACGCGCGGTACCCCGGTTGTGTTGGCAATGACGAGGCCGATGACGATGGCCCAGAGGACGTATTCAATGTTGGGGAAGGTGATGTGATGAGATTTGGTGTGGAGGGCGATGGATTGTTCGATGAGCTTGCCTGCGTAACCGACGGCAGCCAACAAGAGCAAGCCGGGGATGAGAGCAACCACCTGTCGGCCAAGGCTGGAGGACTGGCGTGCAGCGAGTGCGGTTGAGGCCATTTCATTCTCCTTTCAAGTGAGTCCGTCACCACTTCACGGGTGGAATCAGGTTGAGGCGCACGAGCAGCGCGAGAAGCAGCGCGAGGCTCACTGCATAAGAGTCGAGCGAAATGCCGCGCCGGGGCGCGACGGAGTTGGATTCCGGCATGGTGAGTCTCCGAGGGACGATTTGAAAATCAGGCTGTGACTTGAGCGGCGGCTGGGATCGATTGCTCCGCGGCAAACATGCTGCGCATGGTCCAACCGGCAATCAGCAGGCTCGGCGCGGGGACGGGCGCGAGGTCCCCGAGGGCGGCGAGGGTGGTACATCGAACTTGCTGGTTTGGTTGCGCTGCATTGGAAATTATGGCGCAGGGGAAGTCGGCGGGGAGGCCTTGCTGCAGCCACTCGGCTGCGAGCAGATGCAGGTCACGGCCGGGCATGTAGACGACGCGGGTGGTGTCTTCAATTTCTGGCAGCGACGACTGGTTGTGCGACTGTGCGTGGTGGCCGGTGGAGAAGGTCAGGTTCGAGGCGCTGTTGCGGTCGGTGAGAGGCCAGCCGATGGCCGCCGCAGCGGCGAAAGCGGCAGTGATGCCGGGGACGATCTCAAAATCTACGCCCGCTTCGGTGAGCGCGGCGATCTCTTCGGCAGCGCGTCCGAAGATGAGCGGATCGCCGCTCTTGAGGCGGACTACGCTGCGACGGGCGCGGGCGTGGCGAATCATAAGCGCGTTGATTTCGTCCTGCGTAATGGTCATTGTGCCGCAGCGTTTGCCGACGTTGACGACTTCGGCAAGCGGCGAGGCTAGCTGAAGAATGGCATGCGGGACGAGGTCGTCGTGGAGGATTACGCCTGCGGTCTGGATGAGGCGCAGGGCTTTCACGGTGAGCAGGTCGGGGTCACCGGGGCCTGCGCCGACAAGGAAAACTTTACTCTTTTGTTCTGCGAGGGGTGCGAGCGCCATCTGGCGTGAAGGGCAGGTGGCGGAGGCGCAAACGGGGAGCTCGGCCAACTGATGGAGGAGGGTCTTGCGTGCTTCGCCGCGCGGATGAAGAGCGAGGACTTCGCGGCGGAGCGCCCCAAGATTCTCAAGCCAGTCGCCGAGGTCTTGCGGGAGTTGCGCGTCTATTTCGCGACGGAGACGCTGGGCGACTGCGGGACTTTCCCCGGTAGTGGAGATTGCGATTTGCAGATTGCCACGGCTGACAACCGAGCCGAAAAAGAAATCGCAGTTGGGAATGTCGTCGACGCTGTTGCAGAGGATGTTTCGCTCGACGCATCCCTGATAGACGAGGGCATTGACTTCGGGCGCGTCGGTGGCAGCGATAACGAGGAAGTTGTTGTCGAGATCTGCAGGTTCGAAGCGGCGGTTGATCCATTCGAGCTTGCGATCTTTGGCAAGCTGTTGGATCTCGGGCCGTGCGTTTGGAGCGACAACGCGCAGGTTGAGGCCCGTGGAGAGAAGGCTGCCGATCTTGTCGAGCGCGACGTTGCCTGCTCCAACGAGGAGGCAGTTACGGTTGGCGAGTTTCAGGAAAATGGGCAACAAACTCATGCGTTGAACCTCAATCGGCGACGCCGTGCGGGACGGGGCCGGTGGGGACGTCGCGTTCTACGGGGGCCAGGACTTCGCCGGCTAAGTGGGCGCGGAGTTCTTCGTCGCTGTGGCGGCTGAACCAGGCGCGCAGGTTTTCGTTGGGGACGCGATCGGCCAGATACTGACGCAGCAGGCGCTCGATGGCTTCCGGGACGAGCGGCGCAGGGCAGCGGTAGCCGACGGGGCGCGCGACGGCGGCGTGCTGGCCGACTGCTCCGCCCAGGCAGAAATAGTACGCGTCGGTGAGCTTGCCTTCATGCTTGATCTTCTTGCCTTCAATGCCAATGTCGGCCACCCAGTGCTGGCCGCAGCCGTTGGGGCAGCCGGTTACGTTGAGCTTGAGTTGCTGGTCGAATCCGGGCAGGCGCTCTTCAAGTTCGTCGACGATCCAACGCGTGAAGCCCTTGGTTTCAGTGATGGCGAGCTTGCAGAACTCTGTACCGGTGCAGGCAATTGCGCCGCGCCAGAAAGACGAGCCTTCGACGTGGAGATTGATTTTCCCGAGTTCACGGATAAGCTCGGGCGTCTTGTTGTTAGGGATGTCGATGAAGAGCAGGTTTTGCGAGACGGTGGTGCGGAGCTCTCCGCTACCGAACCGCTCGGCGAGATCGGCTGCGGCTTCCAATTGGTCTCCGGAAAGGCGGCCGCGGAGCACGCTGGCGCCGACTGAACTCAATCCGGGTTGGCGCTGCCGCGTGACGCCGACATGATCGCGGAAGATGTCGTCGGGCACTTGCTCAGGGACGCCGGGCAACAGCGTGAAATCGAGGCGCGACTGGAGTTCGGTAAGGAAGCTGTCGGCGGTCCAACCTTCTTTGAGGAAGAGATACTTCATGCGGGCGCGTTCGCGGCTTTCGCGCAGGCCTTGCTGGTCGCGAAAGATTTCCGCAATGCCGCGCGCCACGGAGACGGCCTGGTGGGGGAGCACGAATGCATTGAGGCGGACGGCGATGTGCGGCTCGCGGGAGAGGCCGCCGCCGACGCGCACCGAGTAGCCGACCTGTCCTTCGTGCTTGGCCGCGGTGAAGCCAATGTCGTTGATCTCGGGAACGCTGCACCAGGAGGGGCAGCCGGTGGCAGAAATTTTGAATTTGCGGGGAAGGTTATAGAACTCGGAGTTGCCGTTGAGCAGTTCAGCGATTTTGTGAGCCAAGGGGGCGGCGTCAATCAACTCGTCGGCGGCCACGCCGGCGAGCGGGCAGCCGGTCACGTTGCGCACAACATCGCCGCATGCGCCTTTGGGGGAGAGGCCGATGGCGTCGAGCGCATCGACCACTTCGGGGAGGGACTCAATGGTGAGCCAGTGAAGCTGAATGGCCTGGCGGACGGTGATGTCGGCCAGGTTGCGGGCGTGCTGCTTGGTGAGCTGCGCGATGACACGCAGCTGGTGCGCGGAGAGGATGCCGTTGGGGATGGCGATGCGCATCATGAAGTAATCAGACGTGAGCCCTTCACCGCCCTTGCCGCCGGTGGCCCCTACGCCGTCACCCTGGGTATAGATTCCCCACCATTTGAAGTAGAGCGAGGCCCACTCGGGCACTACGCTGGAGCGGCCGGCGCGGGCAAAGGCGCGCACCTCATCGAAGGCCTCCCACGGGTTCTTCGCGAGCTTGAGGCGCTCGGCGCGCTGGGCTTTGGTTTCTTTTTGAGGTGTGGCTTCGGCCATGTTCTCCCTTTGGGCTCAGAAATAGAAAACCCGCGGCAGCGTTGCTGCGTCGCGGGCGATTGGAAACCTTGAAGCTCGATCAGACTCGTCAGACCCAAGTCACCTCTGCGCGCAATGCAGAAAAGAGAGGCGACAACACAGGGTGTTCTTCATACAGGCATGATAGCTGGAAGGCGTGGAAAAGACAAATTCAATTCAGGAAATGGCCGACGCGCATTATGGACTGAACCATTGGTATATCCTTGCGACGCAATGAAATGGGATGAGGTGAGTGCCATGAATCGGCGCAAGTTTTTGGTGAGCGGGGCGGGTGCCGCGGTGAGTGCATCCTTGGGTGCGGGGCGGGCCATGGGGCAAGGCGGGAAGGTTACGGCCGCTTGGGCGCAACCCGGTGCGGGCGGCGATAAGAAGATGAACAATGCCCTCGACCGGCATCGTTTCGGCGTCAACTATACGCCGTCGCACGAATGGTGGTTTTGCTGGAACAACTGGGACGCTGATCCGATCAAGCGGGACCTGGATGCGATTGCGGCGCTGGGCGCGGATCATCTGAGAATCATGCTGATCTGGCCTTATTTTCAGCCTAATCTGACGTGGGTAAGCGGCGCGCATCTGGAGAGGTTGAATCACCTGCTGGGGCTAATGGGGGAACGCAACCTGGATGCGCTGGTGACGGTGTTTACCGGACAACTGAGCGGGTGGTACTTTTTGCCGCCTTTCAACAAGCCCGACCCGGCGCTCTATACCGATGCGGAAATCGGGAAGGCGCAGGAGTTGTTTATCCGCGAATTGGCGGGGAGGATGAAGGTGCACCCAAACATCATCGGATTCGACTTTGGCAATGAGATGAATACCTGCTGGAAGGCGAAAACCGCATTGGGCGACGCGTGGATGGGCAAGATGTTCGCGTTGATGAACTCCGAGTTACCCGAAGGCCTGCATGTGAATGGAGTGGATCATCATCCGTGGTTCGAGGCGGATACTTTTTCTGCGCGGGCGCTGGCGGCGAATCGCTTTCCGGTGATTCACGCGTATCCCTGGTGGGCGGAGGCGCTGAAGTACGGGGGGCCGATGGACCCGCCGAGCACCAGGATACTGGCTGCGTTTGCGGCGCTGGTTCGGTCCTATGCGGGCAGCGCTCAGAAGCCGGTGTGGGCCGGGGAATTCAATACCTGCATTGAGGCGCTGCCCGAGAAAGGGCAGGCGGAGTGGCTGGAGAAGGCGGTAACGGCGGGCATTGAGAGTGGGGTGAGCTGGTTCACCTATTGGGACAGCCACGACGTGAATCGGAAGTTTGCATTTGATTCGCTGGAGTACAGCCTGGGGCTGTTGACGAACGATGGACGCGTGAAGGAGCAGGGGAGGGTGTTCAAGCAATTGGCGGATGCTTATCGAGGTAAGCCGGTTCGCTTTCCGACGGCTGCGGTTGCGCCGCCACCGGCGAAGCAGACGATGGATGGTACGTGGAAGTGGTTGCTGGATTATCTGGGGTGGAAGGCGAAGAGCAGCGCGAATTAATTAAACGCGCTGGGTCAACTGGCTGAAGATCTCAGGCAGGTTGACATAGAAGGGTTTGTTTTCCACTTCCAGGCGTGACGCTTCGATCCACTTTGTTCCGGAACAGACTCGGCCGGTGCGCGTTTTCGGATCGATGATCCAGATCGTCCCTACTCCCATTTCGCGGTAGTCGCGAGCACGCTCCTGGGTATCGGAATAGCTATCGTCGGGAGACAGGATTTCGATGATCAACAGTGGCGGGTCGATGATGACATCCGGCTGGGCGCCGAGTGGAAGCAGCGTTACATCGGGAATGCGAACACGGGTTTTCGACACCTGGACGCGCTGTTCGGTTACGACCTGGATTGCCCACTGCTGCTCATGGTTTCCAAACCAAAGAGCTAGTAACGCTTGAATCCGCGCGTGTTCATACTTGCCCACGTTGCGCTCCCTGATTTCTCCGTCCACGTATTCGCAGTCCGGCCGGTAGCTCTTAGCCAGGTACTGTTCCAGCGGGATTTGCAACATCGTAGCCATACTCTTGAACGATAGCACGATCTCCAATCCGGGTTAAGGGATAATGAGGAACGATCGGACGCAGGTCCCCTTCGGCTTCGCTCCGAGTGACGCTATCTCGCCTTCGACCGAAAGGCTCATGCGGATGGGCTGCTTCGGGTCGATGGTGATGGCGTAAAGAATAATCTCGTGGTGACCGCCCTGAATGTAGAAGACGTCGAGCAGGTCTTTCATTCCCACGTCGTGCGCGGTAAGCGTGGGCGGGTAGTCGCGCGCAAAGCGCGGCGTGGTGCGGGAGACGGTGCCTTCGGGGTTGCCGTCGTTGGCTGCGTCCACAATGATGATGCGGTTGGCGTCTTCGAGTGGCTCCAGCAGCGTGAAGCCGCCGGTGCCGCCGTCCAGACATTCGACGTTAGCGGGCAGGTGGCGCTTTTCGAGTTCGCGCACAACGTAGACGCCGATGCCTTCATCGCCCATCAGGACGTTGCCCAGGCCCAAAATCAAGGTTTTGCTTTGCGGGTCTTCGGGCAAATCGAACCTCTTGAGATTCCATTCCCCCGGGGGCCGGGGCCCCTGAAGGAATGGCTGACTAATTGTACGGTTTGAAGTCCGTACCCTTCATTGGCGTGCGTTATTTTTTGGGTTTTTCGCGATCGAACTTCCAGCCGCCGATGATCGATGATACCGTGCCGC